>JABCPS020000030.1 GCA_013332955.2 Candidatus Saccharimonadota bacterium | reverse complement strand
TCGAGCGCCAAGAAAACCAACCCCACCGCTGGAGGATTCGATATAGCTATGGATAGAGGTGTTGAAATTATATGGGGTGTAGACGGAGGATTTCTTTTCAGTTTGGCCGAGGTTTTGCGTGGTGGTACCGACGTGGTTATCTGGATAGGTTCTTTTATATTCGTAGTCATAGTGATCAAAGATTTTTTCACGCCTATATCGTTTACAACCACCGTCTGGTCTCCATGAAACACAATAAGACGAGCCTTTTTTGTAAATCGGAATTGCTATTTCTTCACTCCCTTGATAACCCCACATGGAATTTCGACTATTAGCATCACTAGCACTTTCATAAGAGCTATAATTGTAATGATTCGCATTCTGGGCAGGCTTACCGCTTTTATCAGATTTACCAGTCCAAACCGTGTAGTTGTTATACCAAGCACGCAGATTATCATAGCGAATTCCTTGAGAAATCACCGTACCAACCTCAGTGGTGGAGCCAGTTTTATCGGCAGAATTACAGCCGTGCTGGTAATCGATAAAGCCTGGTATTTGATAACCGACAGTGAGTTTTGGCGCATACATACGATAATAATTGGTTTGACAACCATATTCAGAAGAAGCATTTTGGGTTGGTGAATAAGCGGTAAAGCCATAGTCACTAGTTTCAAGTCCATTACCACTAAACGGACGTTTATTGCCGCGACCAATAGTGTGATAATTCCCGTCATGGACTGGAGAGTCACCGAATAAATATTGGTTATTTTCAGAGCCATTTTTTTGGGCAAAGATTTGAAAATTACTTTCGCCTGGCGGATCTGCGCTGCTCACATGAGAGCTGCCAGTTTGGATACCTACCTGCTGGATTGGGAAACAAAAAGTTTCATAAAATTGAACACGGTCCCCTGGTTTGGCGAAGACGTAATTTTTGCCTTGGAAATTTTTCTGCCAAGAATTATGACCAAGAGTACCAGAGTAGGAGTGGTTCACCACACCAGTATCGGCAGAAGTGTTTCCCTTGTAGTAGGCACCAAAAGTGCCTGGGATTTGGGAACAAGTCATATTAGCGGGAGGTGAAGTAATCGATGGAGGAGGTGGTGGCGGTGTAGTCTGGCGGCTACAGAACCATGAAACATCATGGGTTTGCCATTGAGCTTCGTATTCGGCGGATGGTATGCCAACAGATGTACCGTTGTAATCCATATGAGCTGCATCGTCATTAACAAATCCATCAATTGGGGTACCTCTATGATATACTCCGCCATTAAATAGTTCAGAATACTTCTGAGGAAACATAATACCGCCAGTGCTACGATACCCATTCCCAGTTTTTTGATAAAGCGGATAACCAAAAATAAAGACACCACGAGAATCCTTACAAGACATTCTAGTATTTGGATTCACTCCTGGCATTAAAGAATTATCTACCGGAAACCCAGGTTTTCTATTGTTTAAGAGATCTCGAAAAGTAAAAGTATCTCTCTTTTCATTTGGTACACCATTTGCCTCAAAATCATAATAGAACCAGGCTAAACCACTATATTCACCATTTAGTTTTGTATAACAAGTTCCACCGACTTTGCATTTTTTAAGATCACCCGCATCATTACCATGAGTAACCTCATGCTTACCACCATTGCCATACACACTGGAGTTGATGAATAGTAATGATAAGAAAATAAATCCGATTATTACTGTAGTAAATCTTACAGTTTTAATTATTTTGCCTCCCATAATGCTTATAGTATAACACATTGGGAATAATAAAAAACCACCCGAATAGGGTGGTTTTAAAGAAGTATTAATAGAGCATTCTACGTCCTTCGTATGGTTCAATAAATCCATAGTTTTTAATTTCCCTATGAATATCACCAAAGGATCTAGCGGAAGTAAACTGAAGCATCTGTCTTAACTTATCAAGCTGATCGGCGGAGATGAAGAGTACCTCATTTTGGTTTTCCCTATAGAGGCGAACATTAGTAACGTCTCGCTTCTGAGAATAGAAAACCATTTCGTAAACATGCTGCAATTTCCCCTCTGCTCTAGCCTTAGCCTGAAATTCATATCTCTGCTTCAACTCGAAAAGCTCCCACTTAGTAAAGCCGGCTTCAATATCTGCCGGAAGGATAACAGTCATCTCTTGACTATAAGTAAGAGCAGGATTAGAAAAGACTGGAGTTTGAAGTTGAATACGCATCCCAAATGGATCAGTTCTCTTAGATTCAAAGACTACAATCTTGTCTGGGTAGACTGCACGATAACCGTCTACTTCTGGACATTCCGGAATTTCCCTTTCCCAACTGTCTGGATTAACGTAAAAGGGCTCCAATGAGCGTAGTCCTTCAACGCCATATTTTCTACCTTGGCCGCTAGAATTATAACGACCTTCCTCAACGATATTTCCTGTATCTTCGGCCCACTGATAGTACATTAACTGGCCATTATCGAAGCGCTGGTAGAGATGCCAGTCAGTGGCATCAAAGGTCTTATTCTCAGCCTTCAATTGTTGGGCTGGGAACTGATACTTAGCGGTATCATACTGAATACTTTGAACTTCCGTGTTCGCAGTATTAGTATTGCCGCTAGATTGAGTAACGCCTTGGTTTGCGCTAGGCTTCAAGCCTAAGACACCAGCTTCAGCTTCGGTTGCAAAAACATTCGTAGCAAAAGCTACTACGGCCAACATAGTTACTAGAAAAGTCTTTTTCATATTAACACCTCTTTCTGAATGAACTACTCTGGCCTATCCAGAGTAGCAAACATGGGTTTCTCTCTGAATATCAGAATCTGGTTGCATTATATAACATTTATGGTTAAATGTCAATCATAACACTGAGTTAACATCTCAAGTGCAACGCCTTAAGGAGTAAGAACAGGAAGTTATATCATAATAAGACTTAGCTACGTATTTTACGGATTATTGCAATATAATAAGAGTATGATAATCTATGACTCATCTTCAGAAACTGTTTTCGGACCATGTAATCTTAAGCTCGATGCTAAACCAGATAAATGTCTCTTAATTTTCGATGATGAGATCTGGGATGATTATGTTTTGATGAATAAAAATCTTGCAACTTTTTCTGCCAGGAACACTTATGGCAGAATTTTTGATACCTACCGCTACCTCAATATGGATGGTGAAAAAATTCTATTAGTTTATCCTACGACTGGCTCGGCTGGAAGTGTCTGTGATGTGGAACTTTTAATTGCTAGTGGCATAAAAAAGTTTGTTGCTTTCGGCACCTGTGGTCGACTGGACAAAAATATTGCAAAAAATACTATTATTCTTCCAACCTCTGCATATCGTGAGGAGGGGACTAGCTATCATTATTTGCCAGATTCAGATGAAATTGAGGTGGATAAGTCGCTTCTGCAGAAAGCAAAATCAGTTTTCGATAAAACCACTTTAACTGTAGTAGAGGGTAAAATCTGGACCACGGACGCGGTTTATCGTGAGACTTATGGTAAAGTAAAATTAATGCAAGAGCGTGGCTGCCTCGGAGTTGACATGGAACTTTCTGCTCTACTTGCACTAGCCAAATATCGAGACGTAAAGTTCTTTCAATTTTTGATTGGCGATGATGCCGTGGATGGAAATGTAAAACCTCCACTTGAGCGAAATAACCAAGAAATATTTAATACCGCTTTTTCTTTATTGCTCAATATTTAAAAAGTAATGATCACTACTTAGAGGGGTCAGCAGCTTTGCAACATTTGAATAGGAGTCATTCTTAAGGTTGTATGTATTCTAGCATAATTGTAATAAATAAGGTATTCTCTTAT
>JABCPS020000029.1 GCA_013332955.2 Candidatus Saccharimonadota bacterium | reverse complement strand
CTACACCAGAGGCAGCTGGTTGAGACAAATCCGTATCCGTCGTCTTGGAAGTGACATAGGTGGTGTAACCCTTACCATTATTGGTAGAGACATTCACCGTGCCAGTACCAGTATTAAACGCACCGGTAGGAGTAGGCGTAATATTAATATCAATTGAGTTTGGCGTAGTAATTGAAATTACAGGATCAATCACAACGCTAATTGTTGTTGAAGCAGATTGTTGCACTGCCGATACTGGTGTTGGCAAATCAAACAGCATTGGTGATAACGCCGCACCAGATAAAACCATTAATGTTGTCGCAATTTTAATTTTTTTATGGTTTTTATTTTTTATTCTCACAGTATATTTCCTTTCTATACTGCCAGAAAACCTTCACACACCTAAACTTTAACATAAACATTTTGACTTAACAAGTCCTTTTTCCAAGATTTTTTGGCTTTTTTGCAAATTTTTCTAAAATTCATCTCTAATTTATCTCTATAAAAATTCGCCCAATTAAAAATCCGAAAAATTTTTTCTAGTTGACAAGCGTGATAATATATAAGTATATGTCTAAAAATCTCCTCATCGTCGAGTCTCCCGCCAAAGCCAAGACTATTGAAAAATATCTCGGTAATGATTTTAAGGTTCTTGCCTCGGTCGGCCATATTCGTAAAGATACCAAAGTTGATGTGCACGATAATTTCGCCGTGACTTACGAAATTGATCCAGACCATAAAAAAGTCATCGCTGAACTTAAAAAAGCCAGCAAAGATGCTGACACAATTTGGCTCGCAACCGACGAAGACCGCGAAGGAGAATCGATTTCTTGGCACCTCTTAGAGGTTCTGAAATTACCGAAAACCACTCATCGTATTACTTTTCACGAAATTACCAAACCAGCTCTTCAAGAAGCCATCAAAAATCCCCGCACCGTCGATATGAATATGGTTTCCAGCCAGCAAGCTCGTCAAACTCTCGATATGCTGGTAGGCTACGATCTCTCTGGTGTCGTGCGCACCAAAGTGCCAGGTGCGAAATCCGCCGGCCGCGTCCAATCACCAGCTCTTCGCCTCATCGTCGAGCGCGAGCAGGAAATTGAGCGTTTTAACGCTAAATCCAGCTTTAAAGTCACCGGCAAGTTCAGTGACCAAGCTGCCAATATTTCCGATCTCGATTCCTCTGAAATTTTTGAAGCTAATCTCGATAAAACTACTTTCGCTACCGAAGAAGAAGCTAAATTCTTCCTCGAACAGTTCAAGAATGCCAATTTTAAAGTACAAAATTTGGAAAAAACCGAAGCTAAAAAAGCCAACCCCGTACCACTCACTACCGCTGCGCTCCAAATTGAAGCCAATAGTCGTCTCGGTTTTAGCTCTAAGACTACCATGTCCGCTGCTCAGGGCCTCTATCAGTCCGGCCACATTACTTATCACCGTACTGACTCGCTCAATCTCTCGAACCAGGCTCTAGCCGAGATTGCTAACCTCATTAAGACCGAATTCGGCGAAAATTATCTCGAGGTTCGTCGTTTCCATACCAAAAATGCCAGCGCCCAAGAAGCTCACGAATCTATTCGCCCAACCCATATCGACGTGGCGGTGGCCGGTAAAAATGAGTACGAAAAGAAATTATATCAATTGATCCGAAGTCGCACCCTTGCTACCCAAATGAAAAACGCCGTGGTGGCTAAAACTAGTCTCTATCTCGAGGCCGACACTGTACCAAACGAACTATTTAAAGCCACTGGCGAAATGGTAATTTTCGACGGCTTCCTAAAAGTCTACGGCAAAAGTAAAGACACTACCTTGCCAAATCTCCAGATTGGCGACAACGTAAAGCGTCATATCTTGCTAGCCAAACAAACTTTTTCCAAGCCGCCTGCCCGCTACACTGAAGGTTCACTAGTCAAAAAACTCGAAGAGCTCGGTATTGGACGCCCAAGTACCTATGCCTCAATTATTAACGCCATCCAGGTTAGAAATTATGTAGTTAAGGGCGAATCTGAAGGCGAACCGCGCGATGTTTTGCAGCTCACTCTCGATGAATCAAATCAGCTCTCCGAACAAACTATTTCAGAAAAAACTGGTTCCACCAAGGGGAAGCTCATGCCAACCCCTGTCGGTGAATTAGTCTCCAACTTCCTCTGCGAAAATTTCAAAGACATCGTCGACTACGATTTTACCGCCGGTATCGAAGAAAAACTCGACCTTATCGCTGAGAAAAAACTCACTCGCCTGAAGATGCTTCGTGATTTTTATGGCCCATTTTCTGACGCCATTGGGGCTTCCGCCATGGCCAACCGCTATAATTCCGCCACCGAATTAGGTACCGACCCGAAAACTGGCAAAAAAATCTATGCCAAAATTGGTAAAAATGGCGGCTTCTTGCAACTCGGCGAAAATGAAAAGGAAAGTGGCGAAAAACCAATCTTCATTCCTCTACCAAAAGGCAAAACTGTCAAAACCGTGACTCTCGAACAGGCGCTCAAGCAATTGGAACTGCCAGTACTACCACGCTCTCTTGGTCATGCCAAGGATGGTACCGAATTAATCGCCGCCAATGGCCCCTTCGGCCCCTTCATTAAGGCCGGCACCCATAATATCGCGCTTAGCAAGATTAATGAAGCGGAAAATCCCTATCATATTACGCTCGAAACCGCCGAAGCTCTCTATCAGAAAAAAATCGACTCCATTCTCGCCGACTGGGGTGATATTAAGATTATTAACGGTCCATTCGGTCCCTACATTAAGGGCCCAGCCATTAAACCAGCCAGTGGCAAAGGCCGTGCCAGACCAAATAATGCCAAAATCCCAAAAGATCGTGATCCAAAATCTATCACCAGGGAAGAAGCTGAAGAAATTCTTTTAAATTCCAAAGCGCCTGCCGCCAAAAAGGCCTCAGCCAAGAAGACTGCCGCCAAAAAAACTCCGGCGAAAAAGTCCACTACTAAGAAAACTGCAGCAAAAACCAAAGCGAAAACTACAGCCAAAAAGAGCTAAAAAAATACCGCTAGCCACCAAATCCAGCCGAATCACAAAAACTAATAATAGCCACCGAATCTAGCCAAATCACAAAAAACTACCATAAAATCAAAGTCGCCTCTTGTCTATTAGACTAATAGGAAGCGACTTTTTTTGCCATCACCGCAACATTAAACATAAGCATTATCCATAATCACACCATGAAACCGCCAATGTTTAAATTTAGATATAATTTTCTGTCCTAAATGTACAATTTATGATAAAATATTAAAAGAAGTTAGACGGAAAGCGACCACACAAGATTCCTATTTGACTTTTTATAATTTTATATTATAATTATAGTAATTTTTATATATTATTGGGTGGATAAGGGAAAAATATAAGATGGATCAACATGCGGAAACTATTCAGAAAGCCTTGACAGGAAGTCTTAATATTATAGAACAAGACCGTGAAAAGGAGATTATTTCTCGTCGTTTTGGTCTAAATGGCCAGAAGGAAACCCTCGAACAAATCGGGGAAGTGCTTTCTATCACTAGGGAACGCGTCCGTCAGTTGGAAAAAGCCATCATCATCCGTCTTCGCGTGATGGCCGAAGAAAATCAAATTCCTGAACTCGGTGCCGCCGAAAAAATTATCATTCGCTTCCTCGTCGAAGAGGGAAGAATCGCTCGCATTTCCACTCTTGCCCAAAAAATCTATGGTCACAATCCAAACGAAAAAGAACTCGCCGCCATTAATTTTATTAGCGAAATTTCCGCCCGCCTCGTTCATATCGATGAATCCGAGCGCTATTACAACGCCACCGGCATCGCTGAATATGGCAACGAACGCGAAATCAAGAGCAAAGCTGACGAAATTGTTACCCTTATCCGCAACAACAAGCTCCCAATGAGCCTAGATGAACTTGACGCCAAATTGAATTATGAGCACCCAAATCACATCCGTGCCATCGCTTCCATCTCTAAACAGCTTTCTTCACTAGATGATCAATGGGGTCTCGCCAAGTGGCCAACCGTTAACCCGAAAAATATCCGTGACAAAATTTATGTTATTTTGAAGAATCAGAACGAGCCAATGCACTTCAGTGACATTGCCGATGCGATTTCGAATTCCAAATTCCGCCGCAAAAACGTCACCACTCAGGCCATCCATAACGAACTAATTAAAGATCCTCGTTTCGTCTTGATCGGTCGCGGCATTTATGCCCTTGACATCTGGGGCTACAAACGCGGCACGGTCGCACAAATCATTACCGACATTCTAAAAGAAGCCGGCGAACCGCTCACAAGAGAAGAGATTGTTAAGCGCGTGCTTAAAACTCGCAAGGTTAAAGAAACCACTATTCTCTTAAATCTTCAAAACAATAAACTTTTCCGTCGTGTCGACCGAAACACTTATACTTATGCTGACGAACTCGGTCAGTAATGCTAAAATAGAAGTATGATAGCGGAATTAGTTCATTTTATCTTGATGCCTATTGTTTGGCTCCCAATTGTTGGCGTCCTAGGATATCTCACATATAAAAATTACAAAAAAATCAATCAACTAAAGACTCTGAATCTCGAGTCAGTACTTTTGATGCTGGAAATTCCAAAAAATAACGACAAAAAGGAACTTTCCGCCGAGCAAATGTTCGCCTCACTTCATGGTATTTTGAAAGATACTGAACTTTTACGTCAATCTGGTACCGCCCAGGAACACCTCAGTTTCGAGATTGTCTCCTCTGGTGGACAGATTCGTTTTTATGTCTATGTACCGAAAACCCTCCAGAGTTTCGTCGAAGGTCAGATTTATGCGCAATACCCAAGTGTCCAAATCCACGTCGTCGATAAGGATTACACTGAAACCGTTCATAGTCACAATGTCGTCTATACTTCCGAGCTTTCTCTTACCGAAAATGAAGTATTGCCGATCAAAACTTTCGATACCTTCGAAGTCGATCCGCTGGCTGGCATTACTGGTACCCTCGCTAAGCTGAATCCTGATAGTAATGAAGAGCTCTGGATCCAAATTCTTACGCGTCCAGTCGCCGATTCCTGGCACCAAAAAACCGATGCTTGGGTCAAAGCCCAAAAGAATCCCGCTTCTTCGCTTAAATTATTTAATATCGATTGGACCTGGTTAGCTGAATTACTTTCTGCGCTCTCTACTCCACCAAGTGGTGGCTCTGGTAGCCCAAAACCAGCCGTCGAACTCTCAGAACGCGTTAAATCGCAGATTTCTGCTGCCGAAACTAAGGCCACCAAACTCGGTTATCAAGTTAAAATCCGCCTTGCCTACCTCGGTGATAGCGAAATTAATGCCCAGCTTGACATGCAGGCCCTCGTCGGTACCTTCAAGCAATACAACTCCACCAACCTCAATGGTTTTAAATCCATCGGTGGCAGTTTTAACAGAGAAGACCTCGAGGCCTACAAACTCCGTCAATTCACCGATGAGGGCTTCATCCTCAATATTTCTGAACTTGCCTCGGTCTATCATTTACCACACACCTCAGTCGAAACCCCAAATATCGTTTGGGCCACCTCAAAAACTGCCGAACCACCAGCCAAACTTCCCCTCATCACCGGTATTGCCAGTAATGACGAAAATATTTCTGCCTTCGGTCTAACCAATTTCCGTGGCATTAATCACCAATTCGGCATGCTACGCCGCGACCGCTCTCGTCATATTTATATCATCGGTCAAACCGGTGCCGGTAAATCTGGTCTGCTCGAGCTTTTTGCCCTTTCTGACGTTTTCTATAATCAGGGGTACTGTATCATCGATCCGCACGGTGATTTTGCGGTCAATAACCTCCGTTTCGTGCCCGCTTCCCGTGTGAAAGATGTCATTTATTTCAACCCAGCGGATACTCAATTCCCAGTCGGTTTCAACCCACTCGAAGTCTCTGATGCCTCGAAGAAGCCGAATGTTTGTTCTGAGGTAATCGGCGTTTTGAAGCGTATGTTTGGTGATTCTTGGGGTCCACGTCTCGAGCATATCTTGCGCTACACCCTACTTGCCCTTCTCGATCGCCCAGAGACTACCCTACTCGACATTTCACGCCTCCTCACTGATAAAGAATTCCGCAAAGAGACTCTCGATTACTGTACCGACGTCACAGTCTTACAATTCTGGAAACACGAATTCGGTCAGTGGAATGACAAACAGATTAACGAATCCATCGCGCCAGTCTTAAACAAGGTCGGTGCATTCACTGCCAACCCAATTATCCGCAATATTATCGGCCAACCAAAATCCACTTTCAACGTCCGTAAAATCATGGACGAGGGAAAGATCTTGGTGGTCAACCTCTCTAAGGGCCTCATCGGTGAAGATAATGCCGGTATTCTCGGCGCCTTCTTGGTTACCAAAATCCAGCTTGCCGCCATGTCTCGCTCTGATATTCCAGAAGTGGAGAATCGCCGCCCATTTTACCTCTATGTCGATGAGTTCCAAAACTTTGCCACCGATTCTTTTGCTGTAATCCTTTCCGAGGCTCGTAAGTACGGGCTCAACCTCACCGTTGCCAACCAATATATCTCTCAGATGACCGAGAATGTGCGCAACGCCGTCTTCGGTAACGTCGGTACCACAATTTCTTTCCGTGTTTCTGCCGATGACGCGCCAATTCTTTCTAAGCAATTCACCCCAGTTTTTGATGAATCAGATTTAATTCAGATGAATAACCGTCACTTCGTGATTTCCATGATTATCGGTGGGGAAAAGGTCCCAGCCTTCTCTGCTACCACCCTGAATATCCCACATAGCCCTCACGATAATTTTGATCAAATTATCGCCCATTCTCGCGAATACTATTCTCATCCACGCGCCGAGATTGAGCGTCAAATTCGCGAAACTATCGAACAGAGTGAAAAATACAAGCAAGAACTCTCAAATTCTGGCCGCCAACCAGCCGATAAGGCCCCTCGTGAGAATCTCCCTACCTTGACGTTCATCAATGGTAAGCCTTCGATGTCCACTAAGCCCTTCGACACCAAAAAGTATTCACCAAACTCCGTCACCAATCAAGCCAAACCTGGACTCAAAGATCTTAAAGAGATTCTAGAAGCC
This sequence comes from Candidatus Saccharimonadota bacterium, assembly GCA_013332955.2. GTDB lineage: Bacteria > Patescibacteriota > Saccharimonadia > Saccharimonadales > Saccharimonadaceae > Nanosyncoccus. The sequence continues at coordinate 9,592 of JABCPS020000029.1, read as the reverse complement.
AAGACCTCCGCGCAGACTCATTCCGAATCTCAAAGCCAATCTACCACCCAAAACCAAGAACAGGGAAATACTCCCCTTTTCGTTAACCACGGTACATCTACCCCTGTAGTCACCCAGAACTCTACTCCCGTATCAACCAAAAACCCTATCCCTACCTCTACTCCTACCTCTACCCCTGTTTCCACCTCTGTTAATTCCCCTGTTACTAGTCCAAATGCGGCAGATACTGCACCAGAGGCCTCAGAACAGGCCTCACAGTCAAATACAGCCAATCAACCAGATTCTACCGGAAACCACGCCCAAGCGTCTGAAAATGCCTTAAACTCAGCTCCATCCACATCATCACCGAACCCAAATGGCGGTACCCACGAATCTCACGCTAAGCCGCAAGGGAATCGTAGTTTCAAAAATCGTAACTTCCGAAACCGCAACAACTTCAAGAAAAAGGGAAACAAACCAACTTCCGTCTCCGGCCCGAAACCTACCCCAATCAACTAGAAATAAGCCCTTTTAGGGCTTATTTTTCTTCCTTTACACTTCTTCCAACCCTGTTTGACCTCTATACTAACCCCTATTTCACATCTGTTTTCACCTACTTTTACCCATGTTTGACCCCTATTTTAACCACATTTTACCTCTGTTTCACCCCTGTTATTTCTCTGTTTTATCACTATAACTCCCTCAGACCACCTAAAACATAGTCTTTTAACCTCTATTACTATCTTTAAATACCACCGTCACATCACCTTCATCCGACATTTCCCTCTCTGCTAGCTAGAATTTTTTATCTAATATAAAATAAAAAATCTGCACTAGTTGATCAAAATCCAAATACCGCAGGGGAATTACTCTAAATTAAAAATCAGGCCATATGAGCCTTTATATGAGCCTTTTCTCTGCAGGACATAAAAATACCCGTCCAAGGACCCAGAACCGCATCTACGATCGTCTGACGGCCCGCAGACCACTAATTTAGCATAAGCGGAATATTTTATAAGTTATTTTAGACGATAGTTTACCCATCTATTTCTTAGATTCTTAATGTCGCACAATAACTATTTTACGACAATAAAGAGGCGAATCCACCAACATATGAACAATCGTGTGGGCCCACTAGTTTTCTTTCGAAAGACAGAGAATCATCAGATATTTTTCTCCCAGCCCACCTCCACCGGCTCAGACCCAACCAAATACTTCTATAATCAGCTTCAAAAGCTCTTCTAAAGATCCGGGAATTACTCCGCGCGCGTTCGAAAATCCACCTAAATTATCATTTTAACAGGGGTAAATCCTTCTATCATGCATCAAAATTCACAGGTTAATTCCGTTAATTCTGAGACCCTAGAGAAGAGCTCCAGAATTGCTCCAGACCATCCACCCCTGTTAGGCGCCTTGACTTTAAATAAATCTTCTTGTGAAATATGTATTTTGCGCCAAATTTCACAAAAAAATTTAATTTTTGCGTTTCCCTCTCTCTAGCTTTTTCTTCTCTGTCCCCGGCTAATTCCCGGCCCACTCTCCCCTGATACTTGATTTTACAATATTAATGAAAAATCAAGCTCTTCTCTACTTCTACCCCAAAACCGAACAAAAACCGAACTAGACCATTTTAGGCCCAATCATCGAACTGGTCATCAAACTTGACATCCATGATCAATATTTTAAGTTCGATCCCCCACTCAGCATCCAATCAAGAAACTAACTTTTTCTAGTAAAGTAACCTTGCACCCCAGGGCGGTCTACGCGGAGCCAAGTCTTATCGGCAGTCGATGGATCAGAAAGATATGAACCATTCCCTCCCCTGAGCCTATTTCGCCTAATAAACGCATTTGTTGAAGAAGTTAATTTCGAGGTATCAAAATCCTGATTTACATAAATCTTCTCAAGGTTATCCGAAAAACCCGGGTCAATCGCAAACATACTACCAGCATTTTCAAGACTTGGTGTTTCAAAATTTGAAATATCCAAAATTGTCAAACCAGACATTTGCGAGAACATACTAATCATTGATTTAACTTTTCTCGTATTAAAATGTGATAAGTCTAAATTCACTAGACTTGTAGACTGGTAAAACATTCCCGTCATATCCGTCACATTACTAGTGTCAAAATTTGCTCCAAAATTAATCTGAGTCAGAGACGTCATTAGACTAAACATATCATTCATTGCCGTCACGTTTCCAGTATTAAAATGTGATAAATCCAACTGCTGAATTGAACTCGTTCTGGAAAACATCCTCCCCATATTTGTCACATTCCTAGCATTGAAATTCGTGCCAAATTTTATCTCACTGACATCAGTCATTGCATCAAACATGCCATACATATTAGTGACTTTATTTGTATCAAAATTTGTAAGGTTCAATTTTTTCAATTTATTCAATCCAAAGAACATCCATTTCATATCGGTAACATTCGAGGTATCAAAATTCGATAAATTTAACTCTTCAATCACACCAGTCTGATCAAACATCGAATTCATATCATTTACTCTTGAAGTATTAAATTTAGAAACATCAATACTTTTTATACTGTTCATCATATAAAACATCGTATTCATCGAAGTCACCTCACTCGTATCAAAACCGGCCAGGTCGATTGTTTCCATCTTCGTAAACCACATAAACATAGCCCTCGAATTCTCATTCAAAAATACCACATTCGGCTCCGCGTAATAGTAGATTGACTGGTCCGCGGCATTATACCAGGCTTTAATTTCGTAATCCGATAAATCCGGATCCTCAATATTAATCACTGAAATCGAACCTGCCGGAGCTACAGTACTTCGCTTAAAAGCCTTAATACTTGGCTTAGTCAGCATCGAATCGGGACCAGAATAATAAGCTGGATTCGGGTCCAAATTCCCTACTCTGGCATTAAAATCCGGCCCATTCGTCATTACAGCGCGCATCGTGTATGGATTCGAAACAAAAGATAAGATCAATTTATTCGTATAATTCCCTGACTCAAGATTATCCGATAACTTCATGCCAATACTTAGCTGGTTCGATTCATTACCGTTTGTTTTCCCTGCTGTCTGGACAATCTGCGCCGGTGTAGAAAGCGCTGGAATCGGTGCATAATTCGAAGTTCCACCGAACTTATAACCCCAAGTATTATTTGGTAGATTATTTAATGTTAAGTTTGTACTAATCGAATCAATTTTTGCTCCAACTGCAGATCCTGCATTGGTTAGTGCAGTATTTTCAGTTTCGGAACTTAAGGTCGCAGTATACCCAGTGCGATTATTCGTATTCACCGTGAAATTGAACGGTATTTCTGTGGTTTTATCCGTACTATTTATCACTTGATTCCCATTCACCTGCAGGTTCACTTGATCCACCGAAGCCGATAGTGTTGGCATAAAGAGCGCTGAAACTTCACTAGTGTTAAAATTTAAACCAAGAAAAGAAGCGAAAAAACTAGCACCTAATACAAAAATATTTTTCCACAAAAATAATTTAAAAGAATGTGATTTTTGGCCTTGCATATACTTCTATTTTACCATAAGAACCTTCAAAAAACCAAAAGCGTTTTTATTTTCCTATGGTAAATTTAAGACTTCCTCGTAAAATATCCCTGCACCCCCGGACGATCCACCCGAAGCCAAGTCAAATCCGCCGTAGCAGGATTAGAAAGATATGAGCCATTCCCTCCCCTGAGCTTATTTCGACCCGTAAACATATTCATGTAATCCATATATGACGTCAAACGCGCAGTATTAAAATCGTTATTTACGTAAATCCTCTCCAAACTATCACCATCCGCAGTAGCAAAAATCGATTTCACACTTCCCACCTGAGACGTATCAAAGTTTGAAATATCCAAAGTTTTCAGCGCAGTCATATTATAAAACATTGCCTCCATACCCAAAACATTACTCGTATTAAAATTCGACAGGTTAAGTTCTGTTATAGTTTTCATATTATGGAACATCCCACCCATATCTTTCACATTCGCGGTATCAAAATTAGACAGATTCAAACTTCTTAAACTTGTCATACCAGAAAACATATTATTCATATTTGTAACTGCTGAAGTATTGAAATTATTTACGTTCAAGTTTTCCAGTACTGCCATATTCGTAAACATATAGCCCATATTAGTTACCGCATTGGTATTAAAGTTAGTAACATTTAAACTTCTCAATTTCTTTGTTCCAGAGAACATTCCATACATATTCGTCACTCTTCTGGTATCAAAAGAGGAGACATCTAAATCTTCCAGCTCGCTCATATATGCGAACATTCCACTCATGTTTTCAACTTTTTCCGTATTAAAATTATTTAATCTCAATGTCGGAACTTTTGATACACCCTGAAACATATCGTTCATTTGCTTCACATTTCTAGTATCAAAACTCGATAAATCTAGAGAGGTTACATTTGAAAGATTATAAAACATACTTTTCATATTTGTCACCTTGCGAGTATCAAAATGCAATAAATCTAAACTCGTTAGTGATGAATTATACTGAAACATCTCCTGCATTTCCGTCACGTTCTGGGTGTTAAAGGATGAAATATTTAAATTCTTTAACGCTGTCATGCCATTAAACATCCCATACATCGTAGTAGTGCTACTAGTATCAAACATCGATAAGTCTAGAGACTCTATATTCTTTGCATCATAGAATGTATACGTAAAATCTTTCACCTTACCAGTATTGAAACCAGAAAAATCTAGCGATTTAAGTTCTGGTGAATTCGAGAACATCCGTGCCATATTTTCCGCTTCACTCGTATCAAACCCCGATAAATCAATCGTCTGAAGTTTCGGCATTCGATCGAACATAAAACTACTATCTTTACTCAAAGTAATTTTATCCGCCTCCGTCCAATAATATACCGTATTCTCCGATGGAACAAACCAAATCTTTACTTCGTAATCCGAAGTGCTTCCGTTTTCAATATTTACCGCATCGGCCGGAATTAAATCTTTAGCAATCAAACTTCTTTTAATGTGATAGATATTATCTCTCTTACCATTACGATCTACAATTGTCTGGTTCTTATCCAAATTTCCCACACTTGTGTTAAAATCATAGCCTCTGTTAATTCTCGCTTTTTTCTCATATGGATTAGCTACTACAGATATAATCATTTTATTAGTATAACTACCGCTTTCTAATGTATCACCTAGTTTCATTGCAAAATTAATTGTCCTAAGCTCACTCGCATTATAGCCAGTACCTTCAGTAGTCTGTATAATATTAACTGGACTAGAAACTGGAGGAATTGGCTTAAAAGTATTTTCTGACCACATTTTATAGCCCCAAGTATTCGCAGTGAAATCACCTAGAGGCAAATCTTCTGCAATAGATTCAATTTTCGCCCCTGATGTAGATTCTAGATTTTTTAATGAAGTATCATTCGTTTCTGAACTAATCGACGCAGTGTAACCAGTTCGATTATTCGTTTTTACTATTAATGTTAACAAATTAAATGATGTTTTATCAAATCTAAGAACATCATTTCCCGAGACGGTTATGTCAGATTTATCCACCGAAGCCGAAAGCGTCGGAGTGTATAAAGCAAAAGTATTGTCGCTAAAAACCAAATTATAAAAAGAAATTAAACCAAAAAATACAAGAATGAGCTTTAATTCTCTATTAAACCACCCCCCCCCGTGAGTCTCTGTGGCTTGTGATTTTTGGCCTTGCATATACTTTTATTTTACCATAAGAAGAACAGATTTTTGATATCAAAAGAATCTCATCTTATCTTTCATCCAGATATTATATAAAAAGAATGTCGTCTTACCTTTTGAGGACATAGGCTTGGGCAAGCGCCCTTGAGCGGTCCGATAAAAGGCATGCGACATTCTTATGTTTTAAAGCTTCTTTTTGACCAATTCCCTGGTAAAGAATTTCACGCGGTCATTCACTTCGATCACTAATTTTTTCTCTAACTTGAAGGCGATACCACCAGTTTCACCAGCCACCAATTCAATCACATCCATTTTTTCTTTTTGAACTGAATCGACTTCCACTTCACCAATCAATTCTTTTTCGTGATACACGCGACCCATCAAGCCTTTTTTCACTAGACCCGTCAAAACTTCACCACCCGCAATAATTGCCGTGCGCTCAGTACGGAAGACCCCCTTAATTTTCATTTCACCCATTTCGGTTTCCACGATTTCCGCATCCAAAAGATTTTCCATCGAAGTCTTCGCATCATCGAGTAGTTCGTAAATAATCTTATAATTACGAATTTCTACCCCGTCACGCGCAGCTAATTTTACGATATTGGTTGGCACATTGACGTTAAAACCGTAAACTACCGTATTGTCGCCTTCTGCCATATAGATATCATTTTCCGTAATATCACCCACGCCGGAAGACACGATATTTAGCATCACTTCACCCTTTGTATCAATCATCTTCAAAGAATCGATCACCGAAGTCACTGAACCTAGCACGTCACCCTTAATAATTACATTAAAGACCTTCGCATTATCCGCGTTATTCATCATACGAAGTAAATCCGAGCTCGTCACATTCGCCGAAGCACTTTCTTCCACCAAATTCTGCGCGTTCAGCAGTGCCATCTTGCGTGCTGATTTTTCATCTTTTACTTCGATAAATTTATCACCGAAATTTGGCAGCTCCTTAAAACCAGTCACCGTCACAGGAGTCGAAGGCGTAGCCTTTCCTTTTGGCTTACCACGAAAATCTAGCATCGTACGAATCTTACCATAAGCACTGCCCGCCACGATAAATTTTCCAGTCTTTAATTCCCCACCAGTCACCAAAAGATTCACCACCGAACCCTTACCAATTTCCATATGTGACTCAATCACCAAACCTTCAGAAGGAATATGCACATCAGCTTTCAATTCTTCGATATCTGCCGTCAAAAGAATCAAATCCAGCAATTTCTCGAGATTATCTCCACGCTTGGCTGAAATTGGCACCATCGTGATATCACCACCCCATTCTTCTGGGTTCAAACCATGCTGTGCCAAATCTGCCATCGTGCGTGGAATATCTGCACCTTCACGGTCAATCTTATTAATCGCTACAATAATTTTTGCGTTCGCACTCTGGGCAAACTTAATCGCTTCCACTGTCTGAGGTTTCACACCGTCGTCTGCTGCCACTACAATCACTACGATATCGGTAAGCATCGCACCATGTTGGCGAATCGCGGCAAAAGCTTCGTGTCCTGGCGTATCTAGAAAAGTAATCAGGCGTTCATTATGTTTCAATTGATAAGCCGAAATATGTTGGGTAATACCACCGGCTTCCCCCTCCACCGTTTTCTTGTGCAAAAGCGTATCGAGTAGGGTCGTTTTACCATGATCCACGTGACCCATCACCGCCACCACTGGTGGACGTACCACTGCCTTGTCTGATAATTCTCTTCTCAGATCTGAAGTTTTGGTCGAAGTATTCTTACGTTCCAAGCGCACATTCTTCAAACCCAATTCTTCAATAATAATACTTGCGGTATCAAAATCTAGGCGCTGATTAATCGTCGCCACGATTCCCTGCTTAAAAAGTTCGCCAATCAAAAAAGTCACGGAAAGACCGAGCGCATTTGCTAGCTCATCTACGGTAATTGAACCCGCAATCTGAATCACCTTGTCTTGATTTTCTGCCATACTTACTCCTTACCGCCCCCAAGAGGACACATTTATCTAAATTATTTTACCATATTTTAGAGAGAGAAAAAAGCGGTAACTTCCGCCTCGCAAACATCCATTACCGAAAAGAGAAACCAAAAACAAACAATATTTTATCTAGTAAATCCTGCGGCGGTCGCGGTTTCCATATTCGACGCCACTGTGGAATTTTTGCTATTCGCAATCGACTGAAGCCTTGCCTGCTCCACTCGTAAATCGTCTCGTTCTGCCTCGAGATCGGATAGCTGAGTATTCACCTCGTTAATTTTGTAATCGAAAGCGGTAGTTTGCGACTGTTCTGAGACATAAAAAAGTCCCAAAATAGCTACCATGATCGTAATCATCAAAGCCGATGAAAAACGACCAAACACATTACTCTTATATTTCACACTGTTTTGGTTTCTCGAATAGCCGGAAGAAACCGCATTGGCGTAAAAATTCGTTCGGGGCAAACTCGCGGCTGTACGCGTGCTTGTCATTCTGGTACGGACTGAATAACTGTTTTGCTTTGGTCCATTAACTGTGATTCGCATTTTTCCTCGCAAAAAATACTCGCTAAAATCTTGTCGCAAAAAAGATTTTAATTAGTATTTCTAATTATTTTTATTTTTATTTTTTCTAATTGCTGTGAGTCTATCTTTTTACACAAAAAATATTCATAGACCGAAGTCCCATATTAACCGCACTACCGCATCGCTAATATGGTCTTCGGGAAGGTCATATTTTTTATATAAAACACACTCTACGATTTACTCACAACCGCATCGGGGCCTTCACCTTTAGGGAGAATTTCCCGTCATATGGGAGCAAAAAAGCTCCCAAAGTTTATCTAATTAACGAAAATTAACTTTGATTTTTTGTGCGCGTGAGCTGTTTTTTACAATGATTTGCTTTGGCATATTGCCTCCTTTTTTGTTTTTATTTTTATCAATGGAGCTGAAGTCGTGCTGAAAATCTAAGCTAGCCTTAATTTCTTTTTGCTACTCTTAATTTTGCACTTCTCGCTCGCGGATTGATAACGAGTTCAGATTCCCCCGCAATTACTGGATTTTTCGTCAAAATCGTTAATTTTGATTCGTATCCTAACGCACTTTCCTGCTTAAAATATTGCTTCACCAGCCGATCTTCCAAGCTATGAAAAGTAATAATCGCCACTCTACCATTTGGTTTCAAAAGTTTAGGTAATAATGGTAAAGTTTTTTCGATAATCGAAAGCTCATCATTTACAAAAATTCTTACAGCTTGAAAAACCTGTGTGGCCGGATGTTTTTTATGCCATCCACTTCCAGCGATTCGATCCGCCAGTTCCTTAGTCGAAGAAAAAGGCCGGCTCGTGACAATTTCCCTCGCGTGTTTTTTCGCTAGACCAATAGATTCTTCGCCGTATTCTTGGAAAATTTCTACCAGTTTTTTCTCTGGAAAATGATTAATCACCGTTTCAGCTGATAATTCTTGCGTCCTATCCATGCGCATATCTAAAGGCCCATCATTTTTGAATGAAAAACCTCGATCCGAATTATCTAATTGCGGAGATGAAACTCCAAAATCTGCCAATATCATATCAAAAGTTTTTCCACACTCGATTAAGTGTTGCGCCGCGCTATAAAAATCCATTTGTAAAATATCTAACCTTGATTCATCCAATGGATACTTCTCTCGAAGATATTTCACAGCATTCTCATCTCGATCTACCAAGATGGAATCTTTATAATTCTGCGTAACCGCCAAAACCTTTCCCGCATGACCCGCATATCCCGCCGTCAAATCTAAATAAGATTCGCCCAGTTTCGGGTTTAGCGCCTCGAGAACTTCTGATAGCATTACAGGTTTGTGAAGTTCATTCATAACTACATTATAACTTATCCGAGATTTCTCTGATAGGTTTTTGTAGTTATTTGCTTCTTGTTTGAGATCGCTCAACTAGAAATTTTAGCGTGTTTGTGTTTGTATAGTTTTTGTTATTT
>JABCPS020000028.1 GCA_013332955.2 Candidatus Saccharimonadota bacterium | reverse complement strand
TTGATGGGTTGGAGCGGGGTCTTTTGCTCTACCTCTAGACGTTCGACGTCTTCCTCGTGTTTGTTTAGCCATAAACATATTATAGCATAATTATAGGGAAGAAAATTAGTTAAAAATTAAAAATAGAGCGCCAAATGTTGCCGCTAAAAATTACAATGATTTTTATTGTGGAAAACTCTGTATTTTTCTCTATTTTTATGCTATAATCTAAATATTATTAGCTCAGCAAGTAACTTAAGGTGTACTTGCTTTAACCAAAGGAGTGCAAAGTGAAACAGTATGAACTTACTGTCTTAATTCATCCTGATCTCGAGATGAATTTGACACCAGCCTTAGACAAAATTAAGAAACTCATTGAGTCTCACGACGGTAAAATCGTCAAAGAAGTCAATGAGGGTAAGAAGCGTTTGGCTTATCCTATCGAAAAGGAAGACTATGCCGTCTACTACGCCTTTGATTTGGAACTTCCAGCTCAGGCTCCAGCCAAGATTTCTTCCACTCTTAATATCACCGAGGAAGTCTTACGATATCTCTTAGTCACCGTCGACGAACGCAAAGCTAAATTTGAAGCTAAGCGCAAAGCCCGAGCTGACAAAAAAGAGTCTAAAGACGAAGAATAATTAAATAATTAAGTGAGGTATATTTATGGCGCGGGGATTTAGTAAAGCAATCATTATCGGTAATGTTGTTCGCGACCCAGAAACTAGAGCTACGACTTCTGGCTCAGAAGTTACTAGCTTCTCAGTAGCAGTGAATTACAATTACGTGATGAACGGCGAAAAGAAAGAACAAGTTTCTTACATCGAAGTTTCTGCTTGGGGTAAACCAGGTAATGTGATTGCTCAATATGCAAAAAAGGGTACACCAATCATGGTCTCAGGCCGCTTGTCTCAACGTACTTATGAAGATAAGACCGGTGCCAAGCGTTCCGCCGTGGAAATCGTCATGGAAGACTTTAACCTACTCGGTAGCAGATCCCAAGAATCTACCACTAGTAGCTACAGTCAAACCATGCCAGATTCTATTCCGGATGATATTCCAGATGGCGAAATCGACCTCAGTGAAGTACCATTCTAATAATTAAAGCGAGAAAAGAGAGAAAAAATGAGAAGAATCAAGAACGATCCAAATCTTTATTTCGATTATAAAGATGTCAAAACTATGCAACGCTACATCGATGTTTACGGTCGTATCGAACCAATCACTAAGACTGGTTTGTCTGCTAAGCAACAACGCCAATTGGCTGTCGCTGTTAAGCGTGCCCGTCACCTAGCCCTCCTACCATTCGTTTCAAATAACTAAAAAGGAGAATTATGTACGGACCAACCGATTTAAAGAAAAATACTCTAATTACTCTTGATGGTCAGCCATACAAGGTTATTGAATATTCCCAAAAAGTAATGGGACGTGGTGGCTCAATCGTCAACGTACGTGTCAAAAACTTAATCACTGGTGCTCTTATCCCTAAGACTTTTAAGGGTCAGGAAAAGATCGAGCCAGCAGAAGTTACTACCAAGAAGGTGCAGTATCTCTATCGTGATGAAGAGAAATTCTACTTCATGGACCCAACCACTTTTGAGCAATACGAATTGTCTTCCGATATGGTTGGCGATTCCAAAGATTTTATGAAAGACGGTGATGAGATGGAAATCCAATTTTATAATGGCACCGCCATCAACCTCACTCTTCCTAAGAATCTTTGGCTTGAAGTCACTTACACTGAAAATGCCGTGAAGGGCGATACTTCTACTTCCGTCATGAAGGATGCTACCCTCGAAACTGGCGTGGTGATTAAGGTTCCTGCCTTTATCAAAGAAGGTGATGTGGTTTCTGTGGATACCGAAACTTACGCTTACCGTGAACGTAAAAAATAATTAGATGAAAAAAGCGATAGAACCTAAAAAATCTGAAGTTACATCAGATGTAGTTTCTCGAGCGGAGAATAAGCTTGCTGGGGCATCGCAAGCTTTTTCTTTTGATTTCCGAGATAAAACCGTACTGGATATTGGATCAAGCACTGGTGGTTTTACCGAATATGCTTTGCGCCGTGGTGCGAAGCGGGTTTTTGCGGTCGAAAAGGGAACCAATCAAATGAAGGCTCCACTACGCTTCGATCCACGCATTACCCTTCTGGAAAAGACCGATATCTTTTTGGTGGATTTCGCTAAGTTTGGCCCGCTCGATGTGGTACTGGCCGACGTGTCTTTTGTTTCTTTGAAAAAAGTGCTTGCTCATCTTAAATTACAGCCTGAAGTCCGATCGGCCGACTTTTTGATGATGTTGAAACCTCAGTTTGAGGCTAAACCCTTTCAGCTTAAAAACGGCATCGTGAAGAACGAAAAAATCCGTCGTGAAATTATTAAAGATTTTGAGCTTTGGCTCAAACAAAATCACTTTAAGGTCGTGGATAAGCGTGATAATTTTCTGGCCGGCAAAAACGGCAACGTCGAACGCTTCTATTATTTGAAATTGGTTGAAAACTCTGTGCGTTCGCATTATAATCATAAGTAATATGAACCCAGAAAATTCAAATTCTTATCAATCAGAGAATAATCCAGTAGAAGATACCTATACTCCGTCGGTGCAGGAGCTTGCCATGACCTCTGATATGGCAGATGAAAAAGTCAAAGTTAAATTAGACCAAAAAGTCATTGCTATCATTGTCACTGTCGCTGTACTAATCGTCGCGTTGGCAGGTTTTGGTATTTGGGCGATTGCAAAATCGAAAGCTAATAATCATGATGGCGCTTCCGGGTCCAATTCTGCCGAGCAGTCAAAAGACGGTTCTTCCACGGCGAAGAAAACTGAAGCTTCCGCCGACGACGGATTAATCGATCCAGATAAGGATGAAGCCTATATCAAGAAAAAGACTGACTATACGGCCAACCCCGAAGAGTATGTAAATAATTTTAATCTCGATGTCGCCTCTTGGGAAGATTTTGGTAATTTCACTTACCTACTTTTCTCCGATACGAATAATATCGAAGGGGAAAATTTTAAGGACAACGTCTTGCAGGACCCAGATGAAGCAGTGAAGCGTCTCGATGCTTTGGAAGAAAAACTTGGTAGTGGTAATGAATCTCTGGAAAAACTTTTTACTCTCTATCGCGCCCATCTTTATCTCATCGCGAATAACCCAGATGTGGCGAAAATTTATCTCGATCAGGTGGATGAAAATTCTCTAACCAAGAATTTAAAGAAGCTCTACTATGAATTGGCCGCCAAATATTATGGACTCGCCGAAGACTACGATAAATCTCAGGAATATTACGACAAATATAATTCCACCGAATAAAATAAAAAAATACCCAGATTGCTCTGGGTGTTTTTCTTAAACTTTATTGATTACTGGAATCACGATTGGCGTATGTCCAGTGGCATCGAAGAGGATGCGGGTAATGTCTTCCTTCACTTCTTCCTTTAAGACCTTCACCTCTGGTTCGGTAGAGATCGACTTGTCGGTTTTTACGCGCAAATAGTGACGAATCTTGCCGATTAATTCCTCGGAATTGTCGAGATAAATAAAGGCACGCGACACGATATCCGGCGTCTTAATCAGGCGACCGGTCTTCTTGCTAATGGTCAGAACGATCATGAAAATACCTTCACGCGAGATGTGGATACGGTCTTTTACCACCGCTTCGTGCACCGGCTTATCGGCATCATCGTAAAGCTTGTTGCCGACCGATATGCGACCATTCTTGCGGATTGTCTTATTTGGTAGAAGTTCCACGATATCGCCGTCATCTGCCACCAAGATACGATCGTGAGAAATTCCCACAACATTTTCTGCCATCTCGGCGTTATGTTCCATCATGAAGAATTCACCGTGGTATGGCAAATAGTTCAAAGGTTGTAAACGTGTCACGAAATCGACGTGATCTTCATAATATGCGTGACCCGAAAGGTGAAGTGGGCCGATATTAGTGAGGTGGGTTTTACCATTCTGAATTACCTGTGCACCTTCACGAAGTAACCCGTCCACGGTATTTACCACGTGCGGCTCGTTACCAGGAATTGGGTTGGAAGAGAAGACGATGGTATCGCTAGCCTTAATCTTGATGAATTTGTGCGCGCCGGTCACCATACGGTTAAGCACGGCATTCAATTCACCTTGCGAACCAGTACAGACAATTGTCACCTTATCGTCAGGAAGTTTAATGATGTCTTCCATCTTCATCACGGTATCTTTTGGTACCTTGATACACTTGGCACGGAGCGCCACTTCGATATTATTAATCATCGAGAAACCAGCAAAAGCTACCTTGCGACCACGTCGATAAGCTTGCTCCAAAATCATCCCAATACGATTAATCTGAGAAGAGAAACAGGAAATAATCACACGGCCATTCGCGTAGTGATCCATCACTTTACCGATGTTGTCACCGACGTCATATTCGGAATGTGGATGATGACCTGGGGAATCAATATTGGTCGATTCATTCAGCATTAAAGAGATGCCTTCATGCTTCACGATCTCGTCGAGACGTTCGAGGTCAGATTGGCGGTCAATTGGGTTAGCTTCCGCGCGCCAGTCACCAGAGAGGTAAATCACGCCGTTCGGGGTGCGAATCACCAGACCACAGTTACCTGGAATTGAGTGTAGCATGTGAACAAATTCCACGCTGAGATGTTCAGAAACTTGAATTTTTTCGTGCTTGAATGGGTCAACCACGTTGTAATTTAGTTCTGGCAAGTCATCGATTTCACTCATTTGGCGCTTAATCATCCCGATAGTAAAATCGGTCGCGTAAATTGGCGTAAGCGGGCCAAATTTTGGCAAAAGATGCTTACAGGCGCCAATGTGATCAAGGTGAGCGTGCGTGAAGAGAATGGCTTTCACCTTGCTGAGGTTATCCTCGAGGTATTTAATATCCGGAATCATGTAGTTCACGCCTGGGTAATCTTCTGAAGCGAAGAGTACACCCATGTCGATCACGATCATTTCGTTTTTATATTCGATCACGGTCATATTTTTACCGATACCGAATTCACCGACACCACCAATTGGAATCACGCGCACCGCTTCTGGATCTGGACGAGCTGCCTTGAGTTGGGCGTTCGTCACCTGGGCGCCATTGTAGCCATTGAAGCGAGATTTATTTACTGGCACGCCGATGATGTGCTGGGTAGCCTGCGCATTCACGTCTTGTGAAAGCATGCGCTGGTGATGTACCATTTCGCCACGACGAGTCGAAACTGAAAGATTCACCTTGCGCGAATCGTTGTCATTAGCTGCGGTACTATTTTCGGCAGCGTTGCCTTGGTTGCCACGCTTTTTGTTGTTTTTATTCTGGCGGTTATTGCGAGATTTTTGGTTGTCGGAATTATTTGAATTGCTTGCGCCGTTTGCGCGGTCCGATTTTTTACTACGAAAATCTTTGCCACCAGGTTTGAAGTTGCTGTTAAAATTACGCTTTTGCGCCTGTTCGAAGATTACCGCGGCCCCAGTTTCTACTGGTTTTTCCTCGGCTTTTTCGAAGTTAGTGCGGTTCTGATTTTCCTCAAAACGGCGCTTGATCTCTGGCAAACGCTCGGCTTGCATCCGCATCAACTTCGCACGACGCTCTTGTTCTTGTTTATTCATTTAATCCTTAAGTAGATAAGTTAATATTAAAATATTTTTGCACAAAAACCTCAGTGAGGTTCGGGTTACAAGAAATATTAATTACGTCTATTATAGCAAATGTTGGGAAGGATTTCAAGGATGGATGACATGTTAGAGTTTGCTTTTAATATTATTAGATGTGATAAAAAACTAGTCTATGTAATAATTTTAACTAATCATAAAATAGTTCAATTCGGGATATAATTACAGTAGATAATGAATTGATTAAAAATACTCAGCTGAAGGATAAAAAATGGGAGAAGAAATTAATCGTATATTAAGTTGGTCAATATCTATGATCATACTTATTGGAATGGTGTACATTTTTAAAGGTATAGGTAAAATCAAGCAAGCAGAAGACTCAGATGAAAATAAAGATCAAATCAAGAAAGCACAGTACCGCTATTATGCAAAACCTTATGTTATGACCTCGCGTGAAAATGAGTGTTTTAAAATCTTAAATGAGATATTCAGCTCAAAATGGTTTGTTGTACCACAAGTACATCTTTCGGCTTTGCTTGATTATAGGGTAAAAGGTCAAAACTGGAATGCTGCATTTCGTCACATTAATGGCAAATCGGTTGATTTTGTATTGATTGGTAAGGAAAGTTATAAAGTTATATGCGCCATCGAATTAGACGATTCTACTCATAGCAAACCTGATCGCATGGAGCGTGATGCGGAAATAGAACGGATGTTTAAGGAAGCCAGAATTCCATTAGCGAGAATTAATAAGTTCGAATCAATGACCAAACCAGAAATAGCTAAAGTTGTTACTGATACGATTAGCGGAAGTTCTATTTGAAGCTAAAAATAATGTAAAGTAAAGATTAATTTATTGAGTGTTATAAAGTTTAGGATTGTTTATAAAAAAAATGGATTCAGTAAAAAATGCAGATTGTGTCAAAAAGAAAAATCATTGTCTGATTTTTCTTTTCGCAAAGATTCTGGTAAGTACCGTAACGAGTGCAAGGAATGTTGTAATCTGAGAAGTCGAATATATAGATCTAACAATGCAAACCGAATTAGAGAGCTAAATAGAAGGTATCGAGAATTTCACCTCGATCAGCTTAAAGATTATTCCAAAAAATATCAAAGAGGCCACTTAGAAAAATTTCGTGAATACAATAAAAAATACAGAGATAACTGCACTGATATTCAAAGGGAAAAAGCAAACTTACGTAGTCGATTATATACAGAAAGGCAAAAGGATAACCCAATCTACCAGGAAAAACGTAAACAATGGAATAGGGAGTCTTCGCTTCGTCGACGAAAGAAAATTACTGCATACGAAACCAATAGAAAGAAATATGACCAAATATTTAAATTAAAAAAGCAAGTTAGAAATGAGATTCGCGAATCCTTCAAGCGAAGAGGTTTTAGAAAATCTAAACACACGGAATCAATTGTTGGGTGTGATTTAGGTTTTTTGTATGATTATAACACTTAAAAATTTTCCATGATAGTAAATTACCACGGTTTCTATTCTTCAAAGTGTTAAAGAGTATATAGCTTGTCTTGATGACTTCGCTA
>JABCPS020000027.1 GCA_013332955.2 Candidatus Saccharimonadota bacterium | reverse complement strand
TCGAGCGCCAAGAAAACCAACCCCACCGCTGGAGGATTCGATATAGCTATGGATAGAGGTGTTGAAATTATATGGGGTGTAGACGGAGGATTTCTTTTCGGTTTGACCAAGGTTTTGCGTGGTGGTACCGACGTGACTGTCTGGATATTCTTTTTTCCAGTGAGTAACATACTTGTATCTGTGCTCCCAGTCTTCACAATGTCCGTTCGGTAAACGAGAATTACAATGACTTCCTACCTTAATTTTTTGGACATATGAGCTATTTCCTTGCGAACCCCAAGATGCACCGCTACCTCTTGCGTCGCCTGCAGAATCAAAACTATTATAAGAGTGATGATGAACATTTTCCGCTCCGTCTCTACCGGACCAAGTGGTATATTCGTTATACCAAGCACGAAGATTATCGTACCGAATACCTTGGGAAATTACCGTACCAACCTCAGTGGTGGAGCCAGTTTTATCGGCAGAATTACAGCCGTGCTGATAGTCAATAAAGCCTGGGATTTGATAACCAACAGTGAGTTTTGGTGCATACATACGATAGTAATTGGTTTGGCAGCCATATTCAGAGGAGGCGTTTTGAGTTGGCGAATACGCAGTGAAACCATAGTCACTAGTTTCGAGTCCATTGCCACTAAACGGGCGCTTGTTACCGCGACCGATAGTGTGATAATTCCCATCATGGACTGGAGAGTCACCGAATAAATACTGATTATTCTCTGAACCATTCTTCTGGGCAAAAATTTGGAAGTTGCTTTCGCCTGGCGGATCCGCGCTACTTACATGAGAGCTGCCAGTTTGGATACCGACTTGTTGGATTGGGAAACAGAAAGTTTCATAGAACTGAACGCGGTCTCCTGGTTTGGCGAAGACATAGTTTTTACCTTGGAAGTTCTTCTGCCAAGAATTATGACCGAGAGTACCAGAGTAGGAATGATTAACCACGCCAGTGTCGGCGGAGGTGTTACCCTTGTAGTAGGCGCCGAAGTTGCCGGATAGTTGAGAACAGGTCATATTGGCCGGTGTAGGCTGTTTTTCATCATTAATGGGAGTTGGTGGCCAGGCACAGAACCAGGAGAAGTCACCACGATTCCAGTCGGTAAGACGCTGAGGGTCATCAACTCCGGTGTGAACCTTACCGGTATAATTATCTTTTGCATAATCCCGTGATACCCTATGATGACCGAGATTTTCATATCTATACTCCTTAGGATCAGGCTCAGAGTAGTACATAGAAAAAGTTAATGGCATAGCCATACCGCCGGTCGGTTTTTTGGTTTTGCGATAGTAACGATTGTAACCAAAAATAAAAACGCCCTTACTGCCCCTGGATGCACAACCAGTTACAGCATTATCACCCTTTCTAGTAGGTAACGGCTTATTACCAGTAGGATATTCGCTGGTATTTTGCGGATTAATAAATTTACTATACGGAATACGATCTCTTTGATTTACTGGGATACCCATTTCGTCAAAATCATAGTAAACCCAAGAAACGCCAGCATATGGTTGATGTATAGTATAACAAATATCAATAGAACAACCATCGACCGGATACCCAGAACCGCCGTCGTGTGTGCCACCTGGGTTTTGATTAGCTGGTGGATCAACAGCAAAAACATTATGCCCCATAAAACCCAAAGAGAGTAAGGGTAAGAAGAAAAAAGATAATACTAAGAATATTTTTTTATAATTATATTCACGACCAATAACCATATGCACCTTCATATTTATATATTAGCATAATAATTATAAAAATATTGAATAAGAAAAAACCACCCGATATTCTTGGGTGGTTTTTAAAAGAGGTTAGGTGAATTGTTTCATGCCTGGCAAGCTACGTAGCTTATAGTGAAGCAAGTAAGTATAGTGGGAATTGTTTTCAGGATTATTATCCAAATATACGCTATCGATAATAGGCATATATTTAGTAACATCATCAAGGCACCAGCCAGAAACGTATAATGCACGATTCACGCTGGGATAATACAACTTCACAGGCTCCACAGCATGACCATACTTCGCATTGTAATCCTCAGCAGTCTCGTTTGTAGTCTGTCCATTGCTAGCATTATACCAGTAGAGTTCCTGATACACAGCAAACGGCTCTCCAGAACCATTATGATTCATTGCTCCTGGGACCACAATTTGGGTACCACGTGGATAACAGTTCTCTGGCTTAACATGGACCCCAACACGCATCCTAACTGGTATATCCATGTCGCCTGAGTCATTCCTCATGAAAAAAAATTTATTTTCTGAGCTTGACATACGCATTCCGTTCATGGTATACTCACAGTCGTAATAAGGAAGGACCTCCTCTCTTAAGTCGAACGCATAAGTACGCTCTCCTGGTGTTCGTTCGTAAGTATTGTCTGCATACTCGCGGATTCGCCAGCCCAAGCCATCGGCCCAGGCTTGAACCATTAGTTCACCCGTGTCGAAGCGCTGGAAGAGCCGCCAGTTATACTTGTCGAAGTTTTTACCCTCGGTCTTTAGTTGCTGCGCGG
Organism: Candidatus Saccharimonadota bacterium; assembly: GCA_013332955.2. Taxonomy (GTDB): domain Bacteria; phylum Patescibacteriota; class Saccharimonadia; order Saccharimonadales; family Saccharimonadaceae; genus Nanosyncoccus. The sequence goes on along the minus strand of JABCPS020000027.1, from coordinate 415 downwards.
GATACTGGTATTTCACAGTATCGTATGTAACACTTTGAACATCCGTGTTCGCCGCGTTATTATTACCGCTTGGTTGAGTCACGCTTTGATTGGCGCTAGGTTTCAAACCTAATACACCAGCTTCAGCTTCGGTTGCAAAAACATTCGTAGCAAAAGCTACTACAGCCAACATAGTTACTAGAAAAGTCTTTTTCATAATATCACCTCTTTCTAAATGAACTACTCTGGCCAATCCAGAGTAGTAACCATATGTTTCTCTCTGAATATCAGAATCTGGTTGCATTATATAACATTTATGGTTAAATGTCAATATACCCGTTAAGGTCCAGGACCTTTGCAACAAAAAGGCAATAAGTATTGCCAATAAAAATAGGTAGATCCATACTTAAGGTTAAAGCAAAACTAAATAGGAGAT
>JABCPS020000026.1 GCA_013332955.2 Candidatus Saccharimonadota bacterium | reverse complement strand
GCCTACTTCTGGGCCTATCGCCAATCCCTCAGTGGCGGCCAAGCTTACATGGTCTACTCTCGCGAAATCGCACCAAGGTACTAATATTGCACTAGAGATGTTAACTCAGGATTGCTATTGTAATTATGCTAAAATGTGATATAATATAAGCATTATGCAACTTGGAATTGTTAAATATCTCAAAAATCTTTATCAAAATAAAGAAGAGCTGAAGCTTGTTGAGGTGACTTATGGTTTAGTCGCTCTCATATTCTTCTTGCTCGCCGCTGTCGTCTCTCTGTTAGACCGTGCGCTTGGTGTAGCGCTATTGATTATTCCGTTAATTAGTTTTATTGCCCTTGCGACTAATGTCGTGGTTTGGGCACTTCTAAAGCTCTTTCTTGAGTCGAAAATTAGTCAAAATCTAGAGAATGACGACCTAGGTGATTTGGAAATTAGCGATAATCAATCTTGTACTTACCATAAGGTTGCTACTGACAACGTGAATAACCGCATCTTGATTGAGAAGCCTGCCACGCGCACCAGAAAAACTACTACAAAAACCAAATCCAAGAAATCTAACTAATTTGATTTATGAATACGGTCCGAAAATGGCCGTATTTTTTTGACAAAATTCACGAATATAGGTATAATAACTAACGAGTTTCAAGCCAATTCTAATGCTGTAAGGAAAAGGCTCGCTTGAGGTTGTAAAATATCGTATTATAGCTATTCAAGCTGTGAAGTTTTATCTAGAGCTTCACCACTGATGAAGAATCAGATTTTTATCAATAACACAAGAGGAAACTAATGCCAACAATTAATCAGTTGATCCGTAAACCTCGTAAGGTTGCTGCTAGAAAGTCTAAGTCACCAGCCCTTGGTTCTATCGTCAACACTCTTAAAACTCGTTACTACAACCAAGCTTCACCTTTTAAGCGTGGTGTTTGTATCAAGGTTACTACCAAAACCCCAAAGAAACCTAACTCTGCGCTTCGTAAGGTCGCTCGTGTGCGTCTTACTAACGGTCAAGAAGTTTGGGCTTACATCGGTGGTGAAGGTCACAACCTTCAGGAACACGCTGTAGTACTCGTCCGTGGTGGTCGTGTGCCTGACCTTCCAGGTGTCCGCTATCACATCGTTCGTGGTACTCTCGACCTTCAAGGTGTTAATGGTCGTAAGCAAGGCCGCTCTAAGTACGGTGCTAAGAAGGAGGGTAAGTAATTATGCCACGTAAAACTGCCAAATCTCTCGAACGTAAAGTTCTTCCAGATCGTAAATACCAGTCAGTTCTCGTTCAGCGCTTGATTAATAAGTCAATGCTTGATGGTAAAAAGCAAGCTTCCGAGCGTGCAGTTTACGCTGCTATCGAAGGTGCTGCCAAGAAATTGAACTCTGAGAATCCAGTCGAAGTCCTCGAAAAGGCTGTCGCTAACGTTTCACCAGATTTTGAAGTAAAGTCCCGCCGCGTCGGTGGTGCTAACTACCAAATCCCATTTCCAATTTCTGGCCACCGTCAAATGCACTTTGCCTTCTCTTGGCTCGTGCAATCAGCTCGTTCACGCAAGGGTATGCCATACTCACGCCGTCTAGAAGCTGAAATCGTTGATGCTTTCAATGGTGCCGGTGCTGCCTTCAAGAAAAAAGAAGACACTCACCGCATGGCCGAAGCCAACCGTGCTTTCGCTCACTTTGCTCGCGCTTAATTCACGAGTCCGAAAATACCATCTCTTCAAGGTGGTATTTTTTTGTTTTCAGCAACTCTCTTATGCTATAATAAAAGAAAAAAGGAGGAAAATGATTAAAATTGCAATCAATGGCTTTGGCCGCATTGGTCGAAACGCTCTAAAAATTGCTTTGATGCGACGCGATCTCGAAGTTGTAGCTATCAACGATTTGACCGACACCAAAACGCTCGCTTTTCTTCTCAAGCATGATTCCAGCTATGGTACTTACAGTCGTGAAGTGACTTTTGATGATCAAAATATTATCGTGGATGGTAAAAAAATCCGCGTCTTTTCTGAAAAGGATCCAGCTAATCTCGCTTGGGGTGAACTAGGTGTCGATGTAGTGATCGAATCCACTGGCTTCTTCACTGATCCAGAAAAAGCTAAAGCTCATCTCACTGCCGGCGCTCGCAAGGTAGTAATTTCTGCTCCAGCCAAGGGCGAAGGTGCTAAAACTATCGTGCTCGGCGTGAACGAAGGTGAAGTTACCAAGGAAGATAAGATTCTTTCTAACGCTTCTTGTACTACGAACTGTATCGCACCAATTATGAAGGTGCTTGAAGATAATTTTGGCGTCAAAAAAGCTATGATGACCACGGTGCACTCTTACACTGGTTCACAGCGCCTACTCGATGCTCCAGCGAAGGATCTTCGTGAAGCACGCTCGGCTGCCGAAAATATCGTCCCTACCACCACGGGTGCTTCAAAAGCTGCAGCCTTGACTATTCCAAGTCTCAAGGGTAAGTTCAATGGTCTTTCCGTTCGTGTTCCGACCCCTGTAGTTTCACTTGCTGATATTACTGCCGTACTTTCTCGTACTACCACCAAGGAAGAGCTCACCAAACTTTTCGAAAAAGTCGCCAGCGAGCCATTCTATGAAGGTATTCTAGGGGTTTCAAACGAAGAACTCGTTTCATCCGATTATCGTGGTGATTCACATTCCTGCATCGTCGATCTTCCGCTCATTGATGTGGTGGACGGTGATTTGATTAAGATTGTGGCTTGGTATGACAACGAATGGGGCTATTCCAATCGTCTCGTCGAATTAACTGCTGATTTTGGAAAGGAATAAAATGCAACTTTACGTCGCCTCTGATCACCGTGGATTTACTGTTAAGCAACGTCTTCTGACTTTTTTGGCCGAATATCGAAATCAACATCCTGAAATGAATATTGAAGTGAATGACCTCGGCCCGCTCACGATTCAGCCAGGCGACGATTTTAATGATTCCGCAATTGCCGTCTCTCGTGCAGTGCGCGAAAACCCTACCGCACGCGGCTTTCTGATTTGCGGTTCCGCTCACGGTATTTCGATTCAAGCCAACCGCTTCCGTGGCATTCGTGCTATCTGTGGGTACACGGAATCTCTCGCTCGTATCGGCCGCAAGCATAACGACGCCAATGTCCTCTGCCTTTCTTCAGATTACATGACGGAGGAAGAAATCGAAGCAGCTGTCACAGGATTTTTAGAGGAGCCATTTATTCCAGAAGAACGCTACATCCGTCGTAACCAGCGCCTAGATGAGGAAAATATTTACTAAAAAGGAAAAATATGGGTGAGGATACAATTATCGTACCAACGATTTTAACTGATGACACGAATGTTTTTGTTGAGCAAATGAAGGCCTATATCTCATTTGCTAAGCGTATTCAAATTGATCTGATGGATGGCACCTTTACGCCAAATCGTAGTGTCTCTGAAAGCTCAATTTCACAGCTTCCGAATGGCATTCAATTTGACTTCCATATTATGGCCATTCGTCCGAGCGACCACCTATCAGAAGTCTTGCGTTTGCATCCGCACCTAGCGATTTTTCACGCCGAGGCCTCGGAAGATCTCCTGCCAATTTTCGATCAGCTAAAAAAAGCCGGAATAAGAGCCGGAGTAGCAATTCTTCCAACTACTTATCCTGGTCTAATTAAGAAATATCTCGAAGTGGCCGATCACGCCCTGATTTTCGCTGGCAATCTCGGCCAACAAGGCGCCAAAGCCGATATTTTGCAGGCCGAAAAGGTCAAGATTATTCGCAGTATTAAGCCCGATATTGAAATTGGTTGGGATGGTGGTGCTAATCTGACCAATGTCCGTGCTCTCGCTAATTATGAAGTGAATGTCATAAATGTTGGTTCCGCACTTTCTCAGCCCGAAGATAAAAAGGCCGCCTATGAGGCTCTCGTCGCCGAAGCTAAAAAACGTGGAGTTTTCCTATGAGTCGCGTAGTTTGTCTCGGTAGTGTCTTGCAGGACATCTATATGATCGACCACAACGATCTCGGCGAAATTAAGACTGGCGAGAAGCTCACCATCGATAAAAATAGTTTCGAAGTCGGTGGCGGGGCGGTTAATGCAGCCACGAATTTCGCTAGACATGGCCACGAAACTATCGTAATTTCTAATTTTGGCCGTGATAGTGCAGCCAATGCGATTTTGAATTTTCTCCAAAACGAAAATGTCGACACTAGTTATCTGAATTTTACCCGTAAAAAAACCGGTACCTCGGTAATTTTGCTCGATTCTGAAACTGGTAAGCGCACGATTTTGACTTGCCGTGGCGCTTCCGAAAGTTTTGCTAAGCTTGAGGCTTCCGATCTTGACCTATCTAACCCAGATTGGCTTTACGTCACTAGCTTGAATGGCGATATGAATACTTGTCTGCGCTTTTTCGAAAAAGCCAAAGAGAAGGGTATTAATATTATGTGGAATCCTGGCATGGAGGAGATTGCCGAGAAGAAGAAACTTTTGGGTCTGCTTCAAGATGTTGATGTTCTAATTTTGAACGAAAAAGAAGCTAAAACTTTGATTGGTGGCGAAATTCTCGAAGAGCTTTTGGTTAAACTCGCGCGTTATGTTAAAACCGTGATTATTACCGCTGGAGCTCGCGGTTCGATTGCGACGAATGGCAAAGAAACCTATCGCTTAGCGGAATATGAAATGAAGACTCCGAAAGACACCACCGGTGCAGGGGATGCCTTTGGTGCAGGATTTTTGTCCGCCACCCTAGACGGTAAAAAATTTAAGGATGCACTAATTTTTGCCGCCGCTAATGCTACCTCGGTAATTTCCTATATTGGCGCTCAAGCGGGCACGCTTTACGGCGACGAAGACCTCCATCCCATGCCAATCCAGAGACTTTAATATGCAGAAGCTTTCAAAATAAATTCTAAGTATAAAAATAGAGCTCGATGGCTCTATTTTTTTAGCTATAACTTGTTTTTTCTTAATCTTATTTCGAAAGAATTATCAAATACAATTAAAGCTAACAAACCTTAGACCGATTTGAAAGTATTGTAGATATTTTGATCAATTTTCAGGTGACCAATCTTATTTGCAGCTAGAACCACTTCACGCACGTCATCCGTTACCTTGAAAATTTTCAGGTCTTCTTTCTTAATCATGCCTTCTTTCAACATTTTGTTAGTGAAGAACTTGATTAGTGGCTTCCAATATGACTTGCCGATGAAGAAAAATGGCATCTTCGGCATCTTTTTGCCCTGCATTAGCATCAAAACTTCAGAAAGCTCATCTAGGGTGCCGAAACCACCAGGGAAGAAAGCGTAAGCCTTACTCGACATTACTAACATCACTTTTCGGGCGAAGAAGTAGTGAAATTCCATGGTGTCGGTAAGATATGGGTTGATTTTTTGCTCATGTGGCAAAATGATATTTAAGCCGACCGATCGACCACCATATTCGAAGGCGCCACGGTTCGCTGCTTCCATGATCCCAGGACCACCACCAGTGATCACTGGGTGACCATTTTCTGCAAGTAGACGGCCGAGTTTCATAGCTTTTTGATAATAGACGTCTTTTTCTTTGGTTCGGGCAGAACCGAAAATTGTCACCCCTTGGGAGAATTGACTAATCGTCGACAACCCCTTTAGGAGGTCCTTGGCGTAAGCCATCGAGCGGTCTATATCAGGTCCAGCAATATTATTATCTTTCAGCTCATTTAACCAGTTTAATGTTATTTTATCCATAAGCTTAATTATAACATTAAACATAACTGTTTTCTATTTAGTATAATAATAGTATGTCACGGGAAATTCATCTTATTTTGCACAATATTCGCTCCATCTTGAACGTGGGGGCGATTTTGCGCACTGCAGAGGGGTTAGGGGTCGAAAAGGTGATTTTTTCCGGTTACACTCCCACTCCGCTCCCTGTATCGAAGGAGCTTCCACATATCGCCGAGAATATTACCGCCAAAATCCATAAAACCGCCCTTGGCGCTGAGGCTTATCTTAACCTAGCGGCGACTGATAATATCATTCAGATCTTAGAGGATTATCATGCAGAAGGCTTCCAGCTAGATGGCCTAGAAAATAACCTCATAGATTCGCGCCTCATTCAGATAAATTCACCTAACTTTCAAAACCAAATTGGACAAAAAATTGTTCTAATTCTCGGAGAGGAAGTTGAGGGAATTTCCGACGAGCTCAAGGCACTATGTGACCGTTTTGTCGAAATTCCTATGGTTGGCCGCAAGGAATCTTTTAATGTTTCAGTGGCTACTGGGATGATACTCTATGAATTAAAGTGTTATAATATAGAAAATAGGAGCTAAATGGAACGTTATAATCCCTTAAAAATCGAACAAAAATGGCAAAAAATTTGGGCCGAACAGGAAACCTATAAGGCAGAAGAAAATTCGACAAAGCCGAAAAAATATCTCGCCGAAATGTTCCCATACCCATCTGGTGCAGGTCTTCATGTCGGGCATGTGCGCAATTTTTCGATTGTCGATGCCTTAGCGCGTTTCTATTCTCAGAACGGCTATAATGTTCTACGTCCATTTGGTTACGATACTTTTGGTTTACCAGCCGAAAATTATGCAATTAAGACCGGTGTTTCCCCAAAAGAAGCTACTCGTATCAATACCGAAAACTTCCGTAAACAAGCTCAGCGTCTTGGTTTTGCTATTGACTGGTCACGCGAAATTAACACCTCCGCCCCAGAGTATTATCGTTGGACTCAGTGGTGTTTCTTGCAGTTATTCAAAAATGGTCTCGCCTACCAAAAAGAGAGCTATCAGTGGTGCTGTCCAAATGATCAAACCGTGCTCGCTAATGAGCAGGTAGAAAATGGTCATTGTTGGCGCTGTGGTGCGGAAGTTGAGAAGAAGAAAATGAAACAGTGGTTCTTCAAGATTACGGATTACGCTGAACGCCTGCTCGCCGATGTTGATAGTCTCGACTGGCCAGAGAAAATCAAAACCATGCAAAAGAACTGGATTGGCAAATCTGTCGGTTCCGAAGTAGTCTTCCAGGTAGCTGATTCCGCTCATCAGATTAAAGTCTTTACTACTCGCATTGATACAATCTTTGGCGCTACTTTCTTAGTGCTCGCACCAGAACATCCACTGGCTCTTGAGCTTGCTACCGAAGATCAGAAAGCCGAGGTGGAAGAATATGCAAAAAACGCTATCAAAAAATCCGAAATCGAACGTCAAGAAAGCAAGGAAAAAACCGGTATCTTCACTGGAAGTTTCGCGATTAATCCAGTCACTGGTGTCAAAATGCCAATCTATATCGCCGACTATGTCTTAATCGGTTATGGTGAAGGTGCGGTAATGGCGGTGCCGGCTCATGATGACCGTGACCAAGCTTTTGCTGAAAAATACGGCCTCGAGGTGAAAACCGTCGTTGACGAAAATGAAATTTTAATTAACTCTGGCGATTATACCGGTCTCAACTCCGAAGAGGCTAAGGCAAAAATCACCGCCGATCTTGAAAAAGAGCACATTGCCGCCCCGCGCACTACTTATCGCATGCGCGACTGGTTAATTTCTCGTCAACGCTACTGGGGTTGTCCAATTCCGATTGCCTACGATAAGGACGGTAATCCTCATGCGATTCCAGAAGATCAATTACCAGTGGTCTTGCCGGATATCACCGACTATAAACCTGATAGCTCTGGCCGTTCCGCCCTTGCCAAGGCTGAAGATTGGAAAAAGGTAGTTATCAATGGCGAAGAAATGACCCGTGAGACCGATACCCTAGATGGCTATGCTTGTTCCTCCTGGTATCTCTGGCGTTATACTTCGCCTCATGACAAAGAACACGCCTGGGATCAAGAGGCCGTCAAATATTGGGCTCCGCCCGATATCTATGTCGGTGGTGATCACGCTGTAGCTCATCTTCTTTATGTGCGTTTCTGGGCCATGTTCTTCCATGATTTAGGCCTCCTGCCTTTCGAAGAGCCAGTCAAGACCTTGCTTTATAACGGCTACATCAATGCGCCAGATGGCAAGAAAATGAGCAAATCTAAGGGTAACGTGATCGATCCACTCGATGTGATTGATTCTGGCTACGGTGCAGACACTTTGCGCACCTATGAACTTTTTATCGGCCCTTACAATGAAGATGCTGCTTGGAGCACCAAGGCCATTGGTGGCGTTTACCGCTTCTTGAACCGCTGTTTTAATTTAGTTTATCTTGAAAATACCACCGCCAAGGTAGACGACGAGGCTAATCTCATGGCTCGCCATAAAACTATCAAAAAAGCCACCGATGATATGAATCGCGCTAACTTCAATACCGTAGTGGCCGCCCTTATGGAATTTGTCAATCATCTCTATAAAAACGGCGCCGCCCAAGCCGATCTAGTGGTACTCGCTAAGTTACTTTATCCATTCGCCCCACACCTCGCTTCTGAAATACTCGAGACGCTTGGGGCTGACAAAACTTGGCCAACCTACGATGAATCTGCTTTAATCAGCGAAACTGCTGAATATATCGTCCAAGTGAATGGAAAGGTCCGCGCCAAATTACAGCTTCCAACCGATATTTCCGAGGAAGAAATCCAAAAACTTGCCCTAGCCGACGAAAATGTTCAAAAATACCTCAATGGCGAACCACGAAAAATTATTTTCCCACCAAATACTCGCCTCGTTAGCATTGTGGCCTAAATCTAAAAATTTTACTCAAAAATCCACGAAAAAATCTCTCACCCGCTCTGATTTTTCTTGCAAACCACGGGTTTTTATAGTACAATAATACAAATTTATATATTAACAAGGAGCATTTAATGCCTGAACCTAAAAAGCAAAGCAGCCCAAGAAAGACTGGTCTACGCCGTAGCCACCTTCGTCTTGTCTTAGCTCGTGCAGTTAATAAGAAATCACCTGTTAAGGCTTTCGAAACTGCTAAGAAAACCCCAAATCTTAAAGTTAAAACTGTTAAAACCGCAGTTAAAGCTACTAAAAAGGCAAAGAAAAGCGAAAAATAATGGCAAGTAATCGGCACCTTGGCAGAATAATTATCCTTCAAAGCCTCTATGAATATGAGGTGAGAAGTTTGGCGGGCGACGCTACGGCCGACATTAATGTTATTATCGCAAAAAATATCGAACCATACGTTAAAGCCGTTGGTGATACTGATTTTATTATCAATACCACCAAGGGTATTTTGGAACATCAAGAAAAACTTGATCATGAATTACATCCATTAGCACCAGAATGGCCACTCGCTTCTATTGCCGCGATTGACCGTAATATTTTGCGCCTTGGGCTCTATGAGCTCGAAGCTCAAACCGTGCCACCAAAAGTTGTCATCAACGAATCCGTTGAATTAGCTAAGGCTTTTGGCTCAGAAAATTCGTCTAAGTTCGTCAATGGTGTTCTCGGTACCGCTTATAAACAGCTCGGGTTCGAGAAATCTGAAGGAACAAATGAACAATCAAAGACCAGTTCAGTCGAAGGCGAAAAACCTCAAGAAGACTAAACCAAAGACCAAAACTGATTCTCGTCGCGCATTTACCCCCAAGACTCGAAATTCTCGCGACTCCAATCTTAAAAAACTTCAACAAAAAATTCTCAAGAAAAAACCAACCATCAAAGAAATTGTCCGCGAACCGACCTCTGGTGGTATCGTCTTCCGACTGACCAAAGATAAAAAAGATATTGAAGTTTTACTCATCCAAGATTCGAAAAACCGTTGGACCATTCCAAAGGGACATATCGAACCCGGTGAGACCGCAAAACAGACCGCTATTCGCGAAATTGGCGAAGAGGCTGGTCTGAACCACATCCAAGTTCTCTCCTGGCTAGGAAAAATGCACTTTAAGTACCGTCGTATTGATAAATTAGTCTTAATGACTACCCAGATTTATCTCGTACGCTCACTCGATACTACGGAGCGCCCAACCAAAGAAAAATGGATGAATGGCATCAAATGGTTTAGCTTCCAGGACGCAATAAATGTTATTGAATATGAAGATATTGAAAAACTCATGCTCATTGCCAAAAAACGCATCCGTCAAGGAGAATATTAAATAAATTTGAGTTTCTCAGGATACTTGAAAAACGCTTCAAGTATCCAAAAGATTCCCAAGAAAGTAGTTATGGAACAAGAAATAAATCTTGCTGATTATCAAATTAATATCGCGGACATTAGACAGCATATTGATGAGGTGGCAGTCAATAAGACCAAGAAACAACCTCAAAACGCGGAAGAATTTACCGCCGACACTAAAGCTCTCTACGCCGACTTC
>JABCPS020000025.1 GCA_013332955.2 Candidatus Saccharimonadota bacterium | reverse complement strand
TCAGGTCCTCCACTTCTCTGATATTAAATTCAGAAACCATTTGGAATGTTCCTGGGTGTGACCTACTTGGGTCAGGGTCCTTTAGTGGGACTAGTCCATAATCATTTCTGGCTGCCTGTCTTGCTTCTAATACTTCAGTTATAGCATCCTTACTCGGTCCGATTACTTTCGTGATAGAATCTTCTTTTGATGTCTTCGTAATCACGTTTTCTTTTTAGTGACTCGCTTTCGTGTGACTCACTTCCGCCTTCCTTGGTGGTTTCCAGTCTAGAAGGCCACAGAGGCAGAAAATCATCCCCATCATAGAGCCCACCTGGGATAAGACCGAGTGTCAAATATAGTAGTGATTGTAGTGCAATATCCATCGAATCATCCATTATACACCTCCATTTTAATGTGCGCAGATTAAAAGTAACCTATCTAACTATATTCTATATTTTTTTAAAAATATATCAATATTAGCATAATGACAATATCTACCTATTTTTATTGGCAATACTTTTTATTTTTTTGTTGCAAAGGTCCTGAGCTATTACGATAGATTGACATAACCATTAAAATGTGGTAATATATCTCTGATACATTTTGATTTTTGTTGCATATTCACAAGAAAAGGGGGACAAAATGAGTACATTTTTTTATCAAACACTTGCAATTTTAGGTTTTACGGAACTACCGAGAACGTGGCAGTGGATTATCGTTTTTATGATAATCAATTCGGTCAGCGCAGCTATTCTGCGTAAGGCTCTAATTTCTGCCACCACTCGCGTTCGCACAGTGCGTCATGGCAAGCCAAATGGCAAAGCAGATTTTTTTCAAATCTGCGGCGTACAAAATTCCTCCATTAGTGCATTTAACTATATTTTAGATCATTTGCACGATGGCGACGGAGTTTATGCATTATGCTACAGTAATTTTGGCTTTGATGTGCCGACCTATATTACAGCTATGAGAAAGGCCGTCGTTAGACGCAACAAGGAATTCAAACGCCTCAGCCGCACCACAATTGGTCATTCCATTAGTATGGGCGACATCGTCATCCACAAAATGGAAAACAATTTCGATGCAACCTTCAGTCTGAATCCTTGCACCTATGGTTTTTTCCTTAAAGAGCCACTTCATACGTTGCTCAAATATGGCGGGCCACTTCTACTCGCGTCAAGATTTCTTTTAGGCTGGCTTGGCTTTATTCCAATCATTCCGAACTTCGATCTGGAAAAAAGCAGTAGCTCTCTGGCGTTATTAGTTGACCAATATCTGGCTCTCCGTAACAACACTAGAGACCTCGGCGATGACAGGTTACCCAGAAATCTAATCCTCTCTGAAAAAGATTATTTGCTAGATAACGAAGTAGTTCGTAAGACTTTTACTGGCGCCCATTTCGCGATAACCAGTAATCCTCACGGAGACACTAGAAACACTTCTAATCTTCTGAAGGCTTATTATGATTTGTGTGGTTTCCGTCGTACCTTTCGGCCAATCACAATCGAGGTAGAAATTCCGGAGGATGAGAAAATTATTTCTTTCTATCACCACCACGGTCCCAAAATAGCTAAACTTGATTGAAATTAGGCAAAAATTAACTCGACTGATAACTTAAACTCATACCCAATTTCAAACAAAAGCTAAACCTGAATACCTAACTTAAACCTAAAAAAATGCAAAACGCGCAATCTTGCGCAAAAATGGGGCGCCCAGAAGCGCTCCTTTTTATTCCTAAAAAATTAGGGCATCCAAAAGTGCTCATTTCTTATTTCTAAAAAATAAACCCATATTCCACGAATGCACTTCTAGGCTCTATTAATTTTTTCCATATCTTTTCTTTCCAGAAACCTGTTGAAAAATCCGCCCTACCTTGTTATAATATTCCTATCTGTCTGGGCTTGGCTCACGCCAGCAGGTGGATGAATTTTAAAAGCTGGAGTAGTCTAGCGGCAATGACAAGAGACTGTAAATCTCTCGGGTTACACCTTCGTAGGTTCGAGTCCTACCTCCAGCACCAATCATGTTTATACATGACCCGCCGCCTTAGCTCAGTGGTAGAGCACTTCCATGGTAAGGAAGGGGTCTCGAGTTCAAATCTCGAAGGCGGCTCCATGAGGAGAAAATAAAAAAGGAGAGTTCGAAGAACTCTATTTTTATTTTTAAGGCTTAAAATTTAGAATTTATTCTATAATTTTAAGTTTTAAAAATTAAAATATGGAGCATAGCGACTCTTTTTTATTTCGACGAATCAGACGTCTGTATGCGAAGCATACTAGGCGGCACATTTAGATTTTAATCTTAAGTGGATATCTAAATTTAGGCCAATGTTGTAACCGATTCGATATCATGGTTCGAATATTATTTTGCAAAAGTACATGGTCCTTAATATGTCTTGCTGCTCTGAGCGCCATCGTGGCATTCTTGCGAGGTTTGCTGCCGTAATCAAGAATACCGTATCCGACAAAACTATTGGAATTTTTTCTGTTCGAAAATGTAAACTCATACTCATATCCGTCGAGGACGTCGTTAGGTTCAAGTTGTCGAATATCGAATAGGCCAGGATATTTGTTGATGATTGCTATTATTTTATCTATCTCTTCTTTTGGAAGAGTATGATGATAAGTTTTTCCAAAGAAGTATGTAGTTACGTTATCTTTTTGTTCATCGGTAACTCTAATCCATGATGTCCGTTTATCGTCGTCTGGCGCTAGCCAAGCT
>JABCPS020000024.1 GCA_013332955.2 Candidatus Saccharimonadota bacterium | reverse complement strand
TCTGAAAAATTTTGATACATTACTCTTTAATTTTATCATAGTCGGCGATGAGCTGGTTGGCGAAGTCGATAATCTCAGCTTTCTTGGTGGTGTATCCGACTGGTTTACAGGCAAAAGAATCAGTATTAAGGAAATCTAAGGTATCTAGTTGATGGCGAATGGCGTGAATGAGTTTCGGAATATTGATATCAAATTCAGCGATTTCGGATTTAGTGATGGTTTTTTCAAAGAATTCACCCGGCTCGCCTGGTTTGACGTTTTTATAGCTTGGAAGAACGAAAAGTAAACTCATAGATTCGATAGTGTAATTTTTATAGGTTGGTGAAGTGGTGACAAGATAGTAGTAGAAAAGCAACTGAATGGTATAGATGAAAAGTTTTTTGTTATTTTTCCAGGTATCCTTTTCTTGCATGCCAGTTGAGGTTTTGAAATCGTAGATGCGGATAGTTTTATTTTGTTCATCAATGGTGAGGTGATCGATAGTACCGGTGATAGGGACGCCTTCAAAGGAAAGCTTTTCATGGCTGAAAGAAACTTCAGCCTTGGCATGTTCGTCAAAAAGAATATCATGAAAGTACGCGATACTTTGCAGTAATTCGGTTTTACCAATGGTGATAAGATCTTCAATTTCACGCTCTGAAAGATCAAGATTCTTGGCGTTTTCAATGTAATATTCGAGAGCTTGCTCGGCAGTGATTTTTTGATTGGTAATCATTTCAAAACATTTGTGAATCAGATTGCCTTTTTCGATGTTGACTACATTTTCGATACTGCGTGGCGCGCCAATGAGGCGGTTGCGATAGAAATTGAGTGGACCGTTATATTCGAGATCTACGAAATTTGAAACATCAGTGGCGGAAAGCCAAATACTATCGGCTTTGGCGTGAAGGTATTTGAGTAAATCATCTTTTGGATCGAGATATTTGTCGAGCCAGGTAGATTTTAGATGTTGTAATTCGGTAATTTCAGAATTATCGGACGGGTGCTGGAAAATTTCAGGTGCTTCTAATAATGGAGAGGTTTTAATAATTTTTTCCTCATTTATTTCCATCATCATACCAAGTGGCTTGGTAGCGCTCTGGTTGTGATTAATGGTGGCACTGGTCATAGTGAGAGATTTAGCAGCACGAGTCATGGCCACAAAGAGGAGGCGTAGATTACATCCTTCACTTTCGGTAGCGCCATTGACAAAAGTCAGATTAAAAGGTGGTTTAATTCCCTGTGATCCACGGTTTTGATTCCAATGAGCATCCGAAAGATCAAGGAGAAAGACGTGTTTAAATTCAAGACCTTTAGATTTATGGGCGGAGATTAGAGTGACGGCGTTTTGATTATCGGAAAAAATTGCAGATTTTTGGATGGCAGTATTGGTGGCTTGATATTTATCAAGAAAATCGATGTAGTCGGCAAGCTTTGGATGTTCAGACTTGGTGAAATTGTAAAATTCCTCTTTCAAGGTGGCGAGATTTTGGTAAAAATCTACCATCTGGCGAACTTCTTTGGAGGTTAGTTGTTTAGCTAGAGTTTCCGGATTTTCATAATCAAGATTTGGTAAAAATGGTGAAATATAGAGAGATTTTTCGGTAGATGTGGTAGACTCAGAGCCAATTTCGAATGGATCGATGATGGCGGAGTCAGAGTTTGATTTTGGCGTTTCATTAGACCCAGAATTTATTTCTGAAGTTTCAAGATCAAGATAAATCGGTTTTAAGTTGATGAGGAAATTTATCATGTCTTCGACAGACGAGATGAGAGATTTTTTAGCAAGTTCAGCGAGGAATTTGGCGAAATTTCGTACGGCGGGAAGTTTTTGATAACCGAGCAAATAATCAAGAAAATGACGATGGTCGTGATATCCAGTGTGAACTAGTTGCACAAAATCAAGTGGATTAAGTCCGAGATAGTCGGCGCTCATAATTTCTGCAAGTAAATCAAGGGGGTCTTGTCCAGATGCGAGCTGGTGAATGACACGAAGTAGGTCATGAAGTTCTTTGATTTTGGCATCTTCAAGAATATTTTCCTTTCGTTCATAAGTGACATTAATATTGTCGTATTTGCGAAGATACGGCAGTATCGCCTTTAAGACATCGTGTTTTCGAGCGATAATGGCAATATTTTTTTGCTCTTCCCCACTTTGGATAAGATTATGAATGGTTTCGGCGACCCACTGATACTCAGAAATGGTGTCGCTGAAGTGATGACGAGAAATACGAGTGTTTGGGTGGTTAATCGGTTGAAGCGTCTGATCGTCGCTAGTGATTTTTGATAATTCTGAGTTTCTGGCGGCATGAAGATTTTTAGTGAAGTCATCAGAAGTTTCACCAAGGCTGGTTAGGACGGATTCGGATTTAATGAAGCTATCGGGGATTTGGTCGGCAATTTTACGCGACAAAGTAAGAATTTCACTGGTTGAACGATAATTTTCTTTAAGAATAATGATTTTGGCTTGGTAATGCTGGTAGAAATCGACGAGATTAGAGGAAAGTGCGCCTTGAAATTCGTAAATAGTCTGGTCGTCATCACCTACGGCCATAATTTCTGGTTTATCATAGTCGGTAATAAGTTGGATTAAACGAACTTGTGCCGGGTTGGAATCCTGAAACTCGTCAAGCATGATATATTGAAATTGCTCAGCCATCATGGCTCTAAAATCCGTGTCGGTCTCTAAGTGTTTAATCGCTTCAAGAATCATACCGGCATAGTTGACTAAGCGATTGTCGGCGAGATAGGCTTGGTATTTTTGACAAAAATCTAGAATGGTGGAAAATTTAATAATGTCGTTAGTTTGCTTGTAATAACAAACTCCGCTAGCGTTTAAGGTAAAATGGCTATCGGTAAATTTTTTTAGGGCCGCAATAGAAGGTTTATCTTTGGTGATTTCAGACTGATAAAGATCAAGCATCTGGCGATAGAGCTCGCTGGAAATATATGGTACGTTTGGTAAGATGTTTTGATCATGGGAAGAACTGACTTGACCTAATACGGTAAGAATCGGGAAATAGCGTTCCTTGCATTTACTTTCAAAATTGCCACTACTGGCTTTACCAATGGTGGTGGCGGCGAGAGCTTGGTTGAGATTTTCAATATCTTTTTGATTGGCTTCCTGAATGATTTTTAGGTCAGCGATGGAAAGATTAGCATTTTTAAGTTTATTGATTAATCCGGATACTTCACTAGCTTTATTAGCTCGCAACGGATTAGTAATAGGTAGCTCGTCAAGAAGTTGCTGGAAGAAGTTCTCGGCTTCGACGGGGCTAATATTTTTTTCGGATAAACGTTCAATTTCGGTGGCATAATTCTGGTAGCGACCAATGATGGTTTTGCCGAAGGAATGATAGGTCATGATGTTTAATTCATCGGCAGAGTTGCCAATCACGGTACGTAGACGGTCGCGCATATTGGTGGCGGCGGCGTCAGTAAAAGTGAGACAAAGGATGTTGCTTGGGTTGGTCTGGGTGACGTTCAAGATGTGAGCGACGCGCTGAGAAATAATTTGCGTCTTACCGGTACCTGGACCAGCTAAGACCAGAAGTGGTCCGCCTAGATATTCAATGGCGGCTTGCTGTTCTTTATTTGGTCTCATCCTTATTCTCCTTTTTGGCCTTTGGCGATAGATTACGTTTGGTTTGAATGGATTCTTTTAAGAAGATTATACCAGTAATTATCTGCCAAGTGGTAATAGGATAAACCGTGAGACGTTCGTAGACGGCGGCTACTTCAGTTAGATTGTTCGTGATGGTGTATTGAAGAAGAAATGCAAAACTGATGCCAATAATTGAAAGCAGAATAGCGGTTAGGCGATAGATTTTATGATTTGGTTTTAGAAAGATTCCGGTGAGAAGTAAGGTAAGATTTCCCATGAGGAATGATAATCTGGCTCCAATGCCATGTAAGGAAGCTTGGTTGGGGACACCGCCTTGAAAAAGCCCAACCAGGAGGCTACCAATGCTGAATAATGTGGCCACCATCATTAAACTGCAGGCTAGTTTGGTGTTTCTATCTTTAAATTTTGGATATAGTAATAAGGCATAACTAATAGAAAAACCGAAAGCGGTGACGATGAAGCCCAGATTCATTACTATGGCAAGGGGTGAAAAATTGTTTGGTACGCCATCGGCGATTTGCCCAGGATACACTCCCAGTGCACTGATGAATTGCTTAGAATAGACATATCCTAGATCTTGGTTAGTGCTAAGAGCTGCAATAAATTCGGTAATAAGGTAAATGGCGGCATTAAGAATAAATCCGATAGCACCATATTTTACAAGGCGGTTACGCATTCGTCGATAGGTGATTGGAGTAGATTTAATCTTTTTGGAATTGTTTGGGGGATAATTTTGCATATTTTCCTTTGACTAGAGGGCTGTCATAAAAGCGAGAAATCCCAGAATAACGCCAAAAGCATTTGGAATAATTAGAATGTAATCTTTTTTCGGCTCTTTAGTCCAACCATAAATCACCCAAATTAGGCACGAGAAAGCGGCCATAGCTGGCTGCCAAGGTTGACCTTTGGATCCACTGATGTTTGCAATAATCTGTGGGATATAAGCAATAAAAACGAAGATACCAATAAAAGCCCCGATTGACCCAACAATAGTATTGATTTTGCTTTTAATATTATTCGGCTTCATAAAATAGTCTCCTTTTTTAAATTAAACATAAACGATAATAAAGGAACATTGTGAAAACTGTCAAGTGATTTAGACAAGTCTTCATTATTGATATGGAGTAAAGGTAGCTTTTCCGTCTTCATACTCACCAAGAAAAATTTGGCTAGGATGTGTAATCCCGTGTTTTTTAAGTTCTTGCTTTAGCCAGCTTTCATTTTTGCCGATGACTTCTAAAATATCAAATTGGACCTGACCATCGGTAATAATTGGAAATTTGGGGTTTTCTTCCCCTTTATGAATAACTAGTAGACTACCATTTTGCTCAATAATCGCGCGCTTAATCTTTTCGGTAGAATAAACACCATTGGTGCGTAATTTAAAAGCAAGATCATGAGCGCTGAGATTAATTTTTCGGCAATTATCAATATTAATCTTGCCATTATCAACGAGGATTAATGCTTTTCCGTCAAGAATTTGTTTAACGCGTACGTTGTGGGTTTTAATCCATTTTAGAGAAAGCACCAAGAAGCACCAGATAGCTAAGATGGTGATGAATTCTAAAATAGAAATATCATTATTGTAAATTACGCCACCAATAATACCACCAAGGACATAATTTTGAATTTGATCACTCGCGGAAGTCGGTGCTAGGTTGCCCTTACCGGTGATATTGATGATGATTATGAGGGCGATAAAGCCAACGAGTAATTTAATGGTGAGTAGTAAAAATCCGTTCATAGATTACCTTGATTATGTTTATTTCTATTTTATAGCATTATTTGCGCTCTAGTAAGACTAGGCATTTTTATATGAAACGAGTGCTCGCTAAGTATGTCAAATAGTTATGTTTGTATGTGGAGACATGTCTTTTTTCTCGTGTTGCATTTTTAAGATGCCTGAACGGAGACCATATGTGCGTAAACACCGTCTTTTTTCATGAGTTTTTCGTGATTTCCACGCTCTATGATTTTCCCGTCAGATATAACAAGGATTTGGTCTGCATCTTTTATTGTTTTTAATCTATGAGCAATGACAAGAAGCGTCTTGTTCTTACATAGTTCCGAAATTGCTTCTTGTATCGCACGTTCATTATCTGCGTCAACACTTGCCGTTGCTTCATCTAAAATAACGATGGGCGAATCCTTCAGGATGCATCTAGCAATAGAAAGTCTTTGCTTCTCTCCGCCGGAAAGCGATGTCCCTCCTTCTCCGATTACCGTATCAAATCCTTCCGGAAACGACATAATAAGGTCATAGCACCTTGCCTTCTTTGCAGCCTCAATTACTTCTTCCTTTGTAGCATCAGGTCTACCGATTATGATATTGTTATATATCGTATCCTTAAAAAGATAAACCCTTTGGAACACCATACTGATTTGATCCATAAGGCTTCCCAATGAAATATTTTTTATATCTTTGCCATCAACTTTAATCGTTCCCTCTTTGATGTCCCAAAATCTCGCAAGGAGAGAGGCTATTGTAGATTTTCCACCACCTGACGGTCCTACAAGAGCAGGCATTTCCCCCTTTTTCATAGTAAAAGAGATATGATTCAGCACGTTCTTTTCTGTATAGCCAAAGCTTACATTGTTATATTCAACAAAAGAATCATTTTTTCCTGCATTTTTAGACAATGCAATATCAGCAGAATCATGAAGTTCTTCCGCTTGAAAAACCTCTTCTATTCTGTCTAATGAGGCCGCTGTTACTGTAAGTCTTGTAATTTGACCATAATAGCTCTCTATGGAAATAAATAGATCAAATAAGAACAATATCATTCCTACCATATAGTCCGGCGACATTTCCCCCTTTGCGAATAAGAGGCCCGCCACAGCAAGCATGAAGGATGTGCCAATCCCGTAGGTAAGGTACAAAGCTCTCGCCCAGGGGCCATAGCTTTTTTCAAAATCAATACTTTCCCTACAACTTTTTTCAAATTCGGCGGAAAGACTTTTAGATTTTTCTCCAAGCATATTAAAGGACTTGATGACCCCTATTCCTTCGGCAAAATCCAAAACTTCTTCTGTAAGCGATTCGCTTCCTTCCTGCTTCGTTTTGGAATGCGCAAGGGTCGTTTTCATCATACAATTTCCAACGATAATAAAGGCGAGAACGACTACAAGCGCGCTAATCCCTAATCGTATATCCATGACAAACATCATGAGCGTCATGAGACCCTGGGAAATCATAAAAGTCACAAGTTCCGATAAAACACTCATACAGCACTCTTCAATAAATACCATATCAGTACATAGAACTGTGCTTATTTTTCCCATATTTCCTTCTGTAAAGTATCCCATCGGAAGTTTTCGGAGATGATCTCCTAATTTCATTCGCATATCTGCAAACACCTCATATCCTGTTGCGGATTGAAGAACATTTGTGATGTGCTCAAAAACCGCTTCCACTGCTATGCAAAGAACAAGACCGATTCCAAGATAAAGGCATATCTTCTCCTGCATTTGTCCTTTCATAAATAGACTAATCACAATAAAACTGAAGATTAACGGTGCCTTCATCATAATTCCCTTAATAAAAGAAGTAATATACGAAGCTCTGATTCGAGAACTGTATTTTCCTGTCATACAAACGATTCTATGCAATATCTTTAACATGCTTTTCTCCTTCCTTAATCTTCCATGTGCTTGCACTTACAGAGGCATCCCAGAATTTCTTATATTCCGGACATTCTTCCAGGAGTTTTTCGTGCTTATCGGCTGCGATACAGCTTCCCTCCTTTATCACACAAATTTTGTCCGCATTTTTTACCGTGGAAAGTCTGTGCGCAATCACAAGCAATGTCTTATTCTTTGTTATTTCATCAAGAGCTGCATTTAATTTTTCCTCATTTTCAGGATCCATAAAGGCGGTAGCCTCGTCCAAAACCACAATCGGCGCGTCCTTCAAAATCGCACGTGCTAAGGAAATTCTCTGGCGCTCCCCACCTGACAGTTGCTTTCCACCGTCTCCCGCCATGGTCTCTATTCCCTCAGGAAGTCTACTCAGAAATTCATCACACTGCGCTCTACTTGCCGCTTTTAGTACCTCTTTTCTTTTCGCCTCGGGTTTTCCGACAAGAATATTTTCATAAAGCGTTGTATTAAATAGAAATTGTTCCTGTGAAACATAAGAAACCTCATTATTCAGTGCTTCCAGAGACAGGTCTGTGATATCCTGCCCACCGATCCGAATTTTTCCATCTTTTAAGTCATAATAATGC
>JABCPS020000023.1 GCA_013332955.2 Candidatus Saccharimonadota bacterium | reverse complement strand
CAACAAAAAAACGGTCTTCGTGAGACCGTGATAAGAAAAACACACCAACAGGGGCGTGCTATTTTACAACCATGTAAGTTTTTTAAAGTGTTTGATTATCTAATAAATACGTTTACAGATAGATATGGTAGAGAATTTCAAAGCGGAGAAGCTGCGCATATTGACCACATAATCCCACTAGCAACAGCAACTACCGAGAATGAGGTGTTGAAATTATGTCACTACAAAAACCTGCAATTACTTACAGCTGAAGATAATCTTGCAAAAGGATCATTGGAAGATTCTACTATAAGTCAAAAACAAAAATAATAGATTGAATTGTGCTACAATACCCTTATGGAAGACGTGAAAAAGGCTGTAGTGAAATTTACCAAAGATAGAGATTGGGATCAGTTTCATTCACCTGCTAATTTAGCCAAATCAATCGCCATTGAGTCTGGGGAGCTTCTTGAGTGCTTTCAATGGAATGATGATTTTAACAAAGAAAATGTCTGTGAGGAATTATCCGATGTCGTAAACTATGCAATCCTTTTAGCAGATAAACTTGGAGTGAATCTCGAGGAAATTGTTATGCAAAAAATTGAGAAAAATTCCAAGAAATATCCTATCGAAAAAGCAAAAGGAAATAGTAAAAAATATACGGAATTATAGAAGATGGCAGAAAAATCCTTCGAAATTAGAAATTATTCTTTCGACCAAAATTCGATTTGTAATTTAGCAGTGGAAGATCATTTGGAGGAAAACTGGCCAGTTGTATATCAAATCTATAATAATAGTGAAATCTACATTGGTGAAACGACTAATCTTAAAAATCGCATTAGCCAACATATGGCAAATGACGAAAAATCCAGTCTAAGAAATGGCTCAATCAAAGTTGTTTTTGATGAGACTTTTAATAAGAGCGCCGCACTGGATTTAGAATCGTACCTTATCCAATATTTCAGCGGTGATGGAAAATTTAAAGTTCTAAATCGTAATGACGGGATGTGTGACCGTGATTACTATAATAGAGTCAATTATCGTAAAACTTTTGAAGAAATTTGGGAACGTTTAAGAAATCTAAAAATTGCCGATAAAACTATTTCTGAAATTAATAATTCTGAACTTTTTAAGTTTTCGCCATATAAGAATTTGAATTTCGAGCAGCTAAATATTGTAACCGAAGTGATGCAAAATCTCGACGAAGCTATAAATGAAAATAAGAAGAGTCTCTCTATTATCGATGGTGATGCTGGTACTGGTAAAACAATTATTATCACTTATCTCACTAAGCTTCTTGCTGACCTTCAATCCTTTGATAATAAAAATGATGACATTGATGATGAATCTAATTTTAGTATCTTTTTTGAGTTTGAACACATTAATCAAAATTTTAAGAACAAAAATATCGCTTTAGTAGTCCCGCAGCAGTCACTCCGCGGACGTATTTCTAAGATTTTTAAAAAGATTGATTTAGGTAACGCAAATATTAAAATTTTATCACCGATTTCATTCGGTAATTGCAATGAATATTTTGACATTACATTAGTTGACGAAGCGCATCTTTTAAAAGTTGGCGCTTCCGGTCAAACCGCTAAGTTAGTTCATGAGATAGACCAAAAAATTTTTAGTAATACTAAAATTCATACCGAGCTAGATTGGATTATGGCCAAGTCTAAAAATGTTGTATTGATTTTTAGCGATAAACAGCGCATTCGTCCAACCAATATTTGTAAATCTGACATTTTAAAATATTCTGGCGAGTTTGATTTGCGTGAATATTACTTAAAAACGCAGATGCGTTCGCGTGGTGGTAAGAAATATATTGATTATATCAACGGTATTTTGTCGAATAGATTTAGGCCAGAACAAAAAGAATATTTTGACGGTTTTGAGGCGAAAATTTTTGATAACATCAAAGACTTTTCTGATGCCGTCAAAAAGCGTGAGGTAGAGTATGGTTTATCTCGTATGGTCGCTGGTTTCGCTTGGAAGTGGACCTCCAAAAATGATAAAAATCTATATGATATTGAAATTGACGGCATGAAGTTTCGCTGGAACAGTACCCAAGATAACTGGATTGGTTCTAAGGAATCGGTAAATGAAGTCGGTAGTATTTATACTGTTCAAGGTGATGACTTAAATTATGTTGGAATTATTATTGGTAACGACTTAATCTATCGTGACGGAAAACTTATCTTTAATCGTGAAGCTTGCGCAGATTCCGGTGCTATGAAACGTAGTCAGCGTCAAGTGGCTAATAAAGAAAAAATTAATGAAGATGATATTCTTGAGCAGGTGCTGAGAACTTATCGCATCCTTATGAACCGTGCAGTAAGAGGCATCTATATTTATGCATGCAATAAAGAGCTTCGTGAGTATCTTGAAAAATATTTTGATAAAGTAACTAGTTGGATATGATAGATGATCGAGAGGATTAATAATTTTACCCTTAAGTCGTTTGAGAATTATACGACAGAAGAAGATTGCAAATTTTTAAAGAATAATGTTATTTTTGGTTATAACGGAAAAGGAAAAAGTTCGCTAGCTAATGGTATAGTCGAAACTTATTTAAAATCTGGGGGAGTTAAAGAGAATGTTAGATTTTATAATAGAAGTTACGTAGAAGAAAATCTTCTTCTTGGGGAATCTGACGCGAATAGGCATATAAAAGGTGTTATAGCAAATTTTGGGAAAAAAGACACTGACATAGAAAAGGAAATAATTGACTTGGAATCAAAGAAAATAGATGTTCAGAATATTATTCTCCAAAAAAATTCTGTCGAACATGAACTAGATAGCATCATAAATAGCACACACAATCAAAAGAAGGGTGCATCTAATATACAAAGGAAACCTGCCAATAAAACAGCGACCGAGAAATATAATCTCTATATAGAGAATCTAAATAAGGTGACTAAGGATTATAAGGTTAATGAGGGAGAATTGCGCAATCTTATAGGTGACGATTCTCTTGAGAAAAAGAAACTAATACTTGATGAAGTGAGTATTTCTGAGGTGCATTCAATAAATGATGATCTATTTCAAAAAATTAAAGAGATATTTTCTATTGAGTTTAACGATAATTTAATTCCAATACCAAAGGTAATGGAATGGCTTAATTATGGTTTAGAAATACACGAAAATTCGAGAAATGATATTTGTCAATTTTGTGGCAACCATATGATTCTTGATGATATCAAGAAAAAAATAGATACATTTAATAATGACCAAAAGCAAGTATCAATATTGAAATTGAATGAGCTTAAAGAAAAAATAGAACAAATAATTACGGCTATCGATAGCAATATTAAAAAACAGCAAATAATTGAATCGGTGATTGGTAATCCTATTATCGGTGAAATTTTTATAAATATGAATAAAGAAAAGAAAATTTTAGAGTCTTGTATAGATACTGTAAGAAAAAAGGTAGAAAATATAACCAATCGCGATATAGAATATATGGCTGTTGATAAAAACGTTGAAACGATAGAATATCTTAACAAGCAATTAAAAGAAATAATCAAAGATGAAAAAGACAACTTAAATCACATGATAGATAGAATAGGAGAATTAGTTAAGGGGGCTATTGGTTTATCATTAAAGGAAAATAGTATTGCTACTAAGAAGCTAAACCTTATATCTGAATATAAAAGACAGTATGAGGAAGCAATAAAGAATAACAATAAAATAGACAAAAAGATAGAAGAACTTAAGCGTAGTAAAAGTCCGACATCGGATTTTGCAAAGTTTATAACAGGAATTTTAAATGCTTTAGGAATGAATTTTGAAATTGTCGTTGATAGCGATTGTGGTGACTATATTATAAAAATAGTAAACAAATCATCAGATATGCTGAAAATATCTGATATAAGTGAGGGGGAGAAAAATATACTTGCGTTGTTATTTTTCTACTACGAACTTTTCGAAGATAAAGACCAAAACGATTTGAAAAATAATATAGAGTTAATAGTGATTGATGACCCAATAGCTAGTCTAGATGAAATTAATCATACATATATATTGGGATTAGTTGAACAAATAATGAACTTGGAGCCACAGGTGTTTATTTTTACTCACAGCTGGGAAGATTTTTCAACTATTAATTATCGATTTAAGGAAAATAAAAATAATCCTATAAATAGATTTTTTGAAGTAAAAAAAGACAATAATGGCAAGAGTTTTCTTAAAAAATCAATTTCTCGTATTTCTCCATACCACCATCATTTTAATGAGGTGTATGAATTTTCAAAAAAAGATATTAATAACCTAGATGATTGTGATGTATATCATATGCCAAATATAATTAGGCAAGTTCTTGAAAGTTTTTTAAAACTTAAAACTACAAAAAGCTCTCCCACTATGTCGAATAGAACAGAGGTACAAAAAGTACTTTTTGGTGACAATAATGTGAGAAGTAACGATAGTACTTGTTTGGATAGTCTATTGCTTACTATTAATATTGATTCTCATCGTCCAGAAAGAAATCCGGAAGAGGTTATTAAAGTTGCGAAATTTCTTATGAAAAGAATTGAGATGGTGGGTCTTCAGCACTTTAATACATTTAAGGCGGTACAGTATTGATGCTAGGGGTTAATTGCATTGGTTAAAAATAACCTCACATCCGTGAGGTTATAAAATAATTTCAAAACTGGTGAGCCGGGTGGGACTCGAACCCACGACACCAAGCTTAAGAGGCTCGTGCTCTAACCAGCTGAGCTACCGGCCCGACTCATTCGTTATTTTATCATTTTTTACTCAATTCGTCCAGTAGGAAAATAAAATTTCACTCTTCTTCTGTGATCTATATTAGGAAGAGGGGGCTCAACTTAATATTTACGGCTCTAAGGACGTTGTACTAGAGAATACCATTCGCCCCCACCTCTTCATTTTCCCCCCAAAATGTACTATAATAGTCTCACTGCGAATTGTGGCATAATTTTTCTATACGTTCGTAGATGGAACATTTACATTTTTCAAAGGAGGGAATATGGACCAAGGAATTACCTTAATGGCCGGATCACTTTGTAACACACTGGAGTACGTGGAGAAAATTTTTCTCGAACATAAGAACGTACTAAAAAGCATCGAACTGTATATCAACGACTTCAATGTTAATCGCGAAAAAATAAATGATATAACAGATGCACGCTGGAAGAAAATTATTGAAAATCAAAGGAAAAAAGCTGCAGCTAATGGTCAGAAAACTATTCTCGACCAAGATCAACTCTTCCACCTGTCCGAGCAAATCGTAAGCGACATTAGCTACATCACGCTCACGACCGATTCTTGCCAATTTTTCAAACGCCGCTGGATTGACACTGGTAACATTCGCAGACTCAAGGATGTAATTGATTGTTACAACGAGAGTTGGAAGCGCTTCAATGGCATTTATTTGAACATCGATCGCTTGATTCGTCAACCGATGTTCCTGAAATATGTCAGAAGTACCGAAGAGCGCCGTCAGGAATTCTGGGGTCTGGTTAATGAATTTTGCAATCAGATTGAGAAAATCGACCATGTTTTGGTGGAAGCTTTCCAGAACGACCTCAAGAATAAGCGCATGCTACTCGCTGAGCAAAGATATCAAGAATTTTTAAATTATGAAACCGATGGCAGCCTTATTGAGGATGCCGAAGAATTGCAAGCTCAAGAGCTTGAAAATGAACAACTTTTCTCTGGCTGCAAAATTAAATATATTCCGTTAGGACATATCGCAGCCGCCTTCAAGGAAGTTTCTAAGCTTCCGGATCTTACTTCAAATTCTAACCTTAAGCAATTAACCAATTTATTAATTGCCCTTTGAAAACATGATACGCCGAGAATTTCTCGGCGTATTTTTTGTTCTATGGTAAAATTAAAGAGAGAGAAATGAGTACATTAATTATATTTCTCTTCGTTTGCACCCGTACCACCTACGGCGGTTCGGATGCGGCGTTCGTCGAAATATAATAAATTTATTTATTATATTTCTCCTCACTTGCACCCGTAGCTCAGTGGATTAGAGCATCTGTCTTCGGAACAGAGGGTCGTGGGGTCGAATCCCCCCGGGTGTACCAAGTTAAATCGAGCTGGTCGGCTCTTTTTTTCTTTCATAAAATCGACAAAAAACGAACTACCCGGTTCTTTTTTATTTCCGCCATACCCAGAAAATCTAGGTTATAATGAAAGTAATGAACGAAGAAAATCAAAAATTCGCCGATTATGTTTCGCAGATTAGCGACGCTGAATTAGAATCCGATCACGCCATACAGAGCAACGATATGCAACTAGACTCAGATTACGCCTCACAAATCAGAAAATCTGAAGTACTCTATGATT
>JABCPS020000022.1 GCA_013332955.2 Candidatus Saccharimonadota bacterium | reverse complement strand
TCTATCGTCCACCAGTAATTCAGGCTGAGGGCCTGTTTTTTGTGTTTCTTGACATTTTGTGTTATAATATATGTTGTAACTAGTTTTTATTACTCAAAATGAAACAGGAGGGGGAAGTTATGTTAGTTTACCTTGAGGGCCTACCGTATGTAGGAAAAAGCACTTTGGCAAAAGGATTAAAGTCTCGTTTGGGGGCAGGTTGGAAGATCATGGATGGTCAGAGTTTAACAAAGGAAGAGCTTTACGTCTTAGCGCATGGTAATTTTGGAAATGTAATTTTAGATTCATTCAAGCCGTATTATGAATTAGCTAAGAAGTATGCGCGTTCTACTTATGTTCCCAAGCCGGTGCTAAAAGAATATCAGGCCATGCTGCCTAGACCCACCGCGTCTTTTTATCTGCATGCGGGTAGCGATATGACTTTGGTTTCTCGAGCGGAAACCGCCATTAATGCTGGGATGGACTGTACTAAGTTCGAAAAGTCCATCTTGCAGAGTGACCATCTGACTTTCGATGGTTTCCGTAATCAGTTCATGGAGTCGGTTAACACTATGGTGGTGCCAGAGTATATTGTCACCGACGATCTTACACCGCTCGAAGTGTTAAATTCCGTGCATTATAGTATTAATAAAGCATTTGGAATTGAAAACACAAAGCTCAAAAAGGCTCTCGCATAATCGTGACATGCCGCAAACTAGTTTTGTTCTTTACCTAGCATCTTTGATGCAAAAGACCCCGAATTTCGGGGTTCTTTTTTTACGCTAAAATCCTTACGCTCTAAATATGCTACAATATAAGTAATTAAATCGCACTGGAGTTAACATGAAAATTCAAGATAAAATTAACGCTTATCTCAATACCGCAATCTCCACTACCGTAGTAATGGTGCTGTTCGGTCTCTTCTTCGCCCTATTTCCGGAATTCGCCCTCAATCTCTTACGTCTCCTACTTGCTGCCGGATTTTTGCTCGCCGGTTTTAGTATGATTATGAGCCGAGTCTATTCGCGCTTTGTCCGTCTATTTTCTAGTAATTTTCTCGGCGCCTTTCTCATCGTCATTGGCCTTGTCTTCCTCTTCTATCCAGGTATTCTCAGTCTCATTCCGATGACTATCGGTCTTGTCATTGTGATTTCGGCAATTTCCCGTATTGGCTACACTATGGAATTAAAAAACGTTTCTAAATCCGCCTATATAACATCTATCATCACTAACCTTCTATCGCTTACCGCCGGCGTCGCTATCATCGTCTATCCATTTGATGCCTCCGCCATTGCCTTGTCGCTAATCGGCTTTATTATGATTGGTTATGGCCTCTCGGATTTAATCAATATTATTGTTCTGAAGAAACACGTTCAAGATTTCACCGATCGCTATAATCTAGTCTCCAAATTTTCTGGTTCGAAAAAATCCGAAACCAATCCAGATGATATCGAAGAAGCGGAAATTGTCGACTCTAAAAAGAAATAAACCCCTGTCATTGTGCTTATGCTTGCAAAATCTAAGGAATTTTGTTAATATTATCGTGCAACACAGATATCTTGTGGATTGAGTATATTAAACGTATCTGGTATGCGAAAAGACACATTATATTTTGTGCGGCAAGGTTTTTGCTACTTCCTTAGCGAGGATTTGAAAAACCCCTCTTAATTTTCTAAAAAGAACAAGCAACAAAACATGCAGTTTTACCAACCATTACTACCTCGCTGCGTGTCGCGTCGTGAGACTTTCTAGTCTAAAAGTTATTGCCATTTCTTTTAGTTAGAAATAAGGTTCACCACCTTGGCGGCATGTTGGGGCCGAAGTCACTATTTCTCTTAAATTGAGCAAACTCACTTTCTTTTGTTTTTGGCAACATCCACCTTTTCGGCCCCCAACTTATTTTCATAGTTGCAGCCTCAGCTTCACTAATCTTCTAGACATCAGAAGGCTGCGGATACCCCTCCAACAAATCCCACCTGCTGTGGGTCCCGTCTTGTATAAGGCGAGCTCAAATCCCAGTTATTATGGGTCCCGTCTTATCTAAGGCGGGTATTTTTTTAATTGCGAGTGGTAATGATGAAAAATGTTACTAGTGAAGTTGGTTGAATTAAAGATGCGGTCCTTATAAATTTTTGATATAGTCCTGCCGATAGCTAGATTTTGCCATATTTTGCAATAATTAAACTTTTTATCAAGCAAAATTACCGCTTATTCATAATTGGATTCCACCGACTTTTAATATAATTATCAACAAAAATACAAAATATCGCAAAAAAATAACATAAAATTCTTGATTTGTAGAATAAGTTGTGATAAACTGAATGAAAAGGAAAATTCTTCTATGCGTTTATTAAAGTTCAGTGTATCAAATTTCCGTTCATTCAATACAGAACAGGCGGTCGAATGGTCTAATGAGACAAATGTCTCGGCGATTTTTGGTCCAAACGGATCCGGAAAGACAAATTTCTTTAGAGCGATGTTATTCTTCCGGGACTTTATTCGATTATCAACAAAATATGATGGACAAGGACTTGGCATAGAAATTTTCGCTCTTAATAATAAAAATGATGTCGATACAAGATTTTTAGCACAGATAGATGATGATAGGTATATTTACGAATACAGCTTTTCGATATTCAACCACAAAGTTTCTAAAGAATATTTAAAAAAACGCAAAAAGACAGACGATGCAACTTTTGATACGATTTTCTCACGAGCATCGATATCCACTTGTAGATACTCTACGCATGGCTTCACTCCAGAATTATTAAGCCAGACGCGCGATAATGCGTTGTTATTAACAAAAGCTTGGGAAAACAATAATAAAGAAGCCATCGCTATATTCGAATGGTTAGATCATTTCCATCCAATTGCAGGAACTCAATCTACAGATGAAACATCAAAGTTAATTATGGAAAAGCCCGAATTCAAAGATAAGGTGCTGACATTTCTGAAGAATGCTGATTTGTACGTACAAGACATTTCCGCCTCACAGGTAAACGTCCCAGAAGAGTTTGTAAATTCGTTACCGTTTATTCCAGAATTCAAGAAAAGCATAAATCGTAAAGGCTATTATGTCCTAACAACTCATTTCGTATACGATAACGAGAGTGGAGCTGTAGTTGGGGCTGTACCGATGTCATTGGGTGAGCATGAATCAAATGGCACGCAGAGAATGTATGAGTTAGCCTTTCCAATAATTGATTCATTGGAAAATGGTAATATTTTATGTATTGATGAATTTGAGCTATTCTTGCATCCACACGAATGTGAATACATCATTAGTTTATTTAAAGATAAAAATATAAATAAAAAACGTGCCCAATTAATTATCTTGACGCATGCCAC
This sequence comes from Candidatus Saccharimonadota bacterium, assembly GCA_013332955.2. Taxonomy (GTDB): domain Bacteria; phylum Patescibacteriota; class Saccharimonadia; order Saccharimonadales; family Saccharimonadaceae; genus Nanosyncoccus. The sequence continues at coordinate 1,175 of JABCPS020000022.1, read as the reverse complement.
CCAAATTATGAGTCAATTAGATCGTAAAAATATCTACCTCTTCGGTAAGAGTAATAAGGAAGAAACTATAATCGGCGGAATTCCTAGCAGTATCCGCCAAGACGATAAGTTGATTGAAAAGAAATACCTCAAGGGTTTTTTCGGTAGCATTCCAAATGTAGAAAGGGGTGAATAAAATGCATTATCTATTGGCCGTCGTTGAGGGTGAAACTGAAAAGGGGCTAATAGAAGCTTTCTTGAGAACTAGAGTGGGCCAGTCTCCAGAAAAATATGGAGCTATCGAAGTTGTACCAATCCCGGCAGGTGGCAACCAAGGTTATGCAAAATTAGTAGAAGTCGCCGAACAGAAGATTAAAGACTATCTCCTAAATCCGGATAATTGCTATAGTGATACAGATGATGACGTCGAAAAGTGGCTAGTTTTTGATTATGACGATATAGAAGGTAAACGTATCACTTTGGAAGAACTGAAAGCTGATGCCGAGAATTTAGGTTTTTCGTGTGTAGTCTCAAGACCAAATATTGAATTCTTCGTTTTAGCGCTCTTAAAAGGAATGGATTTTGCTAAAAAGATTAATCGGGAAAATTATAAACAAGAGATAAATAAAGAGATAGATTCTTTAAATAAAAAAGATGCGACCGAGAAAGCGTGGTTCAACAATTCAATTAAGATCCCAGCTTATGGTAAAAGAATATATCAATGCAGAAATTGTTTGCTTGCTCTCTTTGCTTTTCATCCAGAATTAGTAGATAAAATACTTCAGAGCAAGATTAATACGATTGATGATGAATATTCACAACTTCCGATGTTATTGAAGCGGATTATGGAAGTCGTAAAGTAGGGCGTTGTACTCCTTATCCTAGACTATAAAAATTAGCCAAAATATATTAAAACAAATGTCAATTATTTTAAAGGATTGCAGTAAAGACGCATCGAAAGAGTCGAAGAAGATGGTCAAGATATAATTAGATGAATACTGAAATTTATTTACAAACCTAGAAATTGACAACAAAAATGAGGTCATTTACAGATGTAAACGACCTCTTGAATTTGATTGGCTTTGGGTGCCTCACTAAAAAATCTCTGTGGTGAGTCGGGAGGGACTCGAACCCTCGACACCGGGCTTAAAAGGCCCGTGCTCTAACCTGCTGAGCTACCGACCCAGAGTACTCTC
>JABCPS020000021.1 GCA_013332955.2 Candidatus Saccharimonadota bacterium | reverse complement strand
TTGCAGAAGACATTGCAGCTTCCGAAAATGCCGCAGCTTCTGAAAGTGTCGAAGATTCAGAAGGTATTGAAGCCTCTGAAAAAATTGAAGCTTCCAAGAACACCGATACTTCTGAAAATACCGAAATCTCAGACAATAAAGACCACATTCTCGATGAAGTCCTAAAAGAAAATAATTACGAGGATCTAGTCGAAGACTCCGCCCCGGTCGCCGTTTCTGGGGCAGTCTCTGAAGGGGTTTCTGAGTTTGCTCCAAGCTCCGTGTCTGACTCTGCTCCCGATTCCACCCACGAATCTAATTCTGACTCAGCTTCCGAAAATACCGAAGCTAATACCGAAGTCGAAACTCCGGCCAAAAAGGAGAAAACCAAAGCTCAAAAAATCTCCCTCCATCTCCTTGCTGCGCTTATCGCTGCCGGCATTGCGCTCTTTGTTTACTTTTTCTTTTTCGCAAACGTTAGCGCCAGTACTTTTTCTAAAATCTTCCACAAAGTTAGTGGTTCCGATATTGAATTTCAGCAATTCATTACCGGTGACTCTCTAAATACCAAGGTTGAAAGTCAAATCCAGCAGGCCGACCTTCGCGTTAGTTTAAGTCGCGGTAGTACAGAAAATTCTGCCGCCGTCCACGCCACTCTGAATTTCACCATGAAGGGTGATAATTCGCCAATTTTGCTAGGCTTAGAGGGGATTTTAGCCCAAGATGGCAAAATTTACCTGAAGCTCGACCATTTGAAGGATAGTTTGACCGCTGTACTTAAGGGTTCGGGTAAAGAAATTGACTCAGAAATGCAAAAATCTCTCGATGATTTTGCGATGGAAATTGAAAATAAATGGCAACGTATCGATGCTGATGAAGTCATTGCAGGTGTAGGTAGTACGCTAGGCTTTACCTTACCAAAAGTTTTACAGAACGGTATTGCCGGGACTCTTTCTTGTGTGACTCAAAATATCGGTAAGACTCTTGATCAGCAATCCGACCTCATGGCTAAGCTTTACCGCGACAATGAATTTGCCAATTTTACTGAATTAAATAGCGAAGAGTCTGTTAGCTATGCCAAGCTTTCGGGTGACCTCGGTAAACTCTACCGCATTACTTTTAACGATAATAAGCTCAGTCGCTTCCTCGAGGCCGCCAATAAAGCCTCCCAAAATACCGAAATTTCTAAATGTCTTTCGAACGCCTATTCTCTTGCTCCAAACTCTTATGAAGAGGAAGAGCAGGGTGTTTTGAAGGATAAAACCATCAAGGATTATAACAAATATATTCAAGAAATTAAGAGCACTGTTAATATCTTCGTGGGTATCGACACTTTTACGGGCGATATCAAGGGCCTAATCTTTGCCACTCCTAACCAAAAGAATTCAAAAGAGCTCGATCAAACTCACGCCGTGATGCGTTTCAAAGATTCTAAGAAAAAGGAAATTAAAACCCCAGCTGAGTCCACTCCAATCTTTGATAGCCTAAGCAAGATTTTGAAACTCGATCAATTTGAGGAAATCATGAAAAAGACCCCACTCCAAAACCCACTTCAGGGTACCACTGATGCTGAAAAACTCTTAAAAGACGCCAATCTTATCTAATAACCTAAAAAGCATCACGGTCTAAGATGTCGACCCAGGTGTCTTACTCTAACATCTCAAGTGCAACACTTTGAGATATTAACTTAGGGCGGATTTTGTAAAAAATCAGAAATATTTTATAATTAAAATAATGATTTCGGCGGAACTCAAAGCTAAACTGAAAACACTCCCCAGTAGCCCTGGGGTGTATTTTCATAAAAACCGCGAAGGGGAAGTGATTTATGTGGGCAAGGCGGCGGTCTTAAAAAATCGGGTTCGTCAATATTTTCAAAATACCGAAAAAGATCCGAAAACTGAGGCTTTGGTGGCAGAAATTCACGACACCGATTGGTTGATCGTCGACACCGAGATGGATGCGCTTTTCCTCGAGTCGGAAATGATTAAGCGCTACATGCCGAAGTGGAATATTTTACTACGTGACGATAAAACCGTCAGCTACGTACGAATCAATATGGATCAGCCGGTGCCGGATGTCTCGATTACGCGAAATCCCCTCGACGATAAGGCCACCTATATCGGTCCGTTTTATGCCAAAACTACAATTATTAAGGCTCTAAGGGTGCTTCGTAAAATCTTCCCTTATTATGACAAACCTTATAACGGCAAGAAAACCCTCGACACCGATCTCGGCCTCACGCCAGGTATTGAGATTGGCAAAACCACCGAAAAAGCCTATAAAACTGAGCTTCGTCGTCTCATTCGCTACTTAAATGGCGACCGCGATAATTTGTTGAAAGAAATTGAGCGCGACATGCGCCGCCACGCCTCGCTCGGTGAGTTCGAAATGGCGGCCAAACTCCGCGATGAATATTTTGGCCTGAAAGGCTTGAAGCGTAAAATTATTTTTTCCGACAAGGAATTTCTCGATTTATCCTCTGATCAAGCATTATTACAACTACAAAAGCTCCTTAATCTTAATTCGGTACCACGTCGCATTGAGGGGTATGATATTTCGCATATTTCTGGTTCCGACACCGTGGCTAGTATGGTAGTTTTTAAAAATGGGGTAGCTAGTCGTGCCGATTATCGTAAATTTAAGATTCGTAGCAGTAAAAATGATGATACCGCTAGCATGCGTGAGGTGGTGACGCGCCGCCTTAAACATCCGGAATGGGAATATCCTGAACTGATTATTTTGGACGGCTCCGACTAGCAGCTTCGCGCCGTACTACCTCTATTAATTGAGGCTAAAATTCCCGCCATCGGCCGCAATAAATCTGGTGACCACACCAGAAATGCTGATATTAATCTAATTATTCCGGTCACTCATCAGGGAATTATTAGCTTCTCTAGCCAGATTTTTTCTAATGAATCGCATCTCGCCAAACTTATCGCACGCATCGATGAAGAGGCGCATCGTTTTGCCATTACTTTTCATCGTCAGCTGCGCAATAAACGCATGTTCAAATAAAATCGTATAAAATCGTGCTACAATAGGCTTATGATAAAAAAGCAAATTAAGTTTTTCATCCTGCGTTGGATTGTTTCCTCATTTTTAATGTGGGTTTGTGTCAAACTTTTTGGTCGCGTCGATCAAGGAGTTGATACTTTCGGGGTCTTCGTCACTGCCGGCCTCGTGCTTTCTGTGGTTCAAACCATCGTGAAGCCAATTTTAACTATTTTCGCTCTACCTCTGATTTTACTCACTATGGGAATTTTTAACCTGGTGCTCAACATTGCAATGTTGTGGTTGGTCGTACACCTGGTGCCCCATATTTCCATCTCAGGTATTCAGCTAGTCTGGTCATGGTTGCTCATGAGTGTCCTGACAAGTCTTGTTAATTTCGTCATTCCAGACTATAATTAAATTATGAATATTGGAAGTATCCTCGAAAGTGTAAGTCTTATCTCGGCCGTTCTCGCCATGCTCCTTATTTTATTGCAGCAACGCGGCGCCTCTCTCGGTGCAGGTTTTGGTGCAAGTGGTGAATTATACACCACTCGTCGAGGTCTCGAAAAATCCCTCTTTAATGCCACTGTGGTGTTGGTCGTGATGTTCGTCGCCTCAATCTTAGGTATGCTTTTGCTACCTACCATTAGTTAAATTATGAATAAGACCCTCAAAAAACGTAGTCAAAAAATTTCCAAAAAAATTACGCTCTTTGGTCGCAAAATCAGCGAAAACAGTAAAGAGCACGTCAAGGAGAACTTGATCGGTCATATTTCGCATGTGAAAGATGTTCGTCTCTTTGTCTTGGAATGGGTGCTTTTGATTCTCGCTATTCTGCTTTTTGCCACTGTCCAATCAGTTTGGTATTCCGAATCTTACGCCGTGGAAACCTACACCGATGGTGGTAATTTCACCGAAGGTACTCTGGGCAAGATTAACTCTATGAACCCACTTTTTGCCACTACTTTCTCAGAGGAGGCTCTTTCTCGTCTGATGTTTGCCCGTCTCGCTGAAGTGGATTACTCTGGTCATACCGGTGCTGGGTTGGCTGAAACTATTACTAGTAATACTACTGGCGATGAATGGACGGTGCGCCTGCGCCAGAATTTGAAATGGGCAGACGGCGACGACCTTACTACTGAAGATGTGCTTTATACGGTCAATACGATTAAGAGCGCTTCTCTAAAATCGAACTTCAGTAATAAATTAAATGGTGTCACCGTGCGTCAATCCGAAGACGGTTCACTAGTTTTTAAGCTCGAAAATACTAATGCTTTCTTCGAAAGTAATTTGAATTTTCCCATCCTTCCAGCCCATATTTTAAAAGATGTGAAGCCGGAGCAATTGAATGAGCATAAAATGTTTACCAAGCCAATTTCTTCCGGTCCGTTCGTCTTTAAGGCTACCCAAACCATTGGCAACGAAGGCGAAAAGATAGTCTATTTGAACCGTAACCAAAATTATTACAAGGGAAAGACTCTGCTTGATAGTTTTTCTATCCATGCTTTTTTGACCACTGACGCGATTAAAGCTTCACTAAAATCCGGTTCTATCACCGCCACCGGCAGCCTTCCATCTCGTTACACTACGGAGCTTCTCAATGAAAAAAGCCTCAAGGAACAACAAACCACCGTTAATTATGGCGTCTTTGCCTTCCTGAATACGACTTCTACTTCCAATACCGCGCTTCAAGATAAGGGCTTCCGCCAAGCACTCCGTCAAGGTTTGAATTATGGCAATCTCTTATCCGGTCTAAACGGCGAACAGGCGCTCAAATTCCCGATCACTGAACAGCAGGCCAAGACTCTGTCTTTCCCGGAAGCAGCTACTACTAATGTAACCGAAGCTAAGTCTAAGCTCGATAATTTTAAGGCTAATAAGCCAGAGTACTTTGGTACCGATCTTCGTATCGTTACGGTCAAGGGTGATAAATATATGGAAGAAATCGCTAACCGCCTCGGTGAGCAGTTAAAATCTCTCGGCGTGCCAAATCAGGTTGCGGCCTACGAAGCTTCTCAGGACTTTACACTCAATGTTCTCCGTCCACGCAACTATGACATTTTGATTTATGAAATCGCCATGGGTGCCGACCCAGATGTGGTGCCCTATTATCACTCTGCCGAGGCTACCGAAAATGGCTATAATCTCAGTAATTATAAGAATACCACGGTTTCGAACTTGATTCTCAGTGCTAGAAATACGATTGATATTTCACTGCGTGACGCCAAATACCGTAAATTCCTTGAAATCTGGCTCGACGAGGCGCCTTCGATTGCGCTTTATCAATCTAGTTTGCCATATTTTATGAATAAAAATGTGCGTGCCTTCTCGGCGGATCAGCACCTAGTCTCGGGTGAAGACCGCTTTAATGATATTATTAATTGGTCGGTAAAGAAGACTTTCAAAAATCGTACTCCGTAGAATCGGAATAATTTCAAGATTTTTCTCCCCATAGCGAAAAAATATGTTATAATAAACATATGCACCTGTGGTGAAATTGGTATACACGCTACCTTGAGGTGGTAGTGCCTTCGGGTGTGCTAGTTCGAGTCTAGTCAGGTGCACCATAAAATAACTCCTTACGGAGTTCTTTTTTCCACCTGATGCGTCCCAAGGGGCAAACAGGTGCACCAACTAAAGAAGTCTACCTTGGTAGACTTTTTAGTTGGTACCTAGATTAGACGAGAACATAGTTCGACTGGACGACGAAGTGAGTGAAAGAAAAAAGCTGGCTTTTTTCTTTCCGAGCGAGGAGGAACAGATATTTTTCTCAAAGAGAAAAATATCGACTAGTCAGGCCGCTTAAATAATTCCTAACGGAGTTCTTTTTTTGTTGTACAAATTGTGAACGACTGGCGATATTGACTTTTTGGGCCTGATTTGATATGATGTAAATATATCACGACGCAGGGATGCACCGAACGGAGAAATACCTAAGGCGAACCTGCTTTTTTGATTGTCAGGCTATTTCTTCTTAAACTCAATCTTGCTTCTTACGGCAGGATCGTCAAGATATACCCTATATGTATCGGCCATGCGACGTTTATAGAGCGAAGACAAATTCTTGCGGCTTGGTGCTAGTAATTTTTCAAATTTATCTTTTTGGATTAAATAATCGACCATGCGCCAATAGTCGCCGTCGCCGGATACGAGCACTACCTTATCAAATTTTTCTTTTTCGGCCAAACTCTTCATAACCGTAAATACTATATCCGTATCCACATTACCTTTCTTCTTACTAAGTGCGCTTTCGGCATGTTCGCGAAAGATGACAATATACCCAAATTTCTGAAGCGCACTGTAGAGGTCTTGGTTCTTCGGATCATAGGCACCAATAAAGTAGTAGGCCTCATTTACGTTGTACTTTTGGCTAAGATATACACGAAATCTCTTCAAGTCAACATTCCAGGATGGATTAGTCTTGAAAGTGCCAAGCTTAAGGTTTTGTCCGTCGATGAAAGCCTGATTATTCATATCTATATTGTATCATGAGGCGCAAGATACATTGACATTGTTGCCTTTTTAATAAGGCTTATTCATTGGCCATTCATAACGCAGCTGGCAATACATAAGATATATTTGTAGTCCTCGGCTAGACGCACACCATTAAAATAGCCCCTTATGGAGTTCTTTTTTTACATTAAACCTTTAGTATCATCTCTAAGTCATGACGTATGAAGCCATTTTTTTCGTAGACAGCTACCGCATGTTTATTATCAGATAGGACCAATAGTCGTATGCTGGTGCAATTTTTTGATATAAAATAATTTTTTATTTCGTCGAGCAACTGCTTTCCAGTGCCACTCCCTCTATATTCTGACTTCACGAATAGTAGGCCAACCCAGCCCTCTTTGGAAGGATTATGCATTAAATCATAAAAAATATCAGCACCCTTTCTATGTTCAATTATTACTCCTTGAATAAAACCAATAATTTGATCTTTTTCTTCAGCAACAAAAATTTTGCCATCCATATTATTGGCATCATCTATCATTTTTTGCATATATTGACGAGCGTCTTCAATGCTTTTATATGGTAGAGAATCGCGTGTTCTATCAATTTCTGAAAAATACTCTTGTAGCTCAAATTGCATTTCTACTATGTCATTGAGGTCGGTTGCTTTCATTTCTCTAATCATTTTTTGCTCGCTTATAAAATATTTATTTAATTTTCTAATAAGTTCTCTGTTCTGGGCATCCACCTAGTACATTACTCATGGCGGATTTTTCGGCTTCCGTCACCCAGAGATTATATTTTTTCTTCACCGAAATCTGGCGTGCCACGTATTGGCAGCGAAAACTTTTGTTCTTCGGCAGCCAACTTGCTGCGTCGCTATCGGATTTTTGTTGATTAGCTGGTCCATCCACTGCGGCAAGGTTCAAGGGGTCGGTCGCAATCTGAAATCTAATGTCGCTGCTGAGATATTGTGCGCCTTTTTGCCAAGCATCCGAAAGCGCCACGATGTGGTCAATCTGAATTTTCTTACCAATCTCTTCACGGCTCGAAAAACTCATCCAAGTCCCGGTGTACGGTTCATAAAAACTACCCGAAATCACATTGCACTTTTGGTCGGTCTTCGCCGTCTCGCCAAAATCCCGCTTCAAGATACGTTGTCTCAGATTACAGCCCTCGATTTCTGGCCAATTCTTATAAAACTCCGTTCGTTTGTAGCCAGTCTTTGGCGCGCGACCTTTAACCTCGAGACTAGATAAGATCTCGCTAGCTAGTGGTTTGGAATTAGAGGTATCGGTACCATCCGTGGGGTTTGTAGCATTAGATTTATCTGGATTGTTTTGAGTTTTTGCTTGGTTGGCATCGCTCGCACTACCATGCTCGTCAGTTTTAGCGCTTCCGTTCTGTTGTTCAGAATGGACCGGCGTGTAATTATAAGATTTTGGATTTAGCGCCACCGTCAGCAAGAATAGACCCAGCAAACTCAGGCCGGTTACTACGCGTCTTTTAAGTAAGCGTCTATTCTGCATCTAAATCAAACCTTAATAACTTAATTTTACTTAAAACGCTTGGCGTATTCCACCACCGAAGCTAAATCTTCATCTTTAGTAAAATCAGCCGAATCGTCAATCGCAAGCAGGGAGTTTAGGAGTACGCGTGCATCAAGCAAACCAGAAATTTTGCCAGCCTCATCCACTACCACGAAAGCCTGTGTATGTGAGCGTAACAGGGCAAAGAGCGCCTCATAGAGTGGATAATTTTCTGAAAGATAAACAATTTTACGATCCATAAAGGCCGAAGCCTGATCGGTATCCTTGATATCTAATTGGAAAAGTGTCTAGGCGTGTAAAATTCCACTCAATTCACCACGGCGATCGACTACAGGGAACTGACTCTGGCCAGATTTATATAATCCAGATAAGGTCAGCGGTCCCATATAATCTTCTTCGCCCACGAACTTTAATTCTGATTTTGGCGTCATAATATCAGAAACCTTTTTACTATCGAAACTCATGACCTTGCCTAGAGTTTCTTTCTGGCTATCCGAAAGCACCGAGCTTGGCATTTTATTAATTAACCAAACAAAATCTTCTGTAGTCTCCGGGATGAACACTTCTGGCATAACCGCGGTATTTACCTCAGTTGTGCCAATATAATAATTCGTATTTCTTAGATAATCCGTCGCCTCTTCGCGCCTAGTTAAGGTCTCTTCAGTTTTCTCATGATTAACCATACCGTCGCCATCTGTGTCAGTAGCGCGAGTTGCTTCGAGTTCAGAATTCGAAAAATGATTATTGATCAGGCCGGCTCCACCAAATTGACTGAGCGAACTAGCCTCATTTGTGGCTTCTGTCGACTCATTTTCTGCTTTATTAAATTTACGATCGAAAAATCCACGCTTCATTGGTCCCTCGAAGGAATCCGCTTCCTCATCTCCATCCTTGCGGCTCAAAAATTGTTTGATCGCTCCGAAAAAGGCGGCTAATTTCACACCGATTTTTTCAAACCAGACTTTTAATCCATGGGAAGATTCCTCACCGCTGAACACTCCAGTCGCGTTTTCTTGTTCGCCGTTAAAATCGGTCCTATCTTCTGTTGTATCTGTCATATTCGCCTCTGACACGGCTCCTCCTTTAGTCTAAAATATTACAACTTAGACAAAATATGCTAATATTTATATTATACAAAAAATCTACCAAAAGTAGAAATTAGGAGGAAAATGCAAAAACTGATTTACGGACTTTTAGGGGTGCTAGCTGTGGGATTCTTGTGGCTTTGCGGTAACGCGATTTCTTCAAATCTTGCTTATGACAATTGGGTTAAGAGCCTCAATACGAATAAATATATCGCTGCCGACTCTCGTAATGGTGATATGGGTGATAATTATGAAGGTAACAAAGACGCCAAGGTGATTATTTCTGAATATGCCGATTATCAGTGCCCGTTCTGCTCCACAGTTTTCCCATATCTCTCTGATATTGTGAAAGAATATGATGGCCAAGTGGGTCTAGTTTTTAGAAGTTACATCTTGAGCTATCACCAAAACGGCACCGCTGCGGCTTCGGCGGCTAATGCCGCTGCTCTCCAAGGCTACTGGGAACCATACGCTAAGAAGCTCTTTAAAGAACAATCAAATTGGGAATCTCTCTCTGCCTCTGATCGTGACAATCACTTCCGTGAATACTTTGTCGAAGTTACTGAAGGTAAGGGCGATACGGCAAAATTCCTCAAGGATATGAATTCCGATGCCGTGAAGCAAAAAATCAAGGCCGATATGGCTATCTCGAAGCGTCTCGGTGTCAATGAAACCCCAACCATCTATATTAATGGCAAGGCCTTCGAACTTCCTTCCGCCAAAGAAAAAGAATTCAAGGAAAAACTCCGCGAAGCCATTAATCAAGAGCTAAAATCTTAGTTTAGGCATATACTAGTAGTATGAATCACAATTTTGATCCGGATTATCTGGCCACTAATCATCCACCTACCTTTTTCTTCTATGATTTGGAGACTTCGGGTATTAATCCGCGCGAGGATCGCATCATGCAGTTTGCTGGTCAGCGCACCGATTTGGAATTTAATCCCATCGGTGATCCGGTTAATCTCTTCGTGCGTCTCGATGAAGACACTTTGCCTAGCCCATACGCTATCGTCACGACCAATATTACCCCGAACGATACGCGTATGGATGGACTTTCGGAGCCGGAACTTTGTAAGATCTTGCAAGAGGAGATTTTTACTCCGAATACTATTATTTGTGGCTTTAATTCTGTGCGTTTTGATGATGAATTTATCCGCTATCTATTTTGGCGCAATTTCTATGATCCATACACTTGGCAATATCTCGATGGTCGTAGTAAATTCGATATTTTGGATGCCGTTCGTATGGTACGCGCGCTGCGTCCAGAGGGAATTAATTGGCCAGTTGCTGTAGATTCTAAGACTGGCGAGAAAAAACCAACCAACCGCCTCGAGCTTCTCACTGCCATGAACGGCATTACCCACGAACATGCCCATGATGCGCTTTCCGATATTTATGCCACGATCGCCGTAGCGAAAATTATTCATGAAAAGCAGCCAAAATTACTCGATTTTCTCTTAAAACTACGCGACAAGAAACAGCTCCTGCGTTTTCTTAACGCCACAAACCTTTCCATCGATTCTGCCACGCCTTTTGTCTATACTAGTGGTCATTATTCGAGTAAAACCAATCACACCACCGTCGCTATACCAATCGCACCAGGAAAAAATCAAAATATCTTAGTCTTCGATTTGCGCTACAATGTCGATGAAGTTTTGCAGGCAGAAAAGGAATTTAAACCCGAAGAAAAAGTCAGTCGCACTGGCAAAAAATATCAAACTTGGTTCGATTTTTCGAAATATGTCAAAGAATTAACCCCGAGTAAATGTCCGGCAGTCGCGCCACTCTCGGTTTTAGACGTTGAGAGCACCGAATCTAGTTCGAATGGGGTCGAGGAATTTCCGGCCGGCACCACTGGCTGGCAAAAAATTAAGCTCGAAAAATCCCAAATTGAGCAAAATCTTAAAACACTTAAGGATCACCCAGAATTCATTGAGCGGATGCGAGAATTATTCACCCGTGAGCGTAATTTTGATAAACTAGAAGAGGCCGAAGCTAGACTTTATGATGGTTTCTTAAATAATGAAGATAGAAGACAAGCCTCTATGGTGCCGAATCTTCGTGCTAATGAGCTGGCTGATTTTCACCCACTTTTTCAGGACGAGCGCCTCGATTCATTATTGCTGAATTATAAGGGGCGAAATTTTCCAAACGCGCTCAGCCAGGATGAGATCGCGAAATTTGAAAAATACCGTGCCGCTAGAATCGCCCGTCAGACCCCTGGCTTTATTCAAGCGATGAACGATTTATTGAAACATTATCAAACTACTGGTGAAACTGCCGACGGCCGCAAAATTCTCGATTCTACCCTCGAAGATCTCAAGATGTGGTTCGAGTTGGTTTCTTAGGGGAAAACAGCAAGTATTTTATCGTGCTTATGATAAAATATATACATGAATAGCCAAAATTCACTCTCTCACATTATTCTTGCGTATAAAAAAACTTCATTTGCATTCATTTTTTTTATTTCGTTCACCTTACTTAGTTTTAAAACTCAGAATGTTGAAGCTTTATTTATTCCAACGCTTTCCGCCTCGGTGGATCAATCTGCAGTTTCAGTGAACGGGAACCAGGTGATTAATTCTACAAATAAAACCATAGAGATTCCTTTAAATCTTACAATCAATACGAATAACCGTACAGGTTACACTGCGACTTTAAGCGCGGAAACCGAAAATACAGCGCTAACTAATAATAATTCGACTACTGGGGCGAAAATTGATTCAGTTAGTACGAATTTACCTTTAGGTAATTTGCCAAATAATTCTTGGGGTTATAAAATTGGCTCTTCGACAAATTATGCACCGATCCCAGCTTTATCTACCCCAGCACAAATTCTTCAAACCTCAGGGAAGACTAATGGTAATGAGTCAAATCAACTCAGTATTGGCATGAAATTAAGCGATAATCTTGAAAGTGGTAGATATACAAATAAATTGATCTTTTCGATTCTGACTAATAATTATGACCGTATCGCCGTTATAACCGAAGGTCCTGATTTTAATACAAAATTAAAATCCCTCGAAACTACTACAAATAAAATCGAACATTTTAAGAAGGGTACCGTAGCTCCAGCTGTGTCCATGAGTACTGTAAATATAGATGACGAGTACTCTGATTATGAAATCAAGCTCTGGCTAGACCCGACAGATAAGACTGCTTATTATTATGCTGAAACAGAGAAGGTTTATTTAAATGCAGATAGTAGTGAGATGTTCTTTTCAAAATATGGTGAACAAAAAATAAAAAATATCTTAGATCTAGATCTCTCCAATTTTGACACCTCTCAAGTGACGAATATGAGCTCTATGTTTCGTGGTATGTCTAACCTCACCACCCTTAATCTCTCAAACTTCGATACCTCCCAGGTGACGAATGTGAATTCTATGCTTGCTAGCGTATCTAATCTCACTACTATTGATCTCTCCAGCTTCGATACCTCTAAGGTGACGGATATAAGTGCTATGTTTTATGACTTGTCTAATCTCATCACTCTTAATCTTTCTAACTTCGACACCTCCCGGGTAACAAATATGCAAGATATGTTTTATGGCATGCGTAATCTCACTACGCTTGATCTCTCCAGCTTCGATACCTCTAAGGTGACGCGTATGGGAGCTATGTTTTATGGCATGCGTAATCTTACCACTCTTAATCTCTCAAGCTTCGATACCTCTAAGGTGACGGATATGAGTCTTATGTTTTACAATATGTCTAGTCTCACCACGCTCAATCTTTCCAACTTTGATACTTCTCAGGTGATAAATATGTATTCTATGTTTGATAGCGTATCTAATCTCACTACGCTTGATCTCTCCAATTTCGATACCTCTAAGGTGACGAATATGTCCTCGATGTTTAATAATATGACTAACTTAACGTCCCTGAATGTTAGCAGCTTTAACACTGAGAATGTCGAAAATATGTCTGGTATGTTCTCGCAGGTGCAAAAACTTGAACATCTAAACCTCAGTCATTTTAGAACCGACAAGGTAACAAATATGGGGTCGATGTTCTATCAAATGATCAAATTAAAAACGATAGATCTTTCTCATTTTAATACCGCAAATGTGACCGACATGTCTAGCATGTTTTCAATGGATGATAATTTAACAGAGTTAGATTTAAGATCATTCACTACACCAAAGGTGGAAAATTTCGGTTATATGTTTGCGAGTTTTACTACAGATAATCGACTGACTAGAATCTATACTTCGGGTGACTGGGATATTTCACGCGCAGTCTCTGCAGGCGTTGTTGCGCCTAAGAATGTTTTAGTTTTTGCTAATCGTGTGAATTTAGTGGGGAACAATGGCTGGTCTTCATCTACTCCAAATAATGTTGGGCCTGAAGCTCTCCGTATTGATCGATCTGGAGCTCCAGGCTACTTTACGCTTAGGTCTTAAATTTGCCTATCTCGACAAAACGCTAATTTTTTGTTATAATTCCTGATTGATTTAAGTATATTAATGGGACTAAAAACGTGGAAAAACTAACAAAAAATAAGGGTCTACTTTCTCCGGGTGGTAAGGCACTCCTGAAGGATAACCCAGACAATTACATCAAGATTCGTGGCGCTAGGCAGAATAATCTCAAGAACATCGACCTCGATATCCCACGCGATAAACTCGTGGTGATTACCGGGCTTTCTGGTTCTGGTAAATCTAGCCTCGCCTTCGATACAATTTATGCCGAAGGTCAGCGTCGTTATGTCGAGTCGCTCTCCTCTTATGCGCGTATGTTTCTCGGCGTGATGGATAAGCCAGACTTTGATACCATTACCGGACTTTCGCCGGCCATATCTATTGATCAGAAATCTACTTCTAGAAACCCTCGTTCCACTGTCGCTACGGTCACGGAAGTTTATGATTATTTGCGTCTACTTTTTGCGCGTGTCGGTGTGCCGCATTGTCCGATTTGTCACCGCGAAGTTTCTAAGCGTTCCGTGGAAGATATCGTCAACGAAGTTATGAAGCTTCCGATTGGTTCCAAATTGATGCTACTTGCGCCAATCGTGCAGCAGAAAAAAGGTGAATTTCTCCACATCTCTGAACAGTACCTCCAAAAGGGTTTCTCTCGCGTGCGCGTGGATGGTGTGGTTTATGCCCTAGATGAATTTCCGACTCTTGAAAAACAGGAACGCCACGATATTGAACTAGTAGTCGATCGCTTTATTTTGAACCCAGAACTTTATTCCCGCATTTCTAGCTCCATCGAGCAGGCTCTCGAGCTTGGGCAGGGGCTAATTATGCTGCTCAAGATTAATGACAATTCTTCCACGATTGAAGGGAAGAATCTCGGTAAATCTAATACCGAAGTTCTTACTTATTCCCAACGTTACGCCTGTCCAGTTCATCCAGATGAATTAATCCCAGAGCTCGAGCCACGTCTCTTTTCCTTCAATGCCCCTCAAGGCGCCTGTCCGACCTGTACGGGTCTTGGTACGCGCATGGAAATCGACCCGAATCTCGTATTCAACCAAAATCTTACTATTGCCGAAGGCGGTATTCGCCCGTTTAACCGTGTCCAGAGTGATTCATGGTGGCTCAAGCGTCTCTCCGCCGTCGCCGCGCGTCATGGTTTTTCGATTCACGTACCAATTCGTGAGCTCACCGAAGAACAAAAACATTTAATCCTTTATGGCACTGGCAATGAAAAATACGAAGTCAAAATTTCTGGCTCCGGTAAGTTTAAGGATGGGGCGACCTATGAATCAATTTATGAAGGTGTCATCCCGACTCTTGAACGTCGCCACAAGGAAACCGACTCGGATTTTATGCGTAAGGATATCGAGCGTTTTATGCGCGTGCACGAGTGTCAAACTTGTCATGGCGCTAGATTAAAACCGGTCGTGCTCGCTGTCACTATTCACGGCCTCAATATTAATGATTTTTGTAATCTCGACGTTGATGCCATGCTTGATGTACTGTCGCAGGATCTCGAATTTACCGAAGCGGAAGCGCTGATTGCCCGTCCAATTCTCAAGGTGATTCGTGAGCGCGTCAAATTCATGCAAGACGTCGGTCTAGGTTATCTTGAGCTCAGCCGTGCCGCCAATACTCTCTCTGGTGGGGAAGCTCAACGTATTCGTCTCGCCACCCAAATCGGTTCTGGTCTCCAGGGTGTACTTTATGTGCTGGATGAGCCATCGATTGGTCTTCATCAACGTGATAATGATAAGCTTATTTCGACCTTGAGGCATCTTCGCGACCTTAGGAATACCGTGCTGGTGGTCGAGCATGATGAAGATTCTATGATGAGTGCGGATTATTTGGTCGATATTGGTCCAGGGGCTGGTGCGCGTGGTGGTCAGGTGATTTCCGCTGGCACGCCAGAGGAAATCGCGCGTGACCCTGAATCTCTCACTGGTAAATATCTCTCTGGTGCCAAGAAAATCTCTGTGCCGAAAACCCGTCGCAAGTCAAAGCTCAATCAATATCTCACCGTGGTCGGCGCCAGGGAAAATAACCTAAAAAATCTTACGGTTAAATTCCCACTCGGGGTTATGACGGTAGTTTCTGGCGTTTCTGGCTCTGGTAAATCTACTCTAGTCAATGAAATTCTGGCTAACGAATTACTTGCTCGTCTTCATCGTGCTCAAACCGTAGCTGGTGAACATGATCGTATTGACGGCATTGATAATCTAGATAAATGTATTGTAATTGATCAGAGCCCAATCGGTCGTACGCCACGTTCGAATCCGGCGACATATACGGGGGTCTTCACTGCCATTCGTGAACTCTTTGCCACTCAGCCAGAGGCGGAAATTCGTGGCTACAAGGCCGGTCGTTTCTCCTTCAATGTTAAGGGTGGGCGCTGTGAAACCTGTCAAGGTGACGGTGTAAATAAGATTGAAATGCACTTCCTGCCAGATGTCTATGTGACTTGTCCAACCTGTCACGGTAAGCGCTATAATCGTGAGGCGCTCGAGGTGAAATATAAGGGTAAGGATATTTCGGATGTCTTAAATATGACCATTGACGAGGCGGTGGAGTTCTTCGAGAATATTCCTGCCATTGCTAATAAGCTGAAGACGATTCAGGAAGTTGGCCTTGGCTATATTCGTCTTGGTCAATCTGCCACTACTTTCTCGGGTGGTGAAGCTCAACGTATTAAAATTGCTACCGAACTTTCTCGTCGTTCGACCGGCAAAACCCTTTATATTTTGGATGAGCCGACCACCGGTCTGCATACTGATGATGTGAATCGTTTACTAAAAATCCTCGATCGCCTAGTCGCAGGTGGTAATACCATGATTATCATTGAGCACAATCTTCATGTGATTAAAAGTGCTGACTGGATTATCGATATGGGCCCAGAAGGTGGTCAACATGGTGGTCAAATTATCGCCGAAGGTACACCGGAACAAATCGCCAAAAATGATCAAACCCCAACCGGCATCTACCTCCGCGAGTTTCTCAAGTAAAAACCGCCTTCAGCTTAAGTCTTGCAGTATTAGAAAATCCCTAGTCAGACTAGGGATTTTTTTGAATCGGAGCTTATTCAGTAGGTTATTTTATCTAATCGCCAAGGCTTCACATAGTTTGTCTAATAATTAGAGCTTCCGTAATTCATCTGATCGCTAAGGCTTCACGCAGCTTATCAGATAATTGATTAATCTTTAGAGTTTTATTGGCCTTTGAATTTTCTACATTAATTTTCGCAAGCATCAAGGCACGCTGTAAATTCCAATCGGTAATTAGTGCAGAGAAAATTGTGCCCGCAATAATTGTCGCCGCTACATCGCGCGTCACCTTTATATCCTTGTTTCTAAAATCTTCCTTGAACACTCCCGCCAGGATTTGGTTTTCGGTTATATAAATTAATTTTAAGGTCGAAAGCGTACCTAAAATTTGTTTTACTCGCATCATTTGGGATTTTTTACCCATCACAAATACAATTTCTGCTCGTTGCAGGAGGCGATAAAAAGTCGTCAAATTTGTTTTGCTTAAATCTGGCGCACTGAGTAATTTTGGTAGTTCCGAGCGATCAAAACACCAGGCTAATTTAGTTTTTGGATGTGACTCTAGGTAGTCCAAAATTGTCTTAATCTGCACGTTATTTAATTCTGCCGACCAATCAATGTAAATATAATCGAATTTGGCCGTGCGTTTTTCTAGAATTTTGCCATTAAAGTCGCACTGTTTGACAAATTCTGGCGCCAAATTTATATAGTTATTTTTCGAAAGCAAAATATATTGAAAATCATCACAAGTTTCTGGATTTTCCGGGCTAAAAGCCGTCTCAGTCTCGATGCGAAAATTGGAAATTACTTCATCGGCTAGTTTCTGGCCAGTCATAATACTGAAGCGATCATTATAATATTTTTCGCCACCATCGTAAGCTAAATCGAGGTGCGCATTCTGGTTTTTGTCTAGTTCAAAATTTTTGGCATCCAGAGAAAGATAAACGTTTTTAATATTCTTGCCGATAATCAATACTTTCATCTTTTTTCCACCTCCTTAAAATCACCATCCTTTAAGTTCTCTAGGGTGTATCGCCCAAATTCAATACGATGTAATTTTACGACTTTGTATCCTACCGCTAGGAAAGTGCGGCGAATTTGACGATTCCTACCTTCGCTCATTTCTACTAAGAATGTGCAGCCACTCGGGTCAGCCCCCTCTTTTTTAAGAAACAATTTGCTTTTACCATCTGGTAAATCAATGCCTATATCGGAAATCATTTGCTGATGTAGTGGCGCGAGTGGGCGATTCAGTCTTACGATGTAGCTTTTGATTTTGAAAAACTTTGGATGGGTCATCGAGAAAGCGAAATCACCGTCGTTGGTCAATAAAATTAATCCTGAACTGTCCTTATCGAGTCTTCCCACAGTTTTCAAACCCTGATATTTTTCTGGTAAAAGCTCAAAAAGTGTCGGCGTGTCACCCTGACGCTTCTTGGAGCAAACATATCCTTCGGGCTTGTTCAAGATTAGATAGGTAAAACCCTTACGCTCTTCAATTTTTTGACCATCCAAAAAGACCTCATCGTGAGTTTCATCGAATCGACGGCCTAGCACGGCGATCTTCTGATTAATCCTCACGCGACCGTCCGCGATTAGATTATCGGCTTCTCGACGCGAAACACCAGTTTGTTCGGCTAAAAATTTATTTAATCTATACAATTCCTAAAAATGGGTTAGGGTTATTAATTGGTGGTTGAGCTGGAGCGACAGGTTGTGTTGGCATGACGGGTTGTGTTTGTGAGATAGGCTGTGTTGGCGAAACGGATGGTGCTGACACTACGGGTTGTGCTTGTGCTACTGGCTGTACTTGTACAGTTGGCATTGCTGGTTGCGCTTGTGCGACTGGCTGGACTGGGGATTGAGCTGGGGTGGCCATAAATTGTGTCATCATATTATCTGTAGTTGGAGCGGTTGCCGTAGTAGTCGGTGCGCCGTTTGTGTCATTTAAGACTTCATGAACAGCATTCACCACGTCTTCGATACCAACTTGGGATTTTACCAGGAAGCGATCCGCCCCTAATGATTCACCACGGGCTTTTTGGTCATCGGCCGAAAGGGCGGTCATCATAATTACCTTAATATTGGCAGTTTCTGGTGTCGAACGCAGAATATCGAGCATGTCAAAGCCCGAAATCTTTGGCATCATCACGTCGGAGATAATTAAGTCTGGGCGTTCTTTTACTGCTAGAGCAAGAGCCGCTTCACCGTCACCTGCGGAGGCAATTTCGTAGCCTTCCGCCGTTAATCTAATTCCGTAAATCTCGCGTAAGCTTTGGTCGTCTTCAACTAATAAAATTTTTGTCATCTTCTCTCCTTACTTATTTAAGATGTTTGGGTTAGTTGGCGTAATTGGTGGGGTAGGCATAGCTGGGTTAATCGGCGCAGCTTGAGTCGGGGCAGGATTGACTGGTGTAATCGGAGTCGAGACTGGGTTGACTGTTGCAGCTGGAGTTGAGTCGGGATTAATTGGCGCGGTCGGTATGCTTTGTGTATTTGGTACAGTTGGCGAAGCTGGCGCGTTTTGAGTTGGGGTAGCGCTGTTCTGTAGAAATGGATTGGATTGTATGGTTGACATAACTGGTGCCGCAGGTGTCATCGGAGCTGCAGGTGCGGATGATGCGGTTGGTTCAGTTGGAGCTGGCGCTGATGTCTGAACTGGCATAGTCGACGTTGTTGGTCTTTGCATAGGTGCTTGAGTTTGAACCGGTGTATTTGCTATTGTCGGAGTTGACACTTCCGCTTGGGCTGGTGTGATTGCTTCACTCGGTGCTGGTGCTGGTGGTTGGACTGGCACTGCTGCTGGCGCCGGAGTGTTCATCTCGGTCGAAAACTGCATTGGCGTCGGGGTTTGATTCTCATTAGAAGCAGAAACAGCAGGATTAGAAGCAACGGAATTTTGTGGTGTCATTGCCTGAGTATTGGCCTCGATCTGTTTGCGACGGAGATATTCTTCATAGGTCAGGCGAGGGAAGGCTACATAAAAAGTCGAGCCTTCACCGAAGGTGCTTTCCACCCAAGTCGAACCACTCATGGCTTCCACGCGTTCCTTCACGATATAGAGGCCTAGGCCTGTTCCGCCAATCGTGCGAGTTTCTGAATTGTCCGCACGATAAAATTTCTGAAAAACATGCTTGCTATCTTCCGGGGAAATACCAATACCAGTGTCTGTTACATTAATCAAAACACGGTCGCCATCGCCGCGCACATTTACCCAAATCCCACCCCCGTTATTGGTATATTTAATCGCATTTTCGATCAGATTATTAATAATCTCACGCAAAAAATCCACATCGACCGCCGCAAAAACCTCTTGATTAATCACACGCCCGCCGTTCATATTCGCGGAAGAGGAAGAACCAAAAGTGAAATGAATATTTTTTTCCCTCATTTTTGGAATTTGACCTTCCGCAATCGAGCGCACCGTGGAAGTTACCTCAATCGGCGTGAGGTGTGCTTTGATTCTTTTATCATCAAGCTTGGTCACATCGAGAAGATCCCTGAGTAATTTACCGAGATGTTGAGAAGATTTATGCGCCTCTTCCAAATATTTTTTCGCACGCTCGTCAATCGTGGCGGTTTTTGGGTTCAGAGCTAATCCAAGATACCCTTCGATGGAGGCTACTGGTGTGCGCATCTCATGGGAAGCCGTCGAAATAAATTCGGTCTGCTCACTCTCAGCCTCAAGTTCGGAAGTAATGTCATAAAAAGTCACGATACGTTCATTTTTTGGTGAATGCGCCGTAATAACTTTGAATGCCACGGGCTTTTTTTGGCCTTGCAAATTAACCAAGAAATATTCGCGCGTGGTGTAATTTTGGCCATTATTACCGCATAGAAAACCAGGTTATTTTGCGCTGGAATCGCTACGCCTTGGCCGTTTTCAAGTTTCAAAATATCTTCTAATTTGGCCCCCAAGAAATTTTGCGCCATCTGTCCACCTAGTAAACTTACTGCTGCTGGATTGATGTATTCAATTACTCCAGTTGGCAACACAATAATCACGCCACTATCAATCGTGTTTAGTACTAGATTGGCTAAAATTTCCGCACTCTCCGCACCGGCCACGGCACTACCAGCACTATTTGCGCCTGTCTGTGCGCTCGGTCCTTTTTTAATAAAATCAAAGATACTCATTAAGTTTATTTTAGCATAAACTTATTGGTTCAGTGCAAATATATGTTAAAATCGATGTATGAATAAGGACACTTTTTACATCGAGCCCGAGGATGATATTACTGATATTATCAACCATATCAAAGCTTCCAAACAGAAAATTATTGCACTTGTTCCACCGAAAAAGTTGAACGTTTTGCGCAGCTCTATTAACCTTAAACTAATCGCTCGCACTGCCAAAATGCATGACAAGGCCATCGTGGTGGTCACTACTGATCCGACCCTCATGAAAATGGCGGCGCTTTCAAGTCTGCCATTTGCCAAGAATTTGAGTTCACGCCCGACCTTGCCTTCTGAATTTAATGAAGCGGATCTTGAATATCCCGCTAAGGCCAAGAAGGCGGGGGTAAATGATGAAATCGAAATTAACGAAAAGGCCGCTCCGTCCAGTAGTGTTTCTCGTGTCCGCACTGCTAATGAAGACGCCGCTAATCGTGCGAATACCACCTCGAATCTTACGAAAAATTCCACTATGAATCTGGATTCCGAAGAAGTCGCGAAGAATTCTGAGGATGAAGAAGCGGATAATCAGCCAAAAAAGATTCTCACTCTCGATTCATTGAAAAACCGTATTATTATCGGTGTAGTGGCCGCGGTCCTTTTGATCGGAAGTTTTGTCTGGGCCTTTATTCTGGCACCTGCCGCCAAGATTTCCGTCAAAATTAAGACCATCGCTGAGAATTTCTCCGAAAATGTTTCTTTTGTCACTGATGCCAAGCAAGCCGTCTCGAAAGATGGCAAATTCTTCCTCGAAACCGCGAGTCTCGAGAAGAACTCTGAGGTTGAATTTGAAGCTACTGGCGAGAAAAACGTTGGCGATAAGGCCACGGGTGAATTACGTCTCATCGCGACCTTCGACATGTCAACTACTACTGCTACGGCTTCTAGACCAGATGTTGCGACTGTTCCTCAAGGTTCCGCATTTGCCTATCGCAATCTCAATTTCTTAACCAATCAAGAGGTAAAAATTTATTGGGACGGCTCAATCTCGAATTGTGACGCCGGTCGCCATAGTGGTAAATGTCAGGTGGCTAAAACCGTGAAAGCTACCGCAATCGAAGGTGGTGCGAAGTATAATATTGAAGCTGTTAGCTCCGGCTGGCAATCTTCCGTAGCTGGAGTTGAGGGCTATGCTAATTCCGCGTTTAAGGGTGGTACTGATAAGATTCAAAAAATTGTCACCGCTTCTGATATCACCAAGGCTAAGGAAAAACTAACCGAAGCTGATGGCGTAAAAGAGGAATTATTCGAAAAAGTGCCTTCTGACGATATTAAAATTGAAGATAGCTACAAAAAAGTTACTGCCGATCCGACTTCCAGTCCTGCCGTCGATCAGCCAACCGAGAATGGTAAAGCCAAGCTCACGGCCAAAACTACTTATAGTGTAAATTATGTCGATAAGGCAGCAATTGAAGAATATGTTAAGTCTGTGGTCTCTACTCGTCTCGGTAGTGATCAGAAAATCTACGAAACTGGCAATATTTTCATTGAAAAATTCCAAAACAAAAATAATTCCGTAACTGCTAAGATTAAGGCTACCTTGAAAACTGGTCCAGAAGTCACCGAACAATCTGTACTCGAAAAATCCCTCGGCAAAAAAGTTGGCGAAGTGACTACTTTAATTAAATCCATCAATGGCGTTTCTGATGTTGAAGTGAATACTTCCTTCCCATGGGTGCGTCAAATTCCAAACGACGCCAATAAAGTATCAATTAAAATCACGGTAGAGAACTAATGCGCATTATTGGTTTAGATGTGGGCACCAAGCGTATCGGCGTAGCGAAAGCGGATACTTCTGTTCGCATCGCTATCCCGAATGGCTATGTCTTGGTGAATGGCCAAGAAATTCCGGAAATTCTCCGTATTGCCAGACTAAATGATACTAATTTCTTCGTCGTGGGTCTACCTCGCAGTAATGACGGCAATGAAACCGCCCAGTCAGCCTATGCCCGCAAATTTGCCGATACTCTCGCTGCCTCTATGCCGGGTGCCCGTATTTATTTTCAAGATGAATCGCTCACTTCTGTGGTGGCCGAGGAGCGTCTGAAAAAACGCAAAAAGAATTTTGAAAAAGGCGAAATCGATGCCGAAGCTGCCAGTATTATTTTGCAGGATTTTATCGAACATTATGCCGCTAAGCTTGCTCAAAATTCTGCAGTCAAAATTCCGAATCAACTAGCGAGTTCTGCTGTCAATATAGACCCATCTGCGAGTCCTGCTGCCACGCTCGGATCACCAGAAGTTCAATCTATTATTAATGAGCCCACTAAATCGGAGCCTGAATCTTCGGAGTCTCCCAGGCCAGCCAAAAGCTCGGAAAAACCTATGAAAAAAGTTAAACGTATCTTACTCTCATTCTTTATTTTGCTATTTCTTGCGGGGCTATTTGGTGGTGGGTATTATTGGTATTCCTTACAACCGGTCTCTTCGGCTAATTGCCGTTTTGATTCCGCCAAGGCCGCCGCTGAATCTAATGAAAAAGAGTCAAACTCCGTCTGTGAATATCAAACTATTGAAATTAGCGCTGGTGAGTCCGTTAAGCAAATCGCGAATAATCTCAAGCAGGCCGATTTAATTAGAAATCCTCTGGCTTTTGAGCTTTAT
The DNA here is from genome assembly GCA_013332955.2 of Candidatus Saccharimonadota bacterium. Lineage (GTDB taxonomy): Bacteria > Patescibacteriota > Saccharimonadia > Saccharimonadales > Saccharimonadaceae > Nanosyncoccus. Next base: position 36,076 of record JABCPS020000021.1, on the reverse strand, counting down.
GCTCGCATTAATAATCTTCACGCCAAACTAAAAACCGGTAAATACAGTTTTCGTAAAACCATGTCAGCTCGTGCCATCGCTAAACAATTAGTGAATGGTGTGGTTTCTTCTGATGTTTTTAATCTAACAATCCTACCAGGCACAAACTTGCTTGGCGATAAAGGTAAATCACAAACTGGCATCATTCATCAGTTCCGCACCCTGGGCTATTCCGAAGAAGAAATTAATCAAGCTCTCACTAAGCACTACGATAATCCTGTTTTGAAGGGTCTCTATGCGGACGAAAATAAACTTTCTAACCCAGATATTCCCGCGAAATTAGCCCTTGAAGGCTATCTTTATGGTGAAACTTATCAATTTTACAACCATGAAAAACTCGAAAATGTCATTACCACGATTCTGAACCAAATTAATGACGTGGTGGTTTCTAATCAATTAGAAGAAAAGTTTAAAGCTCGCGGTTTTACTTTGCGTGAGGGTATCACTCTTGCTTCCATTATTCAAAAAGAAGCCAACACGGAAGATATGCCAGGGGTTTCGATGGTTTTTCAAAATCGTTTAAAACAGGGGATTGCATTGGGTTCTGATGTGACTGCGACTTATGCCGCCGATATTACTGGCATTGATCGTACTAATGCCACCAATGCCGATATTTTAGCCGTCAACAGTCTTTATAACACTCGTAAGTTCCCAGGTCTACCTCCAGGACCTATCGCAGTCCCCTCTAAAGCCGCACTTCTCGCGGTAGCTGAACCAGATAGTTCGAAAGCCTCTATGCTTTATTTCTTGACAGGCGACGACGGTCTCATGTATTATAGTAGAACCGACGCTGAGCACAATCAGAAGATTCGCGACCACTGTCAGAAACTCTGTAAGGTGCAAATTTAGGGGCAGCGACCGGCTAATTATGACAAAGAAAAAACGATCACAATTTAGCTTAAATTACTTCCTCACCAAGATATTTCCTTATTTCGCCCTATCTGTTCTGATTTTTGGTGTGGCTTTTGTTGGCTCCAAGGATAAACAACAGTCCGACGATAATTCCAGTCCGAACTTAGAATCCATTTCCAAAAAAGATTATGCCATCTCTGCCGACCAACTTTCTGAATTTTATATGGTGTCTGAACTCGCTAACACTATGAGTTTGGCCTCTTCTGACGTCTTAAATGTCAATTACAACTCTTTCACTGTTCTTCAGCAATCCGGTCAGGCTTCTGTTGAAAAAATGGAAAAACCTACCACTTTGAATCTTGCTGCCTGTGCCAAGGTTGGCGTGATCAAGCATATTATGGCAGAAAGTGAAACTCTCGATACTTTGGCTGCCAAATACGCTTCCTGTGGTGTTGATATTAATATGATTCGCTGGTCTAATAAATTTAAGGCTTCCTATGTGCCGAAAGTTGGCGAATCGATCTATATCCCATCACGTGCGGGTATCGTTTATACGGTGAAATCTGGCGAAACCGTCGCTTCGATTGCCGAAAAATATAAATCTTCCGTCGATGAAATTATTACATCAAATAACCTCGAGCTAGATCAGACCTTAACTGAAGGACAAGCTATCTTATTGCCAAATGGTGAGTTGCCGAACACCGAGCGCCCAGACTATGTGGCACCGGTCGTGCGTTCGACTCCTTCCTATTCCGGTAATTCTTCCTATTCCGGTAGTTCTTCTTATTCAGTCTCATCTTATCGCACCTATTCTACTTCGAGAAATCCGATGCCATGGGGTTGGTGTACTTGGTATACCTGGGAACGCCGTGCTGCTATGGGGTCGAGCTATATTCTTCCGGGTGGTCTTGGTAATGCCAATACTTGGGGTTACGCCCTTTCTGGTCTCTTCCCAACCAGTCGTGGTACTAATCCACAAGCTGGCGATATCTTCCAGACCAACAGTGGTTATTATGGTCACGTAGGCATTGTGGACTCAGTAAATGCTGATGGTACGATTACCATTTCTGACATGAATGGTCGTGCCGGTTGGGGCGTGGTTGGTTCTTACACTATTGGACCAGGCGAATATGCTAAATATCTCTTTATTCACGGACGCTAAAATATTTCCTTCTGTCAATTAGAAGGAAATATTACCGTTCTTAAATCAAGCTGTAATTCCATATTACTTATGTTAGTATCAGGGTATGGAGAGAAAACTGCGAAACATTTTTTTTACAGAAAAACAAGCTATTTTGCTCGGAATTTTGTGTCTTCTATCAGCGATTATTTCTAATAGTGTTTTATTTACCCATTCTAGTTTTGCAGTCGACCCAACTTTAACTGCTTCTCTCGACAAGGAAAACCTTGATTTTGATTTCTCTGGATCAGATTTGATTAATGAAGTTTCTCTCAGTAAACTATCCAAGCTTTCTGTGAAAACTAATGCCCGAGCTGGCTATACCGTCACTCTCAGTGCTTCATCCGATGAGACGGATTTGAAAAACACGAATACCGCACTTTCGATTAAAATTTCTTCTATTGCTTCTGCCGATACTAGTTTATCCGCCAATACTTGGGGTTACCAGACGGACACGGGGACAAACTATAACGCTATACCGAAATTGTCTGAACCAAAAACCATTGCTCAGACTAACCAAAAATCCGAAAGCCAAGCTACACATCTTTTGCATCTTGCAGTTAAAGTGGGTGAAAACCTAATGCCAGGGACTTATAAAAATAGCTTGGTTTATTCTGTGATTGCAAATCCTTATGAATTAGCCGCGCATTTGGTTAATGGTCTAGATTTTAATACTATGGTAAAATCCGTATCTTCAGGTGGTACGAACATTAAGCAATTTGCTCGAAGTGCCACTCCTCCAGCGGCTGGCGTAGATGTCCGCGAAGTTAGTAATCCTGACAAAAGTGACTGTGATATAAAAATCTGGTATCAAGCAGACACTTTTACTCTGTATTATTATACCGAAGCTGACAAAATCTATTTTCACGAAGATAGTTCGCGTGCTTTTAAAAATCTCAGTGGACTTCAAGTCCTAAATTTAAATGATTTTGACGCCAGTTACACTAAAATTATGACTGAAATGTTTTCTGGCTTAGAAAAAGTCTATAATATTGATACTTCTGGTCTCAATGCAAAAAGCGTGACGAATATGGCTGGGATATTTGGCTATAATGCACGTACTTCTCATATCTCATTTAATGGTTTTAATACTGAAAATGTTACTGATATGTCACGTATGTTTGAAGGTTGTACTGATTTAACCAGTGTTGACTTCTCAAACATCAATACCAAAAATGTCACGACTATGCGCTATATGTTTAGGCGTGCAACTAAACTTGGTGCTATTATTTTAGAAAAATTTGACACTTCGAACGTTGTAGATATGTACGGAATGTTTAGTAACATGACCGCACTCCATCAAATAGTAGGACTGAAAAATTTCAATACGGAAAAAGTTGAAAACATGGATGGTATGTTTTGGAACTGTAATTCATTAGGAACCTTAGATTTGTCTAGTTTTAGGACCCCGAAACTCAAGATTATGAGATCAATGTTCTATGGCATGAGTGGTCTTATGAGTATCAATCTTTCTACGTTTGATACTAGCAATGTAACGAATATGTCCTCCCTCTTTGAAGGCGGCTCACGTTTAACTGAACTAGACTTAAGTAGTTTTCGTACCGAAAATGTGGAAACTATGGAGAGAATGTTTGCATTGATGCCGGCTATCCAAGTGATTCACATTGATAACTTTAAGACTCCAAAACTCACTAATGTCACTGAACTCTTTTCGAGGTTTGATCCAGGGGTAGCAATGGGGGCAACGGGTAGTGATCAACTTGAAAGAATCTATTGTAATGAGGATTTTGATGTTTCTAATATTACGCCGCAAGGAGGCGCAAGGATTTTTGCTGGACGCCGCAAAGTCAGAGATCATGTTGGACCACAGATGCTAACATTTAAAGATAAAACTTGGCTGCGTATTGGAGAGAGAAGCTCTCGAAGAGGAGCCTTTACGAAACCATAAAGTCTACTTTATTAGAAAACCTTAGAAAGGTATGCGATATTCTTCCTGCTTATGCTGTCTTTTTCCGCCAAAATATATTAAAATATCTCTAATATGTTTTGTGATACGGCAAAAGTGAGTTTGAAGGCTGGAAAAGGTGGCGATGGCGCCGTCTCTTTTCGTCATGAAATTTACATTAATAAGGGTGGCCCAGATGGCGGCAATGGTGGTAAAGGCGGCTCTATCATCTTTCAAGCCGATAAGGATACTAATACTTTAATCGATTTTCGTTTTAATCCAATTCTCACCGCACCAGATGGTGGCAATGGTTCCGGTACTCGTAGCAATGGCCGCTCAGGAAAGAATCTTATCGTCGAAGTTCCAGTTGGCACCGTAGTGAAGCGTGATGGTCAAATCATCGCCGACCTCACCGAAGACGGCATGCAGGCCGTGATTGCCAAGGGTGGCGATGGCGGTTTTGGTAATGCTCACTTTAAATCCAGTGTGCGCCAAACTCCTGTAATTGCTGAAGTTGGTGAACCCGGCGAGGCTTTTGAAGCGGAAATTGAGCTCAAGCTTCTTGCTGATGTGGGTCTCGTCGGTTTACCTAATGCTGGTAAGTCCACTTTTCTTGCCAGCGTGACTAATGCGAAACCGGAAATTGCTGATTATGCCTTCACTACACTTACGCCTAATCTCGGGGTGGCTACTATCGATCGTCATGATCTTTTGATTGCGGATATTCCGGGTCTTATCGAAGGCGCCAGTGATGGCCGTGGTCTCGGTCACGACTTCTTGCGCCATGTGGATCGTACTGCTGTCTTATTGCACTTGATTGACGTTTATCAAGATGACGCCGGCGAAGCTTATCGCACGATTCGTCACGAATTGGAGAAATACTCAGACCTTAAGGATCGCTTCGAAGTGGTCGCACTCACAAAATGTGAAGGTCTCGACGATGAAATTATTGAAATGCAAAAACAGGCAATTCTCGAAGTTAATCCAGCTGCCAAAATTTTTGCGATTTCTTCTGTTGCTAAGCAAAATCTTGACGATTTACTTCGCGCTTTGCTCACAGCCGTCAAAGAGAACCAAAAACAGCAGGAAATTACCGCCGAGCAAATCGGTGCTAAGCCAGTTGAATTTAAGACCGCGATTATTTCGCATCATGAATCGGAAGTCCCAACTATCTCACTCAGCCATCACGAGTTAAAGAAGGCCTGGCAGGTTACACAAGATGAAAAAGGCGTCTATCATGTCACTGGCGAAAAGATTGAAAAGTTCGCTCGTCGCACTGATCTTTCGAATTACGCCTCGGTTAACCGCTTGCGTGATATTATGAAAAAACTTGGCATTCGTGCTGAGCTTACCACGCGCGGCGCTAAAGCGGACTCCATTATTGAAATTTCTGGTAAGCATTTTACTCTTGTAGAAGATTACTAAAAAAAGATTACTAAATAAACTAATCCCAAGAAAAATATCCTCTCGCGAGGATATTTTTGCTGATGCGCGCCCACCCTAGGGCACATTGGTTTGTTTTAATCCGTATTTTTGTTTTTAATGAAATCTCCACACTCCACTAATTGCATAATGGAACCCTGTGAAGCGTATCAGCTTATGTTTATAATAACCTTATGCCTCTCTAAAGTCAAGAGAAAAACATAAGAATTTAGCTACCTGGTTGAAATTTCAGGAAAATCTATAAAAGAGACCATAAAAAACCATAAAAAAAGACCAGCTTTACTGGTCTTTTGGTGTAATACCCCGAGATTAGTTGGTTTTGAAATGGTAATAACCATAAGTCGATTTATTTTTTTTGCAGCTTGGCGAGCGCTTCGGTTACCGATTTTTCCTCATCAATTAACTGATTGAGGGCTAGATTCGTTTTATCAAGTTCCTCATTTGCAGCAGCTCGTTTTTCGGTATGATTATTATGCTCTTCGCTGCAATAATCTAGCTTGAGGTCGCAATAATTAAGCTTATCCTGAAGATGCTCTAATTCATCTCGTGATGGCTTCGACTTTTCTTCATAAACCTCTGCCTCGACATTCATTCTGTCAATCACCATCTCAGATTGTTCGGACAGAACCTTGCTATATCTCGCTTCGATTATATTCAGAATTTTCGAATACGGCGCAATTTCGCCAGTCGGACCAGCCGTGCTGACCACTCCGAGTGTGTCTCTGAGGTAGTTAATTAGCTCCATCAGAAAATCAGTTTCTTCTCGGAACTTTTCCGAGTATAGAATCGTCGCTCCATACGCTTTGAGCAATTCCTCAAGATGATGTGTATCGCGGAAACCTTTCTCGTTCGACTCATCGGTTAGGTCGTTGATAGATTCTCTGAGACTGGACTGATAATTTTTATAGAAGTCTACAGCAAATGAAAGGTTATTCTCATCCCCTTCACATTCAATGAATTTATTTAACGCTTCGATGCAGGCATTTCGCCTTGGTTCCATCTCTTCTTGCAGTGCAAGTTGCCGTGCCTCAAGTTCCTCGATACGTTTTTGATTCATAATACCCACCTTTCTAAAAACAAAACAAAAACTAGTCCAAATACTTATTCAGGTTACAATAAGCGGTATTTAACGCATCATATGTCGTTTTTACCGCTTCGGTTTCATTGTGCAATTCTTGGAATTTCTGTGTGGCTTCATTTGTGATATCAATTAAATCAATATACTTTTTTGACAAATCACACTCCGGAGAAATCTGCGATTTTGACATCATTTTCTGATGCCCAGCATCCAGATCAATTTTCTCAGCCTTTAATGCTTCAAGCTTTTTCTCTACCGAATCTCGCTCAGATTTTATGGGATTCGTTCGACTGAAATCGTGCTTATTTTGATAGTCTGTCGTAGAATCGATAAATTTTAATCTACGAGTTAATCTTAAGATTTCATCCTCGATCTGATCAGAACGTAGCTGATAATCCAGCTGCTCCAACACTTTTTCTTGCAGAAAATCTCGATTTTTCTTCTTTAGCTCCAACAGGGCGGAAAAACAGGTTCGCTCCGCTTCCTCAGCGTTTGCTAAGTTTTGGTAGGCGGTTTTTGATAAAGCTTCTAATTCCGTTTGCCGCGGCGCCAAAGTCTCCAATTGAAGTTTTAGCTTCTCTTGTAACTCTTTAATACGTTGATTTGCATTTGACATTTTACACCAACCTTTCTGTGAAAGAACTAGCCGAATCTTCGGCCCCAACACTAATATTATGCCATGAAAACTGATATTTGTAAATGTGTTATAATGGATTTATGTCTAAGGTTAAATTTACCATTATTTCGTTATTTTCCGATGCGCTTGGTCCGTATTTGAATTCTTCCATGATGTGGAAAGCTAAGGAAAAGGGGATCGCGGAATTTGATTTTGTGGAGCTGCGTGAATTTGGCCTTGGTGCACATAAATCTGTCGATGATACCCCTTACGGTGGTGGTGACGGAATGCTCTTAATGTGTGAGCCGGTTTTTAATGCCATTGAAAGCGTGAAGAAACATAGTCCAAATGCCAAAGTGATTCTGCCAACTCCAGCCGGACAAACCTGGCATCAGGGAATTGTGCGCAATTTTGTCGAGCGCATCAATACTGGTGAAGAAAATCATTATATCATTCTTTGTCCACATTATGAAGGTTACGATGAGCGTATCTTGACTATTGTCGACTATAAAATTTCCCTTGGTCATTTCGTCTTGACCGGTGGTGAGTTGCCGGCGCTAATCGTGATTGATAGTATCGTGCGATTACTTCCAGGGGTGCTTGGCGGTGAAAATTCTGCCATTATTGAGAGTTTTTCTGAAGAAAATACCATCGAATATCCGCAATACACTAAGCCAGCCGATTTTCGCGGTATGCAAGTGCCGGAAGTCTTGCTCTCTGGTCACCATGCCAAAATTGCTGAATGGCGCAAAGCTCATAGTCGCCCAGTCGACCAGGGCAATCTTTAATGCAGCTAAATTCACGTCTTAGTGAAATTAAAGGCGTCGGCCCTAAAACCGCCGAGGCGCTCGCCGCTCGTGGTTTCCAAACTTTTAAGGATTTACTCTATTATTTCCCGCGCAAGTATGAAGACTATGCCGCCTACACTAAAATCTCCGAGATTCGTCCCGGCAAGGTCGTGGTGAGAGGAAAAATACGGGGTTTACGCAATATTCATACGCGCCGTCGTAATTTCACTATTACTCAAGGTGAGATTTTTGATGAAACTGGGGCGCTGCGGGTGGTTTGGTATAATCAAGCCTACCGCATCAAGAATTTTAAGGAAGACACCGAGTATTATTTTACGGGTGAGTATGATTTTAAATATAATCGCTATCAACTCACAGCGCCTACTGCGATTTTAGCCTCGGAAGTCGAAGAATCGCGCCAGGATGGCGGCTTTCAACCGATTTATTCTGGTAGTGGTCGTTACAACTCCGCCTGGTATCGTCGAATTTTTGCTAAACTTCGTCCGTTTTTTTACCAAATTCCCGAACTTTTACCTTCGCAAGCTATTCCAAAAACTCTCACTAAGCTCTCACGTAACCAAGCTCTTTTTAATATGCATTTTCCCGAGTCCGAGCAAGAAGTCGAAAAAGCCCGCACTTATCTCGGTTATGAGGAATTGTTTGAATTAATTTTGGCTTCCAAGCTTAACCAAAACGAAGTCTCGAAGTTAAATGCCAAATCGCTCAAATTTAATCTTGATGACATTAAAGCTTTACTTAAAACCCTGCCTTTTGAGTTAACCGACGCCCAAAAGCGTGTGACTTGGCAGATTCTCCAGGACCTTGAAAAAACTCATCCGATGAATCGCCTGCTCCAGGGTGATGTCGGTTCAGGTAAAACTATTGTTTCCGCTATTGCTGCTTATCAGGCGATTAAAAACGGCGCACAGGTGGCCATACTCGCGCCAACTGCGATTCTCGCTACCCAGCATTTTGAGGGGATTTCGAAGATTCTTACTCCGCTCGGCGTAAAAACCGCACTACTAATTAGCACTACCAAAGATAAAGCTAGTGTCAAAGCCGCGATCAAGTCTGGCGAAATTGATCTCGTGATTGGCACTCACGCTATTCTGACCGACGATACCACTTTTTCCAGTCTCGGTCTTTGTATCATCGATGAACAACATCGTTTTGGTGTCTTGCAGCGTCAACATCTTTTGGAAAAATCCTTTCAGAATCAAAATCCGGATTTTCAGCAAATTTCGCCGCATTTTCTGGCTATGACCGCCACGCCGATTCCACGTTCTCTGCAGCTTACAATTTTTGGTGACCTCGATATTTCGATTATTAATCAAATGCCGAAGGGCCGCACCCCAATCAAAACTCGTCTCTATAATGAATTAAATCTCAAGGACGTAATTTATCCAGAGCTAGCTGAATATCTCGCCGCCGGTGAGCAAGTCTATGTGATTTGTCGTCTGATTGATGAATCGATTTCTGATGAAGATAAATCACGCACGGTTATCGAAACTGCCAAGCTCCTGAAAAAACAATTTAGTAAATATCAAATCGGTATCCTACACGGCAAATTAAAGTCCGCCGAAAAAGACCAGGTGATGCAGGATTTTAAGGATAAGAAAACTCAAATTTTGGTCTCTACTACTGTGGTGGAGGTCGGTGTGGATGTGCCGAATGCCACACAAATTGTGATTCTCAATGCCGATCGTTATGGCTTAGCTCAGCTTCATCAGTTGCGTGGTCGTGTCGGTAGTGGTGACAAGCCGAGTCAATGTTTTCTGGTTACTACCGGCGAAAATCCGCCAAGCCGTCGTCTACTTGAAATGGAAAAATCCACCGACGGTTTTTATCTCGCTGAAGTCGACCTGAAGCTTCGTGGTCCTGGGGAAATTTATGGGGCGATGCAGCACGGGGAATTGAATTTAAAAATTGCCAGCCTCACCGATACTAAAATGATTGAATTGGCGCGCACTCACGTCGAAAAGTTCTTAAGCTCGCCCGATTCTATGCTAAAATATACAGAGTTAAGCCAAGATATTAAAAAATATCAGCAACTGACGACTCTTAATTAAGGAAAATATGTATTCAACCCTAGCAATTAGTGATAAATCGAATGGGAAAATTGTTGGCACGCACCAGAAACTCGACCGAATTGCCCGCAAAATTATTGATAAAAACCTGCCACACAATTATTTTTTCCCAAACATTTCAGAAATCTTAAATTTTGAAGGCATGGGCGGACCGGACGGCCTGAAGCGTAAAAGTCCTGGCGTCGACGAGCCGATGCACTTCATTGACCCAGATCATGATAATGGTAAACTCATGACTTTGATTTTGGATCACCAATATAATCTAAGAAAAGCCCTCGAAGATGGAAATAAGGTACGTGCCAGTTTCGAGGCTGGTTGGATGGCTCATGCTATTACTGATGGTCTGACGCCCGCCCACCATTTTCCTCTGGAAAGTACCCAAAAACAACTGATGACCAAAGATGAATTTGTTAAAGTTTTTGGCATTCCGATTAAGGGCATCATGCGCGGACGCAATTCGCTTGAGACCCTGCGTAATAACTGGCTCTATTGGGGCGCTAATGGTTTTATGACCAAGCATGTGGCTTTCGAATATGGCGTGGCGATTACCCTTACCGCTCTGCCGGAGCGTGCGGTAATGCCGAAAATCAAGAAAGCGGAACTCATAGATATCGACCTTGAAAAAGCCTTTCATGAGTCTCTCGCTAAAGTTCATGCCCTCAAAATGTATGAAAATTTCTTAAATCAAGGATGGAACACCGAGTTAGTTTTTCAAACCAAGAATGTGCTTCTTCCGGAAATCGTCCGTGCTATTACTCTCGGCTGGGCTTCTTCGATTCCATATTTTAATAAAAAACTGCTAAAATAAAACTATGAAGTTTATGGCAAAATCTGGTAAAGTTACGGATCTCCGGATCACCTCTGGCGCTGGCAAAGTTACGGACCTTCGGATTACTTCCGGTGCGCTTCGTGGGCAAAAAATTCTCACCCCCAAGCTCGCCGTCACGCACCCTATGGGTTCGCGCGAACGCCTAGCGATTATGAATTCTTTGTCGTCTCATCTCGATGGCAAAGTGGTACTCGATGTCTTTGCCGGTACTGGTGCACTGGGTTTTGAGGCCCTATCTCGCGGCGCCAAGCATGTTTCGTTTATTGAAAATCATCGTGAAGTTGCGAAATTGATTCGTCAAAATGCCGAAAACCTCGGTGTTTCGGACCAGGTACGAATTTTTGCTAAAAAGGCAGAAACTCTGACTTTTGATAATCGTTTCGATATTGTTTTCGCCGATCCACCTTATGATAAAATCACCCCGAAACTGGCTGACTATCTTGCTACGCTCCCGAAGCTTGCGAAAGAATTTTTAGTTTTATCTCACCCGGCCACTTTCGACCCCCATCAACTCGATGCTGAAATTGTCTCCACCAAGGCTTACGCCGGCTCCCGCATCACGATTTTTAAAGTGTAATTTTATCGTGTTTATGCTAAAATTAGCTTATGAACTTTCAAAAGATTTACGATTATTTCTTTAGTAATAATTATATGACCAAAATGCCAACCTTCGGTGAGGTTTTGGCTTCGAATGTTATTACTTTGCTACTATTATTAATTATTCTCGGCCTTTATATCGCCGGCAAAGTTCTTCTGATGAAGAAAATTTATGGCGAGAAAAAGATGTGGCAGGGTGCCATCCCGGTGCTTGGCCTCATGAAGCTTTATGATGCAGTGGAATTAAATAAGCTGTTCGCTATCTCGATTCTTATTCCGGTACTCGGTTTGATTCCGTACTTTATTTTCTGCTACAAGCTGCCTACTGCTTTTGGTGAAAAGCAGCCAGCCTTTCCATATTTAACGATTTTCTTCTCGCCAATCATCATGCTAATGCTAGCTACCGATCAAAAATACGAATATCAATACGTCCGTGGCAAAAATATCCCATTCCAAGGGGCTTTCGCTCTGAATAATACACAAGCACCTACCGGGGCTCCAGCTCAGCCAGTCTCAGAATCTCCAACTCAATCCATTCCTGAAGCTCCTGTTCAACCAGTTGTCGAAACTCCGATTCAGCCAGCCTCGGAAATCCCAACTCAACCAGTCGCCGAGAATTTACCTCCATCAGCTCCCGAAGCCCCAGTTCAATCTACTCAGGGAACCCCAATCGAACCTCAAAATCCTTCTATTTCAGAAAATCAGGTTCAATCCAGCGACTTGAATAATCTCCAATAATTTTATATAATATCAGCATGCCCGAGTGGTGAAATTGGTATACACGTATGCCTTAGGAGCATATGCCTCACGGCGTGCTGGTTCAAGTCCAGTCTCGGGCACCAATCAAGTTGTTTACAGAAAAAACTGCCGTCAGGGCGGTTTTTTATTGTAAGCGTCTTAATGCTTAATAGTATCTGTGGTTCATGATAAAATATTTACATGTCAGTTGTGATAAGCGAATATAAAGACACATTGCTTAAAAGATTTAAATCGGAAAAACAACGCTTATTATCTTTTCTTTCAGATACCATCATTATTGAGCATGTAGGAAGTAGTGCTGTTGGTATTGGTGGCAAGAATATTATAGACATCTTAATTGGTGTTAGTGGCAGAGATGAGATGCTTAGGGTTCGGGATATTTTAAAGGCAAACGGATATTTTGAAGGCCATGATTCTCACGATGACAGGATTTTTCTCGCAAGTAATGAAAATGAAACCGGGTATGGTGATTTTCATATTCATATCTGTCCAACGACTAGCAATTCTTATAAAGATTTCATTCTTCTTCGCGATTTTTTAATATCAAACCCAGAAAAGAGCAAAGAATATTATAATAAGAAAATCGAGTTTGCAAATAAAGCTGGTTTTGACCGTCAAAAATATAAAACATTAAAATCACAATATTTAACCAAATTATTATCTGAAATAAAAAATCTTTAAGGAGATCTAGATGTGAGAAATGACTGAAAACGAATTAAGTGAGATTATCTCAAAATATCAATTGCCAGAAGGTCGATATTCAGTAGCACAAGAAGGTTCTTTTGGGGAGAGTGAATTTTTCTGGGTTATTAAGAATGAATCAACTAATAAAAAATACCTGCTAATGAACACCTACTCTCATCATGGCGTCGAGGACGAAGTCGAGTATTATCGTGAAGAAGGTTTTGATAATTTGGAGGCTATTCCAAGAAGAATTGAAACCTTGGAACTCGCAAGTGATGCGGAGGATGAGATTTCTAAATATTTATTTGGAATGTATTCTATTTTTGAAATTAAATCATAGAATTGAGACGTTAACTCAGGAAATTTTTTGCATCTTCAGCCTAAAAATTGTATAATATATAGGTATGCCAGAGTTTCGTCTTCACAGTAAATTCCAACCCACCGGTGACCAGCCGGCGGCGATTGCTCAGCTCACGCGTGGTCTCAAAATGGGGATTCGTGAGCAAACTTTGCTCGGCGTCACGGGGTCTGGTAAGACTTTTACTATGGCGAACCTTATTGCTAATGTTCAGAAGCCGACTCTGATTCTTGCTCATAACAAAACTCTCGCCGCTCAGCTCTATTCTGAGTTTCGTGAATTTTTCCCCGAGAACGAGGTGCATTATTTTGTTTCTTACTTCGACTACTACCAGCCGGAAGCCTATATCGCTAGCACCGATACTTATATCGAAAAAGATTCCGCTATTAACGATGAAATCGACCGTCTGCGTCATGCCGCCACGGTTTCATTGCTTACGCGCCCAGACACTATCATCGTGGCTTCAGTCTCTTGTATTTACGGTATCGGTTCGCCCGATCATTACACCGAAATGTCACTACATCTCGAGAAAACCGGACACACTTGGCAGGTAGTTTCAAAAAATACTCTCCCGGTCGCTAAGCTTAATCAGACTAACCTGATGATTTATCTTATCGCTATGCAGTATCACCGAAATGACCTGGCTTTTGAACGTGGAAATTTCCGGGTTAAGGGTGACACGATTGATCTCTTCCCAGCTTCGGGTGAAATTGCCTATCGCCTCGAATTTGCTTTCGATGAGCTTGAGGAAGTCAAAATTATCGATCCACTCACCGCCGAAGTCCGTGAAAAACCCGATCAAGTTTTTATCTTCCCGAACACTCACTATGCTACTCCGAAAGATCAACTCGATCGCGCCATTGACCTAATCCAAACTGAATTTGACGAACGACTAAAATATTTCGAGGCTAATCATAAATATCTGGAAGCGCAACGTATTTCTCAGCGCACCAAATATGATCTCGAAATGTTGAAGGAAACTGGTTTCGTAAAGGGAATCGAAAACTATTCTCGTCACCTAGACGGCCGTAAGGCCGGGGAACCACCAGCGACTTTACTTGATTTCTTCCCAGATGATTTTCTATTGCTAGTCGACGAGTCTCATATGACCTTGCCACAGGTGCGCGGTATGTATAATGGTGATCACGCCAGAAAATCCACCCTAGTCGAATATGGCTTTCGTTTGCCGAGCGCCCTCGATAACCGTCCTCTAACCTTCGACGAATTCGAAACTCATATTCGCCGTGCGGTTTATGTTTCTGCTACTCCTGGCAAGTATGAACTAGAAGTCTCTCCAAAGCCAGCCGAGCAAGTGATTCGCCCGACCGGACTTCTTGATCCAGAAATCGAAGTTCGACCAAGTGAAGGTCAAATTGATGATTTGATGAGCGAGATTGAAGCTCGTATCGCTAAAAATCAACGCGTCATTGTTACTACTCTGACCAAACGCATGGCCGAAGATTTGACTGACCACCTGAAAGATCATAAGATTAAAACTGCCTATATTCACTCTGATATCGACACTTTGGAACGTGGTGATATTTTGCGTGATTTGCGATCCGGCGTTTATGATGTTTTGGTCGGTATTAATCTACTGCGTGAGGGTTTGGATTTGCCAGAAGTATCGCTTGTGGCAATTCTTGATGCTGATAAGGAAGGCTTTTTGCGTTCTGAGTCCGCACTTATTCAGACCATTGGTCGTGCAGCGCGCCATGTCGAAGGCCACGTCATTATGTATGCCGATAATATTACCGAAAGTATGGAGCGGGCAATTTCCGAAACCAATCGTCGCCGTGAAATCCAGCAAGCCTATAATCGTGAACATGGTATCACTCCGACCTCTATTAAGAAAGAAATCTCGTTGGGTCTTCGTGCGATTATTCCAGAAAAGGCCAAGGAAGATAAGCTAGACCTCAAGAAAGTACCAAAAACCGAGCTTCCGTCTCTGATGAAGGAGCTTTCTGAGCAAATGCAACTCGCCGCCGCCAATCTCGAATTCGAGCAGGCCGCCAAGCTTCGCGACATGATCCAAAAAATCAAAGACGCCGAGAATAACTAAATCTATTTTAAAATCTTCCTTACTCGCTCCCGTAATACTGGCACTACCTCTTTCTCGAACCAAGGATTCTTCGCCTGCCAGCGGAAATTTAGTGGGCTTGGGTGAACGATTGGGAAATATTCTGGTAGGTAATCCTGGAAGGCGCGTACCGTCTCGGTCAAATTCGCTTTTTCTGCCGCCCCGAGATAGTATTTCATCGCATATTGTCCAATCAAAATTGTAAGCTTGATATTCGGCATCAATTTTAAGATTTCTGGATGGTATTCTTCCGCGATAAATTTTCGTGGTGGTAGGTCGCCGGTCTTGCCTTTACCTGGATAATAAAAATCCATCGGTAAAATTGCAATCTTCTGCGAATAAAACTCTTCTTCACTCATCCCCATCCATCCGCGCAATTTTTCGCCTGATTTATCCGCGAACGGCACCCCACTCTCTTCGACTTTTCGACCTGGTGCCTGACCGATGATTAATATTTCCGCCTGATCACTCAGTTGGTAGATTGGCCCCACGCCGCGTTTGGTATAGGAAGCGTTTCTCGGATCCTGTCTTAATTTTTCCGTAATTTCATCAAATTCATTCATCGTAATTCGATAATATCACTTTTATGCTAAAATAAAATAAGTCACATTTAATTTGTTTGTTAGGAGGTAAATGGCTAATACAAATAAAATTCTCTCTGTTGAAAAAGTTACTAAGACTTTCGGCAAGGGAAATAGCCTCACGAAGGCCGTCGATAATCTTTCTTTCCCTGTGAAGAAAGGCGAGTTTCTCGCGATCATGGGTGCCTCCGGCTCTGGTAAGAGTACTACATTAAACCTGATTTCCACGATTGACCGCCCGACCTCTGGTCAAATTCTTGTCGACGGTACCGATATCACGAAACTCAAAGGCGAGAAACTTAACCGCTTCCGTCGTGAATCACTCGGTTTTATCTTCCAAGATTTTAATCTCCTGGATAATCTCACTGCTTACGAAAATATCGCGTTGGCGCTTTCGATTCAGAATGTCAAAGCCTCAGAAATTGACGAAAAAGTCAAAGCCGTCGCTAAAAATCTTGACATCGAAGCTATTTTACAAAAGTTCCCATATCAACTTTCTGGTGGTCAGAAGCAACGCGTAGCTTCCGCTCGCGCCATTATTACTAATCCGAAATTAATTCTCGCCGATGAGCCTACTGGTGCACTTGACTCCAAGTCTTCTAAACTTCTCCTCGAACGTTTCGATTATCTGAATCAAGAACTTCAGGCCACCATCCTTATGGTCACTCACGATGCTTTCTCAGCCAGCTTTGCATCCCGCATTATCTTCATTAAAGATGGTCAAATCTACGATGAAATTCACCGTGAAAATAAGACTCGCAAGGAATTCTTTGACGAAATCATCCGCGTGATGTCTACCCTAGGTGGAGGCGACGCTGATGTTATTTAAGCTTTCGTTTCGAAATATTACGCGCAGCATCAAGGATTATGCGATTTATTTCTTTACGTTAGTGCTCGGTGTTACGCTCTTCTATGTTTTTAATTCCGTCGGCTCTCAGGCAGCTGTGCTTGAATTAAATAATTCCAGAAAACTCATCGTCGACCTACTAGCGAAAATTCTCTCTGGTATGAGTGTTCTCGTGGTCTTTATTCTCGGTGCTTTGATTATCTACGCTTCCCGCTTTCTAATCAAGCGACGCAATAAAGAATTCGCCATCTATCTCACTCTCGGTATGAGTAAGCGTAAAATCTCTCGTCTCCTCTTCTTCGAAACTCTGATGATTGGCGTAATTTCCCTCGGCGTGGGACTTCTACTTGGTATTGGCGTTTCCCAGTTAATTAGTGTCCTAATCGCCAAACTCTTCGAGGCTAATATGGATAAATTCACTTTTGTTTTTTCCGAAAAAGCCTTCTTCGACACGATTCTTTACTTCGGTCTGATTTACCCCATCGTGATCTTCTTCAATACTGTCATTGTCGGCCGTTTGAAGATAATTGAATTACTGCATGGTAGCAAGAAATCCGAAAAAGCTTTTCTGAAAAATCCGTTACTTCGCGCCATCGTCTTCGTCGTTTCTGCTTCGGTGCTTGGTTATGCTTATTGGTGGGTAAATAATGACAAGGTCTCCCTCATGGATCGTGTTTATAATCTCCTTTGGCCGGTTATTGCTGGTGTGGTTACCACCTTCCTAATCTTCTGGTCACTCTCTGGTTTGATTATGGAAATTGTCACTCGCAGCAAAAAGTTTTACTTCAAGGGGCTAAATTCCTTCGTCTTCCGCCAGATTTCCAGCAAGGTAAATACTGCCGTAATTTCCATGTCTTTGATAAGTCTCTTGTTGTTCCTCACGATTAGTATTCTTTCGCTCTGTTTCTCAATCAATGAATCGATGAAAAGAGAACTAGCTTACAATACGCCAGTCGATGCCATGGCTGAGCTGACTGATTATCTCGCGGTTTACGGCTCGAATAGTAGTGTTGGCTATTTATCCCAGATGTCTAATGATCAGGAAAAAGCCGCTCTTGCCACTTCGCAGGCCTATATGAAGAAATCGCTCTACCAGATTTTGATTAATCAAAACCCAGACCTTGCGAATGATATTAAAGATCACCTTGAGCTGAATGTTTATGCTGATAGTAAATTCACTTATGGTCAAATTTTACCGTCAGGAGTTATGACGGGAACCGCGGAAGCCTTCATGTCGAAAACTACTGTGCCAATGATTCGCGTCTCTGATTATAATAAACTCGCTAAGCTCTATCATCGTGATGAAATTCACTTGAAGGACAATCAATATCAATTCCTGGCCGACTTTAAGACTATGGCGGAGATTCTCGATAAAACTCTTGCAGGCAATACTCAAATTAAATATCGTAATTTTATCCTCAATCCAGCTGCCAAAAAACACCAAGAAGGCTTCATTACTTCATCTGGTTTTAAGTCTAATACTGGTATTCTAGTCGTTCCTGATAATGTAATCACTGACCAGCCAATCGGTACTCAAGCCATGCTGATGAATTACAATCTCAGCGGTACCCGCACTGCCGAACAGATTGACGATGACTTACGCAAGGCTTTCGACCTCGGAGATTTATCCGTCAATGCGGCTAATTCATCTGAAGAAGCCACACAAAAAGCCGGAAGCTCCGCTAAGCAAGCTGATCGTCCAAGCGGTGTTGCCATTAATTTTTATACTAAATTACTGGTAAAATCTGGTATGGTTGGTATGCAAGCTATCGCTACCTTTGTCGGTTTTTATCTCGGTACCATCTTCCTCATTTCCTCTGCTGCAATTCTAGCCCTTAAGCAACTTTCTGAATCTTCCGATAATATCGAAAAATATGCCGCCTTACGTCGCCTTGGTGCCAGTAATAAGATGTTGAATCGTGCGCTCTTCGTCCAAATCGCAATCTTCTTTATCGCACCATTACTCATCGGCATCGTCCATTCCATTTTTGGTATTATGTTTGCCTCAAGCATTATTGAATCATTCGGCTCTGACGGGCTCCTTGCTTCGATTCCGATGACCGTTTCCATGATTGTGCTAATTTATGGTGGCTACTTTCTCCTGACTTATATCAGTAGCAAGCGCATTATCTCCGAAAAACAACTTCGTCGCGACTAAGAAAACTATTAGTTAAGGTAAAAATCCTTAGCTTGATTAGATTAAGAAAGCTACCCAAAAGGTAGTTTTCTTAATTTTAGTTTGCGACTCCATCAAATTAGTAATAAATCTGCTTTATAATATGGATATGATAATTATAAATAAAGCGGAAATAGAAAAAATTGCAAATTCTTTTGATTGTGCTGAAAAACTAACTTTTGTTAACGTTATTGGTTTTGAACCAGATTGTAAGATTTATAAATTAAAAAATACTATTGGCGACAATTATATTTTGATTTGTAGGGATTATCAATTCGATGATACGGACGCTGAAGAGAGGATTTTTGCTAACGAATTAGGAATTACAATTTTAGATAGATTTAAATATAATCAAGATTTTTTCTTTAGTTCTAAAAATTTTGACGATTTTGAATATATTTTTTCATTAGCTAAAATCGCTCAGTAGGAACTTTTGAGTATATAGGTGTTTTTAGCTTCACAGTAAGCAATTCAAACAAAATATCAGTATGAACAATCAAATATATCAGGAAATCCTTAAGCTCTACGAAAAATATCTTTTAAAACCAGCCTCTGAATTTTTGATACAAGACTATAATGATTTCGAGCAGGAAATGTGGAATTTGAAAGAGAAATTTAGTTATGAATCCAGCCCGTTTTTGCTTCTTCCAGACCCTGCTAAGGATGCCGATTTTTTCATGATGAATGCCTCAAGTGATGGTTTTGTGGAACCAAATTTAGCTGATAAGCAAAAATATTTAGATATGATGCAGGAATCTTACTAAAAATTAAAAAACGCAATAAGATAATTATGTCCAGCTCTCATCATCAAGTTCTCTAATGAAGCCGTCCATGAATTCTTTCGCCAAAACTTGTGTAGGCTCGTAATCTAAATTTTCTGGGTAAAGTGATTTTCTTTTCCAATCCAACGCCACATAAAGTGACGTAGTCAGACTGCATTCTTTTTCATCATCAAGATCGGATGGTTCACCAAAATTTTCATCAACAAAATCAGCGTATTTGTCAATAATTGGTTTCAGTTCTTCTAATTCAGAAGATTTAGAAATAAGACGCATCCTATCGATGATTTCGTGGCCATCTTCAATAACTTTATTGATAAGTTTAGCTCTTTCTAAATAATCCATATCACAAATATAACATTATTTTTATAAAATAACCTAATCAAAAAAATGGTATAATATATCTTATGAATAATACGCGCGATGATATTTTACACTTAGCCAAGCTGTCCAATTTGCAGCTCACTGATGCCGAAATTTCCGCCCTTCAGCAGGACGTCACTAATATCGTGGGTTACATTTCCCAGCTTGATGAATTAAATACCACTGGGGTCGAGCCAACCTATCAGGTCTTTGAAATGGAAAATGTTTGGCGTGCCGACGAAATCAAACCTCAGGATGCTACCAGGGAGCAACTTCTTGCACTCGCACCTGATCAAGCTCAAAATATGATTAAAGTACAGAAGGTTCTCTAATGAAAATTGCTGATTTACATACTTCCGCGGTTTCGCTCGTCAAGGAAGCCTTGGAAAAAGCCAAAAAATACGCTAGTCACAACATCTTTATTTCACTTAATGAAGACGAAGCTTTGAAAAAAGCCGCTGAAATCGACCAAAAAATCCAAAACGGTGAAAAGGTTGGTCGTCTCGCCGGTGTGCCTTATGCTTTGAAGGATAACTTCCTTAGCAAACAGGGAAACACTACCGCCGCTTCGAAAATTCTCTCGAATCTCCGTTCGCCAATCGACTCTACTACCGTCGCCAAGCTCGAAGCTGAAGGTGCGATTATGATTGGTCGCACTAACCTCGATGCTTTTGCTCACGGTTCCTCGACAGAAAACTCTTTCTTCGGTCCTACCCATAACGCCAAGGATTTTGAACGTGTCGCCGGTGGATCTTCCGGTGGTTCTGCTGCCGCTGTTGCACTTGATATCGTGCCTTTTGCTACTGGTACCGATACTGGTGGTTCGATTCGTCAGCCGGCCTCTTTTAATGGCGTCTATGGTTTGAAGCCAACTTACGGCACGATTTCTCGTTATGGTGTGGTAGCCATGGCCTCCAGCACCGATGTTATTGGTTTCTTTACTCAAAATCCAGAAGACTTGGATCTCCTGATGTCGATTACTAGCGGTCAGGACGAAAAAGACCTCACCTCTTTGCCAGATTATTATAATGAAACCGTCGTCGAAACTGGTGAGAAGAAGCGTATTGGAGTGATTAAAGATTTTGATAACGAAAACGTGGCACCAGAAATTCGTGAAGGCCTCAAATCTCAAATCGAAAAACTGAAAGCCGATGGTCACGAAATCGTCGAACTTTCAATGCCGGTTTTGAAGTACGCTCTTGCGGTCTATTATGTCGTGGTGCCAGCTGAGGTCGCTTCCAATCTCTCGCGTTATGATGGTATTCGCTATGGTTATCGCAGTTCTGAAGCTCACAACATCGAAGAAGTCTTTGGCCTTAGTCGCAACGATGGCTTTATGCCAGAAAATAAGCGCCGTATCATGATCGGTAACTTCGTTCTAAGCAGTGGTTTTTATGATGCCTACTACCTCAAGGCTCAAAAAGTCCGTACACTTATTATCAAGGCCTATGAAGAAGCTTTTGAAAAGTGTGACTATATTCTCACGCCAGTTTCACCGTCTCCGGCCTTCAAATTAGGTGAAAAAATCAATGATCCAGTCGCCATGTATCTCGAAGATGTCATGAGCGTACCAATTAACCTCGCCGGTTTACCAAGTTTGGCCATTCCAGTCAATCGTGATAAGGATGAACTTCCAGTCGGTTTGCAATTAATCGGCCCACGTCGCGGTGATCGTAATCTCTTACAGTTTGCTAAGGAGAACTTCGCATGAATTCGCCCGTCTTTATCCTCTTAGTCGCTGTACTAGCTGTGGGGATTTTGGTTTTTATTTCAATTTCTCAGCTCGGCAACCGTACTCATACTTTCGATAAGGAAGATTATCAGGCTAACTTCCTCAAGATTGAAAATAATCTCTCGCGTGATAATCCATTGAGCTTTAACTATGCTCTTATTGAGGCCGATAAATTACTCGATAAGGCCATGATGGAACTTGGCGCGCCGGGCAAAACTATGGGCGACCGACTCAAAGCTTCCGGCCATCGTTTTTCGGAATTAAACTCAGTTTGGTATGTCCACAAGAAGCGTAATCAAATCGCTCATGAGCAAAATTTCCAACTCGACTACAATCAAAGTCGCCGTGCCTTGGAGACCTATAAACAAGCATTAAAAGATTTAGGAGCTATCTAATGTCAGAAAATTCAGCTTACGAAATTACTATCGGTATCGAATGTCACGTTCAGCTCGCGACTAAAACTAAGCTTTTCTCCGAAGTCGATAATGATGCTCGCGGTAAGGAGCCGAACTCTTGTGTTTCACCAGTCGAGTACGCTCTTCCTGGTATGCTACCACGCTTGAATCAAGAAGCTGTGCGTCTCGCCACCCGTGCCGGCCTAGCGCTTAATTCTAATATCAATCTAATTTCGCGCTTCGATCGCAAACATTATTTCTATCCAGATTCTCCGAAAGGTTATCAAATCACCCAGATGTATCAGCCAATTATTGGCCCAGGCTTCGTAGAACTACCTAACGGTACGAAAATTCGCATCGAACATGCTCACCTTGAAGGTGATGCTGGTAAGCTCACGCATTTTGATACCTATAGTCTCGTCGACCTGAACCGCGCCGACACCCCACTGATCGAGATTGTCTCCATGCCAGATATTCACTCGAAGGAAGATGCCCGGGATTATTGTAAAGAACTTTGGCGTATTCTCACCTTTGCCGGCGTTACTTATGGTGACCTCTATAATGGCAACATGCGTTTCGATGTGAATATTTCGCTCGCTAAAAAAGGTAGCACCGAGCTTGGTACTCGTGCTGAAATTAAGAATCTCAACTCTTTCCGCTCCGTCGAAATGGCTGTCGAATACGAATATCACAGGCAGAAAAAATTGCTGGATAATGGCGAAAAAGTAGTTCAGGAAACCCGTGGTTGGAATGATAATACTGGTAAAACCACTTCCCAGCGTAGTAAGGAAGAGGCTAATGATTATCGCTACATGCCAGAACCAGATATTCCACCAATTCATTTGACCGAAGAATATGTCGAGGCCGAGCGCACTAAGTTAGTCCGCTTACCAGCTGATTATCGCGCCATGCTCCGTGTGGTAATCCCAGAGGAACAACTCGAAATTCTTCTCGATCATCAAAATCTCGTCGAAAGCCTAGCCGAATTAAAGTCCGCTTGTGACGCTGATGGTATTGAAAAGGAAATCACCAAGAATGCCATCCAGAAGATTTCTAATCTTTATACTTCGGTGCTTCTCGCGGAAGAAAATAGTAGTCTTTTGAACGATGAACTTCCGACTACCATGCAGCTTCGCGAACTCTCTGAGATGATTAATAAAAACGAGCTTTCTTCCACTAGTGTTAAGGAAGTCTTCCTGCGTTTCTTCGACCCAAATATGCATCACAAGTCGGCTCGTGAAATCGCCAAGGAACTCAATCTGCTTCAAGAAAACGATCTCGGTGCTTTATCTGATATTGTCGATCAAGTCCTAGCTGATCCAGCCTGCGCCCAAGCCGTCGCCGATTTTAAGGCCGGTAGTGAAAAAGTAATTGGTTTCTTAGTGGGCCAGGTGATGAAAGCTTCGAAAGGTAAGGCTAATCCAGCCATTGCTCAGAAGCTTCTACGCGAAAAATTGCAATAATCATCTAGCTAATCACTTGGATTAATTCCTATCAAAGCCAGTTAAGGCTAAAACCTAAAATCCGGCTCCAACGCCGGATTTTTTGACGGCTAAAATTCCACTATCCGATTCTACTTATGCTATAATAAAGAAAAGTTAAGACCACAAGAAAGAAAATATGAAACTATACAGTAACGAGATTGTTTTTCGTGGTCATCCTGATAAAGTTTGTGATCAAATTAGTGACGCCTTGCTGGACGCCTTCCTCTCTGGCGATTCCGGCTCCCGTTGTGGCATCGAAGTGATGGGTGGTAAAGGTAGGATTTTTATCACCGGTGAAGTCACTTCCGCTGCTAAGGTTGATGTTGAAGCTGTGGTGATGCGTGTCTTAAAGGAGGTTGGCTATATTAATGGTGAGAACGCAGAAAATCTCACGCCTTCTGGCACACTCGCAGATTTTGAAATCGTCAATAATCTCGGCGTCCAGAGCCAAGACATCGCTCTCGGTACGAATGATGAAGTGGGAGGCGCTGGCGACCAGGGAATGATGTTTGGTTTTGCTTGCGATGATAATGCCGAATATAAGCCGACCGCCATGGTGATTATGCAGGAATTTTCCAAATTCTATGACGAATTGCGCCAAAAAGATTCACGCTTTCTCGCTGACGGTAAAACTCAGCTCACCGGTGAATACGATGATAATATGCGCCTTGTTAAAATTAAGGATTGGACTATCAGTTATCAAAATACCGAAACTAATCGCGCCGAAACCGATCAAATTCTCATCGATAAGGCCCGTGAAATTGCCGGCAAATACGGCGTAGAAGTCGAAAAATTCCTCGTTAACCCTACCGGCAAATTCCTCATCGGTGGTTTTATGGGCGATGCTGGGCTCACTGGTCGTAAAATTGTAGTCGATAGCTATCAGTCATTTGCCCCGGTCGGAGGTGGTGCCTTTTCTGGTAAAGATCCATCCAAGGTGGACCGCTCAGCTGCCTATAAGGCGCGCGAAATTGCCGTGGACTATCTCAAGCGCTATAATTTGCATTCTTGCGAAGTGCAACTTTCCTACGCTATTGGTATTGCTGAGCCACTTGCAATCTATATCAAGGGTGATGGCAAAAATATCACGCCAGAGTCAGAATTATATGCCGCCTGTACGCCGAAAAATATCATCAAAGATCTGGATCTCTTACATAAAAAATACGAAGATACCGCCAAATTCGGTCATTTCTAAAAACCAAGAAAAGAACCTCATCTCGGGGTTCTTTTTCTTTAAAATAGTGTAGAATGAAACTAGAAGCATAAGCATAAAATAAAAAGGAGAGAATACATGCTAAAACCCATTAAATTTCTAAAAAGAGTCCAGGGTTTCCGTCAGTATGTTTTTAATCTCCTACCAATCGTTTCGCTTGGTGGTATATCTCTTATCTTGGGCACTTTCGCCATTGTTCCTAATTTTATGAACTTCGCACATGCTGAAGAAAATACGACTTCGCCAAAGCAAAAAGATATCACCCTCTCCATGAGTGTTGACTCCACATTTCATAAATTTGACGATATTTACCTTAATGCGAATGAAACTAATCCCACGGCGCCAAGTAGTGTTCTTATGATCCCTACTGTGAAAACAAATAATCCTGCAGGATACAAAGTTTACTTTTCGGACGCAGATGAAGACACTAGCATGTATAGCCTAGATCATGGTGTTAGTGATAAGATACGTTCTGCCACGGCGGAGGATTTTAAAGATCCCTTCAATGTAAATAATGAAGATAATTTTTGGTATTGTGGTACCATTTATCAGCCGGAAAATGGTCAGGGTGAGATATATCAGGCAGTTTCTGGAAATAGGAAGTTTGCTTTAGATATACCAAAAAAATCAGAGCCTAGGGTAATTGATGCGGTTGGTTATGTAAAGACTGTCAACAAGAATGTTAATAATGGCGTATATTGCAAAATCAGTATAAATAAGCAGATAACACCGTCTACTTATGAAGACAAATTAATTTTTAGCACTATATCTAATACGGTAAATGATAAGCCTGCCGTCTCAACTAGTGGGAAAAAATTCTTCAGGGAGATTTTAAAGCTTGCCTCAGTTAGTCAGGTTTTTGATACATTTAAATATAGTGTACCGATTTATTTGGAAATGACAGAGGATATTAAATCTGATAGTAGAATATCACCACAAGTGGAGTCAGAATTTGAATATCAGATACGTCCAGCTGAGCGCAAGTCTTCATGCTCTGATGGGGCAGATTATGTTGGTATGTATAATGCAGCAGAAACGGAAGATATGGAACCAATCTTGGTGTGGTTGGATTGTGGTGATACAGGTAGCCAGCGTATGCTAAATTGGTGGACCCCATCCGGAAAATTATCGCTCGGAGATAATTGTGCTGGATTTTTCTCTTCAGGAAATAGTCCTCAGATTGATGAAATAGACCTCACTGGTATAGATATTTCAAAATGTAAGAACATGGAATCTATGTTCGAACGTACCGATGAAGGATTCAAGGAGATTAATTTTGGGTATAATAAATTTTCACCACAACTAAAGAATACTAAAAAGATGTTTAAAAACAACCCAAATCTTACAAAGATTATTGTATCCCCTGATACAGACTTGAAATACGTACCTGAAAGTGATGAAATGTTCCTAGGCGACATTAGGTTAGAGGGGTATAAAAGCTGGAAAGACTCTGATGGTATGATAAATTGTACTAGGTTTGAATATAAAGAGATATATGGTGTAGATGCTAGAAGAGCCGTATTGGGTATAGATGGATATTTTCATGACGGTAGCGATCCGAGAGCCTGTTGGTTGCGACATATATAAAAATAACAAAAAAGAGAGCCGCGTGCTCTCTTTTTTTCTTCTTGAAATTATGGTAAAATATCCTGAAAGTCTAAAAAACTATTAATTAATAAGGAAATTCATGGCAGAAGCTACACATGATTTATCAAAATTGCGCAATATTGGTATTATTGCACATATTGATGCAGGCAAGACCACGACTTCAGAGGCTATTCTCTACCGTACTGGCTTGAAGCACAAAATCGACCTCGTCAAGGGTGACACCGGTGGTGCTACTACTGACTGGATGGAACAGGAAAAGGAACGTGGTATTACCATTACTTCCGCAGCTGTTACCGCCACTTGGAAAGGTCACAAAATTAACATTATCGATACCCCGGGCCACATCGACTTTACCGCCGAAGTAGAACGTTCTCTTCGCGTGCTCGATGGTGCCGTTACTGTTTTCGATGGTAAGATGGGTGTCGAAGCTCAATCCGAAACTGTTTGGCGCCAAGCTACCAAGTACGGCGTGCCACGTCTCTGTTTCATTAACAAAATTAACCAAATCGGTGGTGACTTCTACAAGTCTCTCGACTCTATCCACAAGCGTCTCTCGAAGAATGCTTTCGCTATTCACCTTCCAATTGGTTTCGAAAAAGATATCTGTGGTGTCGTCGACCTTATTGATATGAAGGCCTACACCTACAAGGAATATGCCGACCACTCTTTGACCGTTGGCGAAATTCCTGCTGATATGCTTGACAAGGCTAAGAAAGCTCGTGCTCTTCTCGTGGAAGAAGCTGTAGCTGCTGATGAAGATTTGATGAATAAGTACTTCGCCGAAGGTGAAGAAGCTATCACCGAAGCTGAACTCAAGGCTGCTCTTCGTAAGCGTGTGCTTGACGGTGACTTCTTCCTCGTGACCGGTGGTGATGGTCGTGGTGTGATCGTCGAAAAAATTCTCGACCTCTGTGTTGACTATCTCCCTTCACCTCTTGACCGTGATCTTGGTCAAACTGTTGGTACCGATCCAAAGACTGGCGATAAGGTTATCCGTAAGGCTTCTGTCACTGAACCTCTCACCGCTCTTGCTTTCAAGATTGCTTCTGACCCATTCGTCGGTAAGCTCGTCTTCGTGCGTGTTTACTCTGGTGTTTTGAAGTCCGGCTCTTATATCTTGAATGCTACTACCGGTAATAAGGAACGTGTCGGTCGTCTCGTCCGTATGTTCGCTGATAAGCGTGAAGAAATCTCTGAAGTTGCCGCTGGTGATATCGCCGCTATCGTCGGTCTCAAGGAAACCACCACTGGTACCACTCTTTGTGATCCAGCCCACCCAATTCACCTTGAATCTATCGAATTCCCAGAACCACCTGTTTCTATCGCGGTTGAGCCTAAGACTAAGGCCGACCAAGAAAAAATGGGTCTCGGTCTCGCAAAACTTGCCGAAGAAGATCCAACCTTCCGTGTTCACACTGATGAAGAACCCGGTCAAACTATTATTTCTGGTATGGGTGAGCTTCACCTTGAAATCATTATCGACCGCTTGAAGCGTGAACATAACGTGGAGGCTAATACTGGTGCTCCTCAGGTTGCCTACCGTGAAACTATTCGTGGTACTGCCGAAGCTCAAGGTAAGCACATTAAGCAGTCCGGTGGTCGTGGTCAATACGGTGACGTTTGGATTAAATTTGAGCCAAATGAACCAGGTAAGGGCTTCGAATTCATCGATATGATTAAGGGTGGTGTGGTTCCACAAGAATACCGCAAACCAGTCCAACAAGGTGTTGAAGAAACTCTTAATGGTGGTGTGATTGCTGGCTACCCAGTCGTCGATATCAAGGCTACCCTTTACGATGGTTCTTACCATGATGTCGACTCTTCTGAGCTCGCCTTCAAACTCGCTGGAAGCCTAGCTACTCGTGAAGGTATCAAGAAAGCCAAACCAGTGCTTCTTGAGCCATTTATGAAACTTGAAGTTACTACCCCTGAAGAATTCATGGGTGACGTGATTGGTGATATTAACTCTCGCCGTGGCCGTATCGACGCTATGGAAGACATTCAAGGTGGCGCCAAGCTTATTACTGCTTTCGCTCCACTTGCTAATCTCTTTGGTTACACTTCCGATCTCCGCTCGATGAGCCAAGGTCGTGCCGCTTCTTCTATGGAGCTCGCACAATACGAGGAAGTACCACCTAACGGTGCTCAAGAAATCATTGAGAAGCGCAATACTTCTAAGTAATCTCTTAAAAATAACCTCTTCGGAGGTTATTTTTTTGTCTAAGCGTTGTCTAATAATTGCAAAATTAGTAAAATTTTAACATCAAAAAGCCCCGCATTTCTGCGAGGCTCTTTTTTGGAGATTAATTTCGTCTTACAACTACATTTGCATCGATATCCTTAAACAAATCATCGCGATTAAGGTTAGACTCATGTCCAACCAGAGCATTAGTGCGCTCCACTACTCGCTTGATTAAATCCACCGAATCTTCACGCACATAATACAATGCACGGTATTTATCGTTAGACGGATCATAGTTGGGGCTACTTTCGACGAAACGCTTTAACTGCATCTCTGCGTAGAAGGTGGAAAGTTCTGGTGAAAGCAGTAAAACATTGCCATCATTAGAAAAATATGATCCACCCTGATGATCAATATCTGTGAGCTTCATCTTGTGCATCACATGATAAAAATCTTCCGGTCTCGCATCGGTCCTGCCATAGCCAGAATTCGGGAAAAGTCGGTCATCTTTCACATAGTAGACTTCAATGCCATTCACGCCAATACCGTAAAATAGTCCATTTATATGTCGACGCGAATCAATCCTGTAGGGAACCAGACGTTTTTCAAAATCTGCCATGCTGCCAAGATTGTTTACCTGCTTACCCTCCACTCCATAATTAGCATCGAACCGAATCATTAATTTCGGATTAGCTTCGCTAATAAAGGTATAGACATCTATTGCCGGGAAGCTATCGGCTAGTCTAAGATTGAAGCCATTGTCTCTCATATAACCAACCAGGTCGAATTCGCCAAATCTCGTGTAGGTCTTCGGGTCATTCTTCTGGTGGGTCGGGAGCGGCTCAGAGGCTTCTTGTTTGATGCGCCTCAGCATATACTCCGCCGTAAAAGAAATGGTATCTGGCTCATCCGGCTCAATCGGCTCCATGGGGTCGAGCTTCGTGGTATGAAATTCATCCACTAGATTCTGCACCAGGAACTGCGTATAGTTAATTCCGTCAGCTCCGGTAAAATTCGGTGTGCGCCCGTTCAGATATGGGTCCAAGAATCCCGCATCGGTACCGTCCTTGATATAGGTCGGTATATTCCGATAGTGGTAATAGCTATTCTCTCCGGCATCCGTATTCACCTCGAGCACCGAATTTCCTCTGATACTCTGAGTTAAATGCTTCGGGAAGAGAATTACATTACTTGGCACCATAAAATCCGAGATGTAGCTGCCAGATTGCGACTCAAGCCGATCTCTCAGGTCTTCCACTTCTCTGATATTAAAATCAGAAACCATTTTGAATGTTCCTGGGTGTGACCTACTTGGGTCAGGGTCTTTCAGTGGGGCTAGTCCATAATCATTTCTGGCTGCTCGCCTAGCCTCTAATACGTCAGGAGTGGCATCCTTAATTGGGCCAGCTACTTCGCCGCCACCAAATTCGGGAGCATCCACCGCTGCGGTAAGCTGGGCGTCCATCTCGTATGGGTTGTCGGTCTCTTCTTCGTGATTCACTTCCGCCTTCGCGGTAGTTTCCACTTCGGAAGTCTCTGGGACTACGGTTTTACTCTGGGCGTTGCAAGCAACTAAACCGAGAGCGAGTGACAAAAACAGGAATTGTTTCTTCATTATGCACCTCCATTTTAATGTGCGTAGGTTTAAACGTCCTAAAAGTTAGCTATATTTTACAATTTTTTGATAAAAAAGTCAATTTTAACATAATTGGATTAATTACTGGCAAAAAGCTGCAAAATATGGTAAAATATTCAAGTTAGTTTTTCAAAAAATGGAAAAATCAGTAAGTTCTTTAGAAAAGGGGGAAATTGTATGTTTGCAATACTAGTAACATTGTCGTGTTTTTTGGCTGGTCTATTCTGTCTGGTGCTGAACTATTTTCGCATTATTCTGATTCTGCGGATTGATATTTTTGTCTGTGGTTGGATCGTGCTGACCTTACTTCCGGCGCTAGTTTTCATTCTCTATCATCAACACGAGAAGCTTCTGGCGGAGAGAATCGCTAGAATCGATGAAGAGATGGATCAGGGCTGTTATCATTTTCAGTTTGATACTAAGCCTAGGAAAAGAATCCCCAAAGGCGCAGACGACCAAGTGGATTTTGATGATTATGGCTGTGGCTGTGAGTGGGATCGTGAACGCCATGATTTAGTCAAAGTCGTACCAAAAGATTAAAACTGCAACTTTAAATTACAAATCACACTAGCCCATCTGGGCAAATTTTACTATAACATCGAAAAACTAACAGTCAAGGCGTCAATTTGGCGCCTTTTTTCCTGAATTCTCTCTTTACTTATTCTTTAAAATCTATTAATATATAGGTATATCTAGCTTCTTGGCTGGTTAATATTAGTGCCAAGGAGAATAATATTAAAGGAGAATAATAAAGAATGGCAAATTTCGACCGTTCCAAGCCACACATTAACGTTGGTACTATGGGTCACGTTGACCACGGTAAGACTACTCTTACTGCTGCTATTACCACCGTACTTGCGAAGCGTCTCCCATCTGATGTTAACAAATCAGTTGCTTACGATCAGATCGACAACGCTCCAGAAGAAAAAGCTCGTGGTATTACCATTGCTACCTCTCACCAAGAGTACGAATCAGAAAAGCGTCACTACGCTCACGTAGATATGCCAGGCCACGCCGACTACATCAAGAACATGATTACCGGTGCTGCTCAAATTGATGGTGCTATCCTCGTAGTTGCTGCTAACGATGGTCCACTTCCACAAACCCGTGAGCACGTACTTCTCGCTCACCAGGTGAACGTACCAAAAATCATCGTCTTCCTCAACAAGATGGATCTTGCTGACCCAGAACTCGTTGAGCTCGTTGAAATGGATGTCCGTGAACTTTTGAACAAGTACGGCTTCGACGGTGACAACGCTCCAATCATCAAGGGTTCTGCTCTTAAGGCTCTTGAAGGCGACACCGAAATGGAAGACCGCATCATGGATCTCGTCCACGCTATGGATGAATACTTTGATATTCCTGAACACGATCTTGACAAACCATTCTTGATGCCAATCGAAGCTGTCTTCTCCATCAAGGGTCGTGGTACCGTCGCTACTGGTCGTATCGAACAGGGTGTTGTCAAATTGAACGACGAAGTTGAAATCGTTGGTTTGAAGCCAACCCAAAAATCTGTCGTTACCGGTATCGAGGCTTTCCACAAGACTCTTAACGAAGGTGAAGCTGGTGATAACGCTGGTCTCTTGCTCCGTGGTATCGAACGCGAACAAATCGAACGTGGTCAGGTTATTGCTAAGCCAGGTTCTATCACCCCACACACTGAATTCGAAGCTCAGGTTTACATCTTGAAGAAAGAAGAAGGCGGCCGCCACACCCCATTCTCAAAGGGTTACAAGCCACAATTCTACTTCCGTACTACCGATGTTACCGGTGAAGTCGAACTTCCAGCTGACAAAGAAATCGTTATGCCTGGTGACACTGTTACCTTCCAGGTTAAGCTTCTTTCAGCTATCGCTATGAACAACAACGATCGTTTTGCTATCCGCGAAGGTGGCCGTACTGTCGGTTCTGGTGTTGTTACCAAGATTATTAAATAATCTATAACAGCCTAAATACCTCTCCTTCGGGGGAGGTATTTTTTTATCTTGACGAACCTCTGATTTTATCGTAAAATAAATCTACTATTATTAATTGAATTCTAAAAACTCATTGACGCATCAAGCATCTGAAGTTATAGAATTAGAAGGAAAACATGGCAGACGCAAAAAACGAAGGCTTGAAGATCCGTATTCGTCTCAAGGCCTACGACCATCGTGTAATCGACCAAAGCGCTAAGCAAATCGTCGATACCGCTATCCGTACTGGTGCCGCCGTTTCTGGCCCAGTTCCACTACCAACTAAGCGCAGTACTTTTACTGTGGTGAAATCACCTCACGTTTACAAGACCGGTGGTGAAGCTTTCGAAATGAAGATTCACAAGCGTCTCATCGACATCACCAATGCTACCCCAAAGACCATTGATGCACTTCAAAACTTGTCTTTGCCAGCTGGCGTCGACGCCGAAATCAAAATGTAATTAAAACATAAATTACTTGAAAATCCCAATCTAGTATTGGGATTTTTGATTTGTTTTAGTATAACCTTTATGTTAAAATTATCCTGCATGACGAGCGATAAAAATCAAAAACTGCGAATCACCCGTTCATGGCTGAAAAGTCTCGCCGGCTTTTTTACCCTAACGGCCTCAATTTTTAGCTTGAACCTGATTTTTGCTCCCCAAACTTACGCTCTCTTTACGCCGTCTTTGTCTGCGGCTCTTAATCAGTCATCGGCGGTATTTCACGGTAATGATGATCGCTCCGCGAATCCACAACTTCAGGAAGCGACCACGAAACTAACTGTTAACTCTAACGATAAAAGTGGCTACCGCATCATTATTAGTACCGATTCGAATAATACTGCACTCATTAGCCCGAATTCTACTGTTACCGATAAGATTAATTCAATTCCGAGTGACAATACTCTAAATAATTTCCCGGCTAAGACCTGGGGTTATAAGATAGATGATGGGACTAATTTTCGACCAATAGGTTCAGTTGCCAGTCCGACCAATCTTTTTAGCTCTGAAGAAAAAACTGATGGCAATGAAGTTAAGAATATTACTATTGGTATGAATCTGGGTACCGATCTTTTGAGCGGTAGTTATAAAAACACACTCATGATTTCGGTTATTTCAAATAATAATGCCGGTACCAACGCTACGCTCACAAGAGGACCGGATTTAAACCAGAAAATTGCTCGTAGTGCAATCCTTGCCGGCACCAATTTGCATGCTATTAAGGGGTTCAAGCGAAGTCCGACCGCGCCGACGGCCGCCATGAAAACTATCAATATAGAAGATGTCGACGAATCAAGTTATGAAATTTTAGCTTGGTTTGATCCAGCAGATAAAACAGTTTACTACTATTGCGAGAATGACCTTGTCTACATGAATGACGACTCACGCCAGATTTTTAATAACATCCTTAATATTACCGATATCGATTTATCCGGACTCAATACACGTTACGTGAAGGATATGTCTTTTATGTTTAATAACGCCAGGAGCGTGGTAAATCTAGATCTTTCTACCTTTAAGAC
Organism: Candidatus Saccharimonadota bacterium; assembly: GCA_013332955.2. Classification (GTDB taxonomy): domain Bacteria; phylum Patescibacteriota; class Saccharimonadia; order Saccharimonadales; family Saccharimonadaceae; genus Nanosyncoccus. Next base: position 2,304 of record JABCPS020000021.1, on the reverse strand, counting down.
TTCCCGCGTGACTGCGATGACTAATATGTTTGCCTATATGGGGTCCCTGAAAAATCTCAATATTTCTAGTTTTAAAACGAAAAATGTTAAAAGCTTCTCTCGTATGTTTATGGGTGTTTCCTCTTTGCAGAATCTTGATCTCTCGAATTTCGATACTGCCAATGTAACAGATATGGGCAATATGTTTAGTGGAGCAAGTAATATTACCTCACTAGATTTAGGGAATTTTAATACGGCTAATGTTGTTAATATGCAGGAAATGTTTAAGGATTGTGGTAATCTCACCAGTCTGAATGTCTCGAGTTTTGATACTTCCAAAGTTACTAATATGCAGACTATGTTTGGAGGATCCGCGAAGTTGACTAGCCTCGATATTCGTAATTTTGATACTTCTAAGGTCACCAATATGCTCTCCATGTTCGGCAACCTCCGTTCGCTGACTGATTTTAAAATTAGTGACAAATTTAAGACCTCAAACGTCACAAATATGGCCAGCATGTTTGCAAATTGTATTCTTCTCGACGAGCTTGATCTCTCGAATTTTGATACCCGAAAAGTGATTAGTACTAGTGCTATGTTTAGTGGCATGAATAAGGTAAAGAAGATTATTTTAAGCCCTAATTTCCAGACTAGTAATGTTATTAATATGAATAGTATGTTTAATAACTGTAATCTATTGCAGGAAATTGACCTTTCGAGCTTTGATACTAGGAAAGTTACCGATTTTACTAATATGTTTAATACCTGCTCGAGTCTCACTTCGCTTGACGTCTCGACCTTTGATACTCGCGAGGCCACCAGTATGGCTAGTATGTTTAGCGGCATGCTGAATCTCGCCAATCTTAATCTTGGACACAATTTTAATACTTCCAAGGTAAACAGTTTGTATAATATGTTCTTTAATGACCGCAAGCTCGTAAGTCTGGATCTTTCGCAGTTTGATACCAGGAATGTGACAAATATGGCATCCATGTTTAGCTATATGTTTGAGTTAAAAAATCTCAACATTTCGTCCTTCGATACCAGCAAAGTAGAATCCATGTATCGTATGTTTTATAGTACTAGTAAGCTCGAAAATCTTGACTTCAGTCATCTTGACACTAGTAAGGTCCATAATATGCAAGATATTTTTTCCGGTATGGCGGCTTTATCCTCAATCAATCTCGGCGGACGTTTTTCTACGGCTAGTGTGACAGATATGCGTGGTATGTTTACAGATACGAATAGTCTTACCGAACTTGATTTGAGCAATTTTAATACTGCGAAGGTGAATAAATTTAGCAACATGTTTGCTTCCTCGCGCCCGCTCGAAACAAAATTGGAAAAAATTTACGTCAGTCAAGATTTTAATATTTCTGCTGGCACTGAATTTAATAATGTATTCCAAAATCAGGTCAAACTACGTGGTGGCAATGGCTCCTTCCTTGTAAATCCTGCTTCTGCTGACAAAACTTGGCTCCGCATCGACCGCCCAGGCGCCAAGGGATACTTCACACAGAAACCATAAGCGTTTAAAATCACCGAAAATGACAATTTTAAACGGTTTCTCGAGGATACGGAGGATATTCTGATTCGACACCAAATTCGTACCGACCATCAAATCCGTGAGATTTTCGAGGCTACTAATTTAGCGAAAGCTATGAAGTTTCTTCTGGATAATCCGGAAACCGAAATTACTGTTTCACTGATTCTTCAGCTTCATAGTATTTTGATGCAGAATATTCGTGATGATGCTGCCGGCCGATTTCGTACTAACAAGGAGTGGGTGCGCGTGGGGAACCATATTGGTGCGAATCCACAATTCGTCCACGCTTTTATGTCGGACTTAGTTGAAAAATATAACGCGTCAGACGACCAATATTTTCTCGACAAAATCGTCTATTTTCATGCCGAATTTGAGAATATCCATCCGTTTATTGATGGCAATGGTCGTATCGGTCGACTCCAAATTAACGAACAATTGGACTTACTTAATCTGCCGCCTATTTTGATTCCTAATAAATCCAAAAATGAAGAGTATTATCCGGCCCTAGAAGAATATTCGAATTTTAATAAGCTCGATCGTTTATCCGATTTCTTTGAGAGACTTCTTATCGAGGCCTTATATCGTCGCATCACCCGTCTCACTGCGCCGAGAATTATTTCTGTTTCGGACTGGGCGAAGCAAAATCAAATGAGCGTTCAATCAGCTACCAATAAAGCTCTTCGTGGTACTATCCCCGCCTTTCGCCTGCGTGGCCATTGGATGATTGACGCTGATTTTCAAGCTGAAAAATATGAAGAATAATAAATAATGAAAAATTC
>JABCPS020000020.1 GCA_013332955.2 Candidatus Saccharimonadota bacterium | reverse complement strand
TTTTAGGAATTTTTGTGCATAAAAAAGAACCGAAGAGACTCCGGTTCTTAAAAATTTCAAGTTGAATGATTAGTCATCTACTACGTATTAATTTTTCAGTGATGGATTTTTGCGACATAATTCCCCTCTCTGCTTTAAATTCTGCGTGGCCTTTTATATGGTTCTAGGTTACCACTTTTGGAACGAATTTTTTCATCTAACTTTTTTAATTTAGTTTTCTGAGTTTGAATTTCGCTATAAGCACGATTTTTCTTACGATTAAGGCTATCAATTTCCGATTTTACAACACTTTGCTCTTCGAGTAGATCATTCAGTTCGCGATTCAGTGTCTCGATAAGACTTCTCTGAGGTCTGGATTTGAGATTTTCAGAGGCAAGCTGAATTCGTAGCCTTTCAATCGGCCTATAGAAAGTACTGTGACGTTTAACAGCTGCTTCGTACTCGATACGAATTAAGTCATGTTTTGCTTCAGTCTCCTTAATACTGCGATTGGTTTCGCGGTAGTTAGCTTTCAGTACGGCAATTTCAGAATTTTCTGACATAAACACCCTCCTTGTTAATGTGCACGCCAAAAATGTAGGCGCATATACGTGACTTATATATTATACCAGATTTAACATAAAACGCAAACCGAAGAGTAAGTTTTTTATGAAGGATAAAAAATGGGAGCCTGCTGGCTCCCGTGTTGTTGGGCATTGGTTTGATGGATACGAAATTTAAAATTATGTTAAATAATCAAAAATCTTTAAATTGCTAATTTCTTAAGAGCTCCATAAAAGCGTCATGTTGCTTATGGCGTAGTTCGGCCATATAGGCATACCATTCAGCTTTATCCTCGTGGTAGCCTGCTTTCTGGTAATTGCAATTAGGATATTTATTGTGTTCTTTGCAACATTCATCAAAGTGATGATTAGACTTATGCTCATTAATACGCCATGAACGTTCAGCCGTAGCTGCGGATTCATGCAGCTCAACTACTTGGTCAAAAGTAAGTCTACCATCAGGTGTACACTCTAATATTCCAGGTATCATGCACTTCTTATCAGTGGCAGTTAATGTTCTATAAGGTAGATCCTCATGTTTAAAATTCATCATTTTACATTTCCCCCTTTGTAGGTAAGTGCCCAACAATATTTATATTATACATCTTTTTGGATGTTTTGGCAAGCGGCATGGTCGCTTTGTGAGACTGAAGGTTGTTTGATTGCTTATTTAGATAAAGAAGTGGTTAATTATTATTCTTTTTATCTTGGCGTTTACCGAGGCGCTTGGAAGTGCGGCTACTTGAGAAAACGACAGCTTTGCTGAGAGTATAGTTTACGATAATAACAATAATATTACAAATAACTTTCCAAATGAGCTTGTTCTGGCCGCAAACGTCGACGGAGAGCCACATAATAAAGACTTCAATGCCAAGTGTAACTAGACGTGCAATGAAAAAGAGTATTGCTTCGCGGAGGATAGCGGCGTGAGTTTTGGCGGTGCTTTCGAAAACATAGAGGCGATTGGTAATAAAGGCAAAGGCTACGGCAACGACCCAGGCCAAAATGGTGGCTGGAATGGTTTCAATTTTGAGAATTTCGGCAAAGATATAGAAGCTAATAAGGTTGACGACAGTCGTGAGGACGCCGAAAATAAAATACAATACAATATGCTTATTGTAGTTAATAAAACGTTTGAGATAAGAAGGCGATTTGAGCGCCTTGATTAAATTCTTGAGGTTGATTTGGTATAAAATTGCGGATTCATTAGATTCTGCCATGGTTATATTATAGCGGATTTTGTGGATTTTTGGTTGGTTTTTTGATTAATTCCGCTTATGTTGGACGGAATTTTTTCTATTTTTTGTTCGATTTCGCTTATGTTGGGTTATAATATTAAAGATTGCTTATGTTAAACAATAGAACCTAGAATGGGGGTATTTTTTATGCGTAAAGAAATGTTAACTTTTTTTGAGAAGTTCAATAAGCTACATTCAAAGACCGCCGGCATTGAATTAAATCTGAGTAAAGAATTAGGTTGGAGCTATTTCACCATCAAATACACTCAGGAGAAGCTGCCGGATGAGGTGGAATTTCGATTATTAGAAGATTCTCTTGGCACATTTACGGGGGCGGAATTAACCTTTCTCTCGAATTATAGAGATTTTAAGGAAACCAGAACCATTGTGGTACGCATTTCGCAGACTTATAGGCATCTAGTGACCTGCTGGATTCGGGATTTTAGCAAGTTTCTTCGGGAAAATTACAAACTTGAAGCTATACCTGCTTAGCTCGTGGCAATTTCTGCCTGGTTTGTTACAATGCTTGCTTAGCTCGTGAATACACGAGCTTTTTCCTTGGTTGCTTCTATTGAGATAGTTTTTGTTTTGGTGCTAGGAGCTATGGTAGCTAGAGATGATGAGAATTTTTGTTCTTAGTTTTAACATAAAAAATACTCCCCAGAAGAGGAGTATTTTCTTTTGATTAACGCTTGGAGAATTGTTCGCGTTTGCGAGCAGAACGTAAACCGTATTTTTTGCGTTCTTTTTCGCGTGGGTCGCGCTTGATGAGACCAGCTTTCTTCAAGACTGGACGGAGATCTGGGAATTCTAGGGTCAGAGCCTTAGAGATTGCCAATTTGATTGCGTCGACTTGACCAGCTAGACCACCACCGGAAACCAGGATGGTAACATCAAATTCTTTTTGTTTGTTAACGAGAGCTAAAGGATCGGTCACTTCAGCAAGCAAGCTTTTGTTTAGAGAAAGATACTCTAGAGCTGGCTTGTTATTGATGGTGATTTCACCTTTACCCTTAAATAGACGTGCGCGAGCAGTAGCTGCTTTGCGACGACCAAGTCCGTAGGAATATTTGGTTGCCATTATTTAATCTCCTTTGGATTTTGAGCGGAATGAGTGTGCTCAGCGCCATTGAAGACACGAAGACGAGCTAAACGATCGTCAGCGAGCTTGTTCTTTGGAAGCATGCCTTTGACAGCTTCTTTGATGGCGTAAGCTGGGTTCTTCTCGATGATTTCTTCGAGTTTGAGCTCGGTGAGACCACCTGGGAAGCCACTGTGACGGTAGTACATTTTTTCAACCATCTTGTTGCCAGTAACTTGGATGTTCTTAGCGTTCAAGACGATGACGTAGTCACCATTGTCAATGTGTGGAGTGTAAGTAACTTTAGACTTACCCATAAGTTTGTCAGCGATGACAACGGCTAATTTACCAAGTGGTAAAGAAGCGGCATCGATAACATACCATTCGCGCTTGATTTCAGCGGATTTTTGGCTAAAAGTCTTCATTATTTAGCCTCCTTGTTTAGATTGATAGAATCGACAAATGAGATAGTACCCATTTCAGCGTGGTCACCCTTGCGGAAGCCAGCGCGTTCAATTCTGAGGTAACCAGAATCACGTTCGATTTGAGGAGCAATAACATCCATCAAGAGGGCTGCAACTTCAAGGTCATCCAATCTTGCGATGAGGAGACGGCGATTAGCGAGACCACCTTTTTTGGCGATGGTGATAAGCTTCTCGGTGTAGCGGCGCATTTCTTTAGCGCGAGCTAGAGTCACGGTGATCGACTGGTATTTGATCAGAGAGCACATCAGCCCACGTAGTAGTGCCCTTCTCTGGTCGGTTTCACGGCCGAACTTGCGGCCTTTATATCCGTGGCGATGCATTAGATATTTAACTCCTTAAGTTTATTTTTGACTTCATCAAGAGCCTTTTGACCGAAGCCTTTGAGGTCCTTGAGGTCGGTTTCAGACAAGACAACGAGGTCTCTGATAGTGTGAATTGCGTTGTTCACAAGAGCGTTGGCAGTACGAGCTGAAAGACCTAATTCTTCGATTGGAAGCATTAGACCAGCATCTTCCTGCTCGTTCTTGGAGCCTGGAGCTGGAGCGGTGTCAGCGACAGTTTTTCCAGCAAGAGCCTGGTATTGATTCACGAGAATCGCAGCGGCTTCTTCGAAGGCTTCGCGTGGAGTGATGGTACCATCGGTTTCGACGGTGATAGTCAATTGTTGAAGATTGATATCTTGACCAACACGAGTGTTTTCAGCATTGAAACGAACGCGAATTACAGGGGTGAAGACGGCATCGAGGGCGATCATGTCGCTGTGGATGCGTTCTTCGGCTGAGCGCTCAATAGTAAGATAACCACGGCCAGATTCGACGATGAAACGCATCTTCAAAGTGTAATTTGGATCATCAATGTGACAAATTACCTGGTTTGGGTTAGCGATTTCAACTTCGTTAGTGAGTTTAATATCGCCGGCGACGACACGTGCGTCACCATCTTTTTTGGATTGTTCGCTACCTTTGATTTCAAGAGTAAGCTCGACTGGAGCGTCGGAGTGGCTCTTAAAACGAATGTTTTTAAGGTTGAGCATGATGTCGACGACATCTTCACGAATACCTTCGATTGCAGTGAATTCGTGAGTAGTACCTTCGATACTGAAGGAAGTAATTGCAGCACCCTTAATACTTGAGAGTAAGACGCGGCGGAGAGAGTTGCCTAAAGTGTTACCATAGCCGTAGTAAAGTGGCTTGATTACAAATGAGGCACAGTTCTCGGATACGTCGATGACTTCTGCAAGATTTGCTTCGTGAATTACTTTTGTTGTCATTGTTCTCCTTAGCGTGAGTAATACTCAACGATTAGTTGTTCGTTAATGCCTGCTTCGGCTTCTTCGCGTTTTGGCTTGCCAGTAATTTCGATAGTCATTTTCTTAGCATCAGACTTCATCCAGCTGAGTGGAGTAACACCACTGGCAGCGACGATGTTGTCGAGATTCTTGAAATATTCAGACTTTTGAGACTTAGCGCGTACTTCGAGTTTGTCACCAGCCTTCAAGCGGATTGAAGGGATGTCAATACGGCGACCGTTAAGAGTGAAGTGTCCGTGAGAGACAAGTTGGCGTGCTTGGCGACGAGTAGAAGCGAAACCAGCGCGGAAAACAACGTTATCTGCGCGGCGTTCTAGGAATTCTAGAAGGATTTCACCGGTTAGACCTTCGGCTTTTTGGGCTTCTTTCATCAATTTAGCAAATTGTTTTTCGAGAAGACCATAGAGTCTACGAACTTTTTGCTTTTCGCGAAGTTGGGTAAGATACAAACTACCACCGCGAACTCGCATATCACCGTGCTGACCTGGAATACCAGATTTTTTAGCCATGATTTTGTGAGCTTTTGGTGCTAGGGCAAAGCCCTCGCGACGACTTTGTTTGACAATTGGAGATTTATCTCGTGCCATTACGGTTTCCTCTCTCCTTTAGGACGTACACCACCATGAGCGATAGGTGTTTGGTCGGTTATACTATCAATTTTGATGCCAAGACCTGAGATAGCACGGATGGCGCTATCACGACCGAGACCGATACCCTTGACGTAAACGTCGACGGAGTTCAGACCGTGATCTTTTTTGGCGATTTCACCAGCTTTTTCAGCGGCGATTTGAGCAGCGTAAGCTGTACCCTTCTTGGAACCTCTAAAACCGTTAGCACCAGCAGATGACTGAGCGAGGACTTGGCCTTTCTTGTCGGAAATGCTAATGATGGTGTTGTTAAAGGTGGCCTTGACGTGGACCTGACCAGAGGTGACAATACGCTTGCCTTTCTTGGTGTTGACTTTGACTTCTTCAGTTCTAACTTCTTCTGTCATAATTTACTCCACTAACTAGGTTTTACTTGCTGCTTTTGGTTGTGTACCACCGACCGCGATCGCCTTACCCTTACGTGTACGTGCGTTCGTACGAGTACGTTGGCCGTTGACTGGAAGACCAGCCTTGTGGCGGATACCTTTATAAGAATTGATATCCTTAATGCGTTTGATATTGTTTGTTACGAGGCGACGCAGATCACCTTCGACTTGATATTTGCTAGAAATAATGTCGTTGATTTTCTGTTCCTCAGCCTCGGTGAGATCTTTCACCCGAGTGGTAGGCTCAATTTTGGCCTCCGCAAGGATGGCTTTTGAGGTAGTGCGTCCGATACCAAAAATGTAAGTAAGGGCAATCCATACTTGCTTTTCGGAAGGGATGACTACGCTAGCAATTCTTGCCATGCTTAACCCTGCCTTTGCTTATTCTTAGGTTTTTTCTTGTTGATGACACGTAGCACGCCTTTGCGACGAACATAGATATCATCAGGGGAGATTTTCTTTACACTTGCACGTACTTTCACTGTGTAAAAATCCTTTCCTTGTTAATCTATTTCAGGTACTAATGAAAAAGCGGAATATTTTTCAGAGTTCGCCAAAATAGGGTTGATATTATTTAAGGCGGAAGCTGATACGGCCCTTCGTAAGATCGTAAGGGGTAAGTTCAACCTCTACCTTGTCACCTGGCACAAGACGGATAAAGTTTTTGCGCATTTTTCCGCTCATGTGCGCAATAATAATATGACCATTCTCAAGTTCTACTCGAAATTGAGTATTTGGTAATGCATCGACGACAGTGCCGCCTAATTTGATCACTTCCTTTTGACTAGCCATAAATTATTTACCTATTTTACCAGGGATTTTAGAAAATGTAAAGAGGTTAAAATCTGATAATTTGGTACTAATGTAGGATTAACATGAAGATAAGAGGCACTGGGCGCGTTATTAGAGGGTCAGTTTCGTTTCGAGCTTTCTTGGACGAGAGTGGCGCGGAGGAATTGGCGTGAGAGATAGGTTTTCTGCACATCTGACCAGGCGCCGGTGCAAGTAATAATACTAATGGAATCTTGGCCAGTGACGGGAGATTCAAGCATGCTGGACATTTTTTCATTAGCGTCAGCTAGGGCTACGGTTTGATTTTCATAGACACGATAGGTGAGTTTGGTGCCGTCACCCATTTCGATTTGAATCAGGTCGCCTGCGACGAGGCTGTTTAGGTGTTTAAACACGCCGGCGGCGGTAGGTCCACCGTTATGACCGACGAAGAGCGCGGTTTTGCCAGTGAGTGGAGGAAGGGTGCCGGTATACCATCCCACATCGAAAATACTATTTGGGGTACTAATAGCGCCTTTTCCGGTGAGTCCGACAGGGAGAATACGAGCGTTTTTGACGCCGAGCTTCTCGATGCTCATGAAGCGAGGTTTATCGTAAGCGACAGAGTAGGAATTGGTCTTATCTTCGGAGATTGGAGTTTCGTCGACCGATGTTTGGTCGGTTTCGAGATCGAGGTTCGATTTAGGTAACATTCTTTCGCTACCCTCTTTGGATTTATAATAATGACCTTCCCAAAAATAGAGGCGTGCAGTGACGATGATGAGAACCAGAGCCAAGATGATGAATGGTAGATTGATGAGGATTTTAGATTTTGATTTAACTTCGAGAGACATCCCACCCAGCTTTCTTATTTATAATCGTCGTAAGTTACCATGAGGGCGCGAGAATCGAGCTGACGGAGATTCTCAAGGGCTACTGTCACCACGATAAGCAGTCCGGTACCGGAGAGGGAGAGGCCCATCGGAGCGTCGCTGAGCATGATGGCGACATAGTCGGTGATAAATGGAATCATGGCAATAAAGCCAAGTGCGAGGGCGCCGAAAAGATTGAGGCGGGTCATGACTTTTTCTAGATAGTTAGCCGTAGTCATACCTGGGCGGACACCTTCGATGAAGCCACCTTGTTTTTGAAGATTATCGGCAATTTCTTTAGTATTAAAGATGATTGAGGTATAGAAGTAGGTAAATAATACTACTAAGAGGAAGTAGAGGGCTGGATAGATGAACCAACGCGCATTGATGCCGTTTGGATAGAGGGTCTTAAAATTTGAGGCGTTTGGCATGGTGAAGATTTCACTAATGGTTTTAGCCATAGTATTTCCCTTATCCATACTAGAGATGAGCTGACCGACGAGAGCTGGAAGTGAAAGGAAGGCGGTGGCAAAGATAACTGGCACCACACCGGCAGAAATAAGTTTTAGAGGCAAAATCGATTTAATGCCACCGTAGGCACTGTTGCCGTGGATACGCTTAGCATAATTAATAGTGATAATGCGCTGAGCCTCATTGAGCTTGACAAGCCAATAAAGAATCAAAATTACGACAACCAGAAGTGCTAGAGCGACCCAGAATAGTACCGGGTTGACTGGTAAGTTTAACCAACCGAAAAGATTGAGTGAGCCATTTTTGGTATCGAAAAGTTGTTGACCGAGTGAGCCAAGGGTGCTTGGGAATTGGGAAATAATACTGGCAAAAATAATCATGGAAATACCATTACCGATACCCTGCTCGGTGATTAATTCACCTAGCCACATCAAGATAATGGATCCAGCAGTCATGGTAATAACAGAGACGACCCAATCGCGTGGAGTCGGGGTGAAGCTGAGGGTATTCGAGGAGACCACAGATTGGTAAAGAATGTAAATATAGGCAATGGATTGCACGACGGCGAGAGGTACGGCAAGCATACGGGTCCATTGATTAATTTTGCGACGACCAGTTTCACCATCCTCGGAAAGCTCTTCGAGGCTTGGGATAGCTTTACTGAGAAGCTGGAAGACGATAGAAGAGGTGATGTATGGAGAAAGTCCGACCAAAATAATGGAAAAGGAGGCTAGGCCACCACCTGAAATTAAGTTAATAAAACCGGTGAAATCTGACTTGGAGATCAAGCTGGAAACGGCATCCTTAAAGGTCTTGGCGTCACCCATTGGCACTGGAATATGTGCGAGCAAACGGTAAGCGACCAAAATACCTAACACGATAAAAATGCGTTTCAGCATGTCTTTGTTTTTTAGAGATTTCAAAATCGTCTTAAAATGCATGGAATCCTCTCTATTTATTAATCTATATTACCATGTTTACCTAAGTTTTTAAAGATAAAAAAATAACCCCCGGGTTAATTACGGGGGTTATTTCGGACTAATTAGTCGTTTTGCTTTTTCAAGCGCTTTGGTACTGGATTCTTAGTGAATGAACCACCAGCTTTTTTGAGCATTTCGAGACCAGATTTAGAGATAAATTGGGTTTCGAGATTAATTTTGCTGTTGAGTTCACCACGGGTGATAACCTTGACCTTGACGAATGGGCTAGTAATGAAACCAGCTTCGAAAAGGGTGAAGTTATCGACTTTACCAGATAAGGCATTAAGGATGTCAGTGTAGACGACTTCAGCTTTGGCGTGGATAGATTTGAAACCTTTGAGCTTAGGTACAGCTTGCATCATAGCGCGCTGACCACCCATGAAGGTAGCAGGCATTTTGCGGTGACCAGTACGGGCTTTTTGACCCTTAGTACCACGACCAGCAGTCTTACCACGACCAGCGGCAATACCACGACCAGCACGAGTTGGGCGGGTATTAGCTTCGACGATTAGATCATTGTATTTCATTACTTGCTCTCCTTTTCTTTGGTAGCAGTAGTATTCCATTTAGAGCGTGGAACCTGAGCTTTGAGACCATCGATAACGGCGTAAGCGATGTTGACCTTGTTGGTAGAACCGAGAGACTTGGAGATCAAGTTCTTGATACCAGTTAAGCCAATTACGGAACGAACGATGCTACCGGCGATAATACAAGTACCAGGGGCAGCTGGCTTCATCAAAACGTGAGCACCAGTAACTTTGGTTTCCACTTCGTGGCAGATAGTTTCGCCAGACATGTGGAAGGTTACCATGTTTTTCTTAGCTACACGGGTAGCTTTTTGAACAGCGGAGGTAACATCGGCGCCTTTAGCGACACCTACACCAACTTTGTTTTTCTTATTTCCAATAGCAACAAGAGCTTTGAAGCGCATACGGCGACCACCTTTAACGGTGCGAGAAACACGATCGATATTGATAGTGATTTCTTCAAATTCCTTTGGTGCAGCTTCACCACGGACGCGATCACGGCGATTATTGCGGCGCATTGGGCGACCAGCCATATCGCGAGTTTGCTTGGTGGCAGCGACATCGTCAGACATTTTGAGGGTGCCAGCTTTGTTCACTACTTTTGGTTGCTTAGGAGCGGTAGAATTTGCTTCGGCCATATTAGAACTCCAATCCTTCCTTACGAGCTGCATCGGCTAGAGCTGACATGCGGCCAGCGTAGGCGAAAGCACCACGATCGAATACAACTTTTGTGATATTTGCTTTTTTAGCTTTTTTGGCAATTTCTTCACCAATCTTAGCGGCTTTTTCAGTCTTAGAACCGGTTAGCTTGGTACCAACAGTGGTAGCGGAGACTAAAGTAGTCATGGTGTCGTCATTGATGATTTGAGCAGAAACGTGAAGATTACTGATGTTAACGCTCAAGCGTGGGCGAACTTCAGTACCATGAATTTTTGCACGGGTACGTTTTTGGCGATACAACTTATTCATTATTTCTTCCCTGCCTTTCCAGCCTTGCGAAGGATTACTTCGTCAGCATATTTAATACCTTTACCCTTGTATGGTTCAGGTTTCTTGAAGGCGCGAATTTCAGCAGCAACTTGACCAACTTTTTGTTTGTCAATGCCGGAAACAATGATTTCCATCTTGTTAGTTTTTAATTCGATACCTTCTGGGGCTACGTATTTCACTGGGTGGGAGAAACCAAGAGACATCTCAATTTCTTTTGGGCCACCGGAAAGACGATAACCTACACCATTGATTTCAAGTTTTTTCTCGAAACCTTTGGAAACACCAGTAACGGCGTTGTTTAGAAGTGCGCGTTGTAGACCATGCCAGGCACGAGCTTCAGCTTCGTCATTCTCACGAGTAACGATAATCTGACCGTCTTCGACCTTAGTCACAACGAATTTTTGCACAGGAACCTCGAGTGAACCCTTTGGTCCAGCAACAGTAATGAACTGTTCGCCGACCGTGATTGTCACTCCTGCAGGAATCTGTACAGGTTGTTTTCCGATACGACTCATATCTTCCTTTCAATTAATATTCGATTAATTTTAACATAATTTAAGCCTTAATTCAAGATGAAAAATAAAAAATACCCCTTCGGACGGAAGGGGTAAATAAAATTTTACTTAGTTGACGGACTAGATAGCAATAAGATACTTTTTCAATAAATGTAGTACCCTGGAAATATTCCAGATAGAAAAAGCATTGAGGTTATCTCTGCACCGACAGTTGCTAGGATATTTATCAAAATAAAGCAGGTTACATATTTAAATGGTAAATTACCGTAAATTTGTAATGTTAGCAATATTGGTAGTAATATCATCCAGGTGTATTTAAAGCCAGAGAGCTTAGTATAATTCTTTTGTTCTGAATATACACAATCTACAATTTGCAGAACTTCATTAGTTATACTCATTAGAGTCAATATAAATAATAGTTCCATATTATCCATTTGATTATCATATCGAAGGATGCAACAGCATAAAATATAGACCGCGTAGGCCACCATAATGATAAATGTTTTAGCTCCATAATTTGATTTAGCTATTTTTGATTTTGTCCTCTCTGCAAAATCTTCCATAAAGATACATGCCGCTATCGCCATAAACAAAAAAAGACCTTCGCATATCTTGTCTCCACTGCTCATACTTGATTTATAAACCATAATTGAGAAGATAACGCCAGCATAAATTAACTTAAATAAGAGAAATAAGTTAAGTGCACTTCGAGAAGGCCTAACTGGATAGTCTTCAAAGGTGTCTTGCCTAGGATTAATATCAATGGGCGGACCATAGCTATCTTCCCAAGGTGTATACCGCATTGAATCTTGTTCAGGATTAGCGTCAATGGGTGGATCATAAAGATCATCCCAAGGATAATAACGCATTAAATCTTGTAATTGAGATATTTCCTGAGTGGATTTTTTCTTGGTTTTCTTCAATTTTTTACCCCCTTTTTTCTAGAAACTTCAGTACCCGTGATGTTAACAAAGTATTTTAAATAATAATTTACTTCACTAACTCATGGATAGTAACTTTTATATTATATAATTTTATAAGTAGATTATCAATCTAGGAGATTTTACTCTTTAGCTTAAAACATATATAATAAAAATATGAGTAAAATAAATGTCTTATTGGCTAATGCAAATGGTAGTCTTGATGAAAGTAAGGAAACTATTTTGACGGCAGTAAAAGAAGTTGAGTCTTATGCTTTTCCAAGATTGAAAATTGATTGGGATATTGATGTGGTGGTAGCTGGGAGTGCTTATTCATTAATCATTCCAGAAGATGGCGTGGGTGGATATACTTATGCAAGTGATTTTATTGTTTTAGCTTTAGATTTGAAGAATATGTCGATCCCGCGTTTTAAAGAGATGTTGGTTCATGAACTTGGTCATGCTGCGCGTTGGGAAAAGAACGATGAATGGATGAATACATTGTTTGACGGGATGATTTCGGAAGGTATTGCGACGTATTTCGGTACAGAATTTGCCAAGAACAATAGTGAGAAGCAGTTTTTCACTAAAACCATGCTGGAACGCAGTGACGAAGAAAATAAACGCATTCTAAATGAGCTTCGCGGTAATCTTGACGATAAAAATTATGACTATAATACGATTTTCTTTACTGGTAATAATAAATTACCACGCTGGTCTGGCTATTCATCGGGATATTATTTGGTGAAGAAATATTTGGAGAAAACGCACAAGACAATCGAAGAAGTATTTGCTGATAAATATAAAGATTTTAGAATTGTGCTTTAGATTTTTATAAAAAATACCCCCACCTTTCGGTGAGGGTTGGTGAAGCTTAAATTCAAGGATTTAACGACGATAATACGGGCGATCGGACTTCATCATCCTATGCGCAAGCTGCATAATCTCCCATTTGTCATTAATCTTAATTTTATGACAGTAGTAGTTCTTGCCGGTAATTTTCATTTCATGATCATTAATTATTTGAACTCGATATTCGTCACGTTTTTCTTGATTTTTTCTGTTAATAGCCATCTTCCCCTCCTCGATAAATACAGAAGTAAACTTCATTACAAAATACAAAATAAGTTGCATTAAACTGATTGTTTAACTGAATATTATTATACAACTTTAAATTTTTGTGTCAAAAAAAATACCCCCTCCGGATGGAGAGGGCTTGGTGAAAATCTAGTCCCATTTTATTGTTTCAAATACGATAAATGCTAGAAATAGACTTAGTATTGCTAAGGATGCGAGCGTGCCAAATTCATTTATTGTAGATATTTGAGATAAAATACTATAGAATAAGTAAATAATCACAGCTACAGCAAATAAACTTGAAATGGCCATCATAAAAACATCTAATTTTTCATTAAAATTATTTTTCATAATAATTTCCCCCTTTTAAAAATAGAAAAATATGTTTCGACAAAGTAATAGGTTAGTTTTACCAAATTTATAAGTTACAATCAAAGATTCAAATCTTTGATTGTTATATTGTATCATTTTTATACTTATTTGTCAATCTAGCTTATGCTTAAATTATTTTTTGTCAAAAAAATACCCCCTCCGGAAGGAAGGGGTGGTTAGGATTGGTCTAGATTAAGACCAGAGACGCAGGTCCGATAAAATATCCCGAAACCAAGTAAGCTTTCTTTTTTCACGTCTCAAGGTGTAGGGTTTGACTGGTTCAGGCGGTGGTATTGGAGGTAAATTACTGAAAAGCTCTGGATAAACTACGGATATCTGGGTTCTGAATGCGTAGTTAACCATTGTGTTAAAGATTAAAACCGGAATTTCTTCTCCGCCAAAAGTGATTAGGAAGGGATCACCAAAACATGCATCGACGACAAATTTAGAGGATCTTCTTCTCACATGATTTTTGATGATTTGGCGTTTTTCCAGCGTCGTAAAATTGATACGACGAATATGGGCTGGAGCGTCAAGCTGTCTAGTGTATCGACGATTTTCAATCTTTAGTACATCTAGATCTTGAAGAATCTCCAATTGGGTAGCAATCTTAAGTCCTTGAAAATGGAAGCCAGCAGGAATTTCTGCTTCGTCGATTCGTTTAGTTATCAGGTCGTTAATAATGGAGTAAATCGGTAAATTAAGGGTCTTATTATCCGAATGGACACTATGTTTAATAGACCATGCATTGATTATTCTAATTTTGCCTGCCATGATGTCCTCGTAGATTTGATTTTTACTGAGCAACATGGTATTCACCTCTCTTTCTGAAAGATGTGATGTCCTAACTTAAAGTACATATTCGTCGGACGAGATACAGATTAATTTTAGCATAAAAATAAGGCCAGGAGTTCTGCCCTTATTTTTTTCTAGTTTATTACCAAACCTTGACTAAGATTTCACCACCGAGGCGAGCCTTGCGAGCTTCCTCACCGGTCATGATACCTTTTGAAGTCGAGACGAGGATGACACCACGACCGGATTTGACCTTTGGAAGATCATCGGCGGAAGTGTAAACACGGCGACCAGGTTTACTGACCTTGGTAATTTCGTTAATACGAGCGATTTCATCAGCTTGATTAATCAAGACGTGGATGAAATTGCGTGGTTTTGCTTCTTCGATAGAGAAGTCAGCGATAAACTTGGTTTTCTTGAGACCTTCTAGTACAGCAAGCTTTAGTTTAGAAGTTGGTACAACAATCTCGTTTTTGTTGACGAGAATAGCATTGCGGATACGAGTGATAAGGTCGGCAATTTGATCTGTTGATTGTAATGACATATCTTATCCTTTCTACCAGCTACTCTTTGTTACACCAGGGATTTCACCCTTGCTTGCTTTTTCGCGGAAGCTAATACGGCTGAGACCAAAGCGGCGCATGTAGCCACGTGGACGACCGTCGAGCATATCACGATTTTTTAACCTAGTTGGGCTGGAATTTTTTGGTAGCTTCTGAAGACCTTCGAGGTCGCCAGCGGCTTTAAGTTCAGCACGCTTTGCTTTGTACTTATCGTACATTTTTTGACGCTTGAGGTCACGGAGTACTGCAGACTTTTTGGCCATGTTATTTGTTCTCCTTTTTCTCGAATGGCATACCAAATGCCTCTAATAATTTACGGCTAGCTTCTTTTGAACCGTTCTTGATGATGAAGGTGATTTCAAGGCCGTGAAGAACAGATGCATCTTCGAAGGTAATTTCTGGGAAGACGGTTTGTTCTTTAAGACCGACTGAGTAGTTGCCTTGTTCGTCAAAAGATTTGCTAGGCACGCCGTGGAAGTCACGAACGTGTGGCAAAGCAATGTTAATGAAGCGGTCAACGAATTCATACATCTTGTCGTTACGTAAAGTAGTGAGGTAACCAACTGGGGCACCCATACCTTTACGAATTTTGAAGGTAGCAATAGATTTCTTTGCTAGTCTAGAGGTGGAAGCTTGGCCGGTAATC
>JABCPS020000019.1 GCA_013332955.2 Candidatus Saccharimonadota bacterium | reverse complement strand
TTGATCTATTTTTTGGTATCGACATTCATGAACCCTGGAAAATTAATCAAATTGCCCGGGCACTCGAAATTCGATCAAGTGAAGTACACGAGATGATTAATAAAGCTTTGCGCGCTATGCGAGAAGATGAGCATTATCAACTGCCACCACTTGATTCTATTGTACAGGTACTACCAAAAGAAGTATTTCGAACACCTGATTCTAACGAGCAACTCTACATAATTACCCATTTTATAGAGTTAACGCCCGCCTTTGAATCAGTATCTAAGACTTACGAATTCAAAAACTTGTCTGATTTTTGTTCACCAGTATTACAGAAGTCCAATGAAGGAGGTGATGTAATCGATGTTTATCCATCGTATTAAGAAGATGCAGTTTGACGTTCCTTATGCGGAATATCAGCGTTGTCTCATTGCTTCATCTGTTGCTGATACTTACGATGAGGCCATCCAGGAATGGGAGGTCATCAAGATGGAGTATCACCCAGACAAGGATTTGATTAGTTTTAGTAAACGCGTCCGCAGTCATACTGGCTGCACGATTCGGAATCGTAATACCAAAATCCTGCTCGGGCCCTTTAGCCTGACTGGATTAACTAAGCTCGGCAATAAGGATTTCAAACACCAAGCCGCTTTGCTTAGTCGCCTCATACATTTTAGACGCGACTATAATTTTGACCAAAAAGTATCTATCAGTAGGGAATATTTTAGTTCATATGGTTTTAAATTAGCCTTAGAGCAGAAATTTCTTACTCAGGAGGAATATGAAGATGCTGACCGGCTATTTCGGATGAACTTTACGCAATATACGGAAGCTGATCACAAATTACACTTCAAGCTTATGAAGGATCATCTGATTCCATTTGTAAAACATTACTTCAAAGAGAGAAATACTAAACTCAAAGATTCGGTGCCATTCTCGGAAACCGTAATCGAAACTTCAACTTAACTTAAATTTTACACGCACCTTAACCCCACAAATGTCAAAAATTGGGTCCCGTTATGGGGCCCTTTTTTCTGACCTTTTTATATAATAAATAGCATGGAACAAGTAAATTCCAAGCGGACCTATCTAGCGATTGACCTCAAGTCTTTTTATGCTTCCGTGGAATGCGTGAAACGTGGGCTCGACCCCTTGACCGCTCGTCTCGTGGTCGCTGATGAATCACGTACCGAAAAAACTATCTGTCTTGCCGTCTCACCCGCCCTAAAAGCCCTCGGTATCTATGGTCGGGCCCGTCTTTTTGAAGTCTATGAAAAAGTCCCTCGTGGTAGTTTTATTATCGCTAAACCTGCCATGGCCGACTATCTTCAAGTGAGTTCTGAGATTTTTGCTATTTATGCCGCCTATGTTGCTACCGAGGATATTCATGTTTACTCTGTCGATGAAGCCTTTCTTGACATTACCAGCTATCTTCGTACCTACGAAATGGATGCCGAACAGCTCGCGCGCACTATCATCAAAGATGTTCTAGGGCATACTGGTATCACCGCTACCGCTGGCCTTGGCAGTAATCTCTATCTGGCCAAAATTGCCATGGATATTCTCGCCAAACACCAAACCGCCGACCTTGACGGCGTACGCATCGCTTCACTCGATGAGACTTCTTATCGCAAATTACTCTGGCAACATCAACCGCTCACCGATTTTTGGCGGATTGGTCCCGGGATTAGTAAATCTCTTCACAATTTTGGCATTTATACTATGGGCGATCTCGCCCGGTTTAGTCTCACCGCCTCTGAAAAACTTTATCGTAAATTCGGCGTCAACGCTGAACTAATTATCGACCACGCTTGGGGAATCGAACCCACCACTATTGCCGATATTAAATCTTATCGCCGCAAGGATCACAGTATTAGTTCCGGCCAAGTCCTCGCTACCGGACTTTATTTTGAAAAACTTCGCAATATTCTCGTCGAAATGGCCGACAAACTCTGCCATGAACTACACGAAAAGCAACTCCTCACGAATAACCTCACCCTACATCTCTCTTATGATAAGACCGCCGATTCCAAATCTATTAAACCGTTCGCTCATGGTTCCAAATCTTTTTCATACACCGACGAAAGCAACCTGATTATTGAATATTTTTTACAAATCTTCACCCAAATTCTCGATCCCACTCGTCCAGTCAAGAAGCTTAATCTCACCCTCGGTCACCTCAAATCCGCCGAAAAGATAATCACGCAATTAGACCTCTTCAAAAGCCCAGAAATCGCCACACGCGCTAAGCGTAATCAAAATCTCGAACAAGCCACCCTGTTAATCAAGCAAAAATACGGCAAAAATGCCATTTTGCGTGGCACTAGCTATCTCGAAGGTTCCACCATGCGCGAACGCAACCAACAGATTGGAGGTCACCGTGCCTAATTTACCAGAAGCTAAGAAGCCGGGAATCACTCCACCCGACCCATATCGAGGTCTCTATAATCTTCACCCGCCACGTCTCCCACATCATCCACCAATGTCTCGCACTGCCCGGGCCGCCCAGTTTATGCCTTTTAAAGCTTTGGAACCCCACGAAGCCAATATTCAGGCCGTCGAAGAGTTTGTCGAACAAAAAAACCGATACCTATATTGAATTTGACGAAATCTATCCCGATTTTTAGTGCATTTATTTACAGATTTCATATCTTATGGTAAAATAGTCCCAATCATGTCAAAAAAGAGTAATACCAAACGCAAGCTCGTCGGTCTCGTTTCAGAGGAATCTGGTATCCGTGCATACTATACCAAGAAAAACACCATGAACACCCCAGACAAGCTTAGCTTGAAGAAATACGATCCAATTCTTCGCAAGCACGTCGTTTTCACTGAAACCAAGAAAAACCTTGGCCGTAACGAAGTGAAAGAGAAGAAGCGCTAAAATCTCCCTCTCCTTATGGGAGATTTTTTCTGTGCCAAAATTTTGCCATAAAAAATAGCTCTCTCGAGCTAATCTGGCAGGGGCGCACGGAATCGAACCATGATCTACGGTTTTGGAGACCGCTATACTAACCGTTGTACTACGCCCCTAGGCTTTTTTATTATAACATATTTCTCTAGCACTTAAATCTCTAAATCGATTATCTTTCTCCAGCACTTAAACTTTTATCTCAAATCGGTTATACTTAATTTAACCAATCATGAAAACTCAGATTCAAAATTTCTGGTTCAGACTTCTTACTAATCTTAATTTTTGGCTGACACTTTGGTCCATCATGTTCGCCTATTTCTTCCTCGTCGGCCTTTTAAATTTGATTTTTGGTCACCTCGTCCCAGATTTTCTTCTCACCCTTGCGACTTTCGTTAAAGTCTCCACTATTCTCACCTGTTTAATCTACACTAGTTTCTTCGCGCCAAAAGACTACCTCTTAAAAGCCGCGCTTCTTTTCACTTTCACCGCCGACGTCGTACTGGCGATCGATAATATCTCGCCATTTGGCATTATTTTATTCTGTTTTGCCCAATATTTTCACACCTCACGCTACGCCGATGTCAGCCCCAAATTCTTTATCGCTTGGAGCTTTTTTATTATCTTATTATTTATCTTTACCCATTTTTATCAAATTCCAACAATTTATGCCGCCGGCTTCGCCTATGGTAGCTCGCTCATCCTTAATCTTGGTCTGGCCGTCCAATGGTTAAAGCGCAAAACTCCCCGTTTTCGTCGTGCCGCCATCTGTAATTTTATTGGTTTTATGCTTTTTATCGCCTGCGATCTCACTGTCTTAATTTCTTTTTTCTCACGCATGCAATTTCTCCCGATTTTTCTTTATCAACCCGCTAATTTTATTTGTTGGTTATTTTATTTTCCGTCGCAAATTCTCCTCGCCAACTCCTCCGCCCTCACGAAATCTTATTACCGCCCTTTCGATTCTGAATTAAAACGTCTCAGTAAAAAATCAAAGCTCATAAATCAGCTTTAAATTTTAAATTATTTGTTCACCTAATTACTTCCATGATATAATATCACCAATATGGAAGGTAAAAAGAAAACAAGACCTCGAGCTATCCTGGTATTCGGTGCGCCATGTAGTGGAAAAACTACATTTTGTGAAAAATTCTCACAACGTTTCAAGGCTCCTTACTACGATCTTCGAGCCTTGCGTGAAGAAGCGGACTTCACTGAGAAACAAATTCACGTCGTCCTCGAGGCGATTGCTAAAACCGGTCAGAATATCGTGATTGAAGGCGGTCTCGATACCGAAGACGAGCGTAATTCCGTGCGTAAACTATTGAAACTATCTGGTTATGCGCCGACTCTGGTTTGGATTCAGACCGATATTAACACTATCAAGCTGCGCCTTAAGCTTAAGCTTCGCTCGATTGCGCGCGCCAAGGAAGAATACGACCGCCGCATCCGTCTTATGGAAGCCCCAGCTGAGATTGAAAAACCAATCATCCTCTCTGGTAAACATACTTTTGAGACCCAGCTTTCTCACGTCCTAGCTCAACTCCAAAATGATTCTCGCCGATTCTGAATTTGGTGAAATTATTGTTCGCCGTAACTCCTTAGCCAAAAACATTTCTTTTTCACGTTCCACTTCTGGCCGACTACAAATGTCGGTCCCGTCCTTCGTCTCCGACCGCCAAATTCAAAAAAGCCTCGATTCCATGCGTGACCGTTTACGCGGTCTAAATTTAGCTGACCCTGCTACACAACGCGCTCGAGACGCCCAAAAAAAGCTACTTATGAAACAAGCCAAAGAATATTTACCCTACCGTCTTGAATATCTCGCGAAGCGTTATGGCTATCATTATGACAAAGTAACTTTAAAGCACCAGTCTACGCGCTGGGGTTCTTGTACTCGTCGCAAAAAATCCCTCCTCGGCGGATATGAATTTACTATTTCCATGAATATCGGCCTCATGCAAGTACCCGAAGTTTTACGTGATTATTTGATTATTCACGAACTCGCCCACATTAATCATCCCGACCACTCCAAAGCTTTTTGGCAGGAAGTCGAAAGCCATGACCCAAATTACCGCGCGCACCGTGAAATGCTTAAAAAACATAATCCAGGTCTATGATATAATATGTTTATGCAAGGGCAATCTATCTCTAAATTTCTTGATGCCACCAAGGTTCACACCAGTGTTTTTGATCGCAAATTCATGTATCTTTCGGACATCATCGACCCAATATATCGTGAATATCTCATTAAGCTTGAAAAAATTGGCGTTAATCTCGATCTTGACGTGATTCGTCGTCGTCACCAAGTTGAAAACTATACTGACATCATCAAATTCATCATCGGTTACCTTAATTCACGCCTCAAAAATCCGACTAAGGGGAATATCCTAATCTCTATGAACGCCACTTCCGCCCAGAGCATCGATATCACCCCAGCCAAATATCATCTCGTGATTACCGATGATAGTGTCGTGATGACCGTCGATAGTAGTGAACAATATTCCGCACTTGGTGCCAAAATTAAATCCCGTCTCGGCTTCGGCACTTCCATTTCTTTCCCGATCCGCGAACCCTACGATTCTATTTAATTTTTTATAAAAACAGGAAAATCTACCCCTGTTTTTTTTCTTAAATAAAGCACACTTTGGTTCATCGTTTTAAATATTTTTCTTAGCATAAAACCACCCCCAATCTCTTGTTTTAAGCATAAGCTTTTGCTAAAATAAACTTATAAACGGGAGCATTATGAAAATCAAGAAATCATCAATTTTTGGTGTTTTTGGCGCATTATATCTATGCTTTTTTCTGATTTTTACCTTTTTAGCTTTTCAGCCTCAAACCGTAGAAGCTAATACCAACCTCATACTCGAAATTCCCAAAATCAACCTCACCTCACCGATTCGCTCGCTCGAGATTAGTGATGAAAATACTCTCACTTCACCGGAACGCATCGCCGGCGTCTATCACGCTAATCAAAATCACGATTTTATTATTGGTCACTCTACTACAATTTTTCAGAATTTAGATAAATTAAAGGTCGGCGATACTTTTCGTTTTGGTGACCAAACTTACCAAATCAAAACTCGTAAAATTCAGCAAAAATCCGATATCGACATGTCAAAACTCTTGACCAAAAAATCCACCCCGACTATCACCCTGATGACCTGCCATGGTGAAAAAATCTCTGGACACGACTACACCGAACGTCTAATTCTGACCGCAGAATTGACTTAACGTAGAGACCATCTCTACACGATATCTGTTATTTTTCATAATCTAACGTAGAGACGGTCTCTACGTAATATCTGTTATTTTTTATCAAAAAACCTGGAGTTTATCTCCAGGTTATCTCTGTTTTAAACCTTCATTAATCGTACCGCGAAACCACCCATGCTCACCACCGGAATTTCCAGTTCATCTTCTGCATCCACCACCAGGCGCTCAATTTTAAGATCCGTTGGGTTCATGCGAAAATCCGCTATGTCACCATCACGGAATATAAAAGCATTATATTTCACGTCTTTTTCCAAGAAACTTAACTTAATTTTCATCGTACGCGCCATATCATCGACGATACCACCAATATACCAGTCCGTCTCCCCTCGCCCGCGCCTAGCCACCACATAATATTCACCGATTTTTCCAAGCAGCGGCACTTCAATCTCAAAATTCACTGGCACTTTCTGGATAAATGAGAGTGAGTCGCGATATTTTTCGTAAGATTCTGGACGGTCAGCCAGCATCTGCATGCCAGAATGAAACACCACATAGTAAGCTAACTGTCTTGCCAAAGTAGAATAAACTTTTTTCGCTGGATTATTTAAATCAAAAATTCCCGGCGTAAAATCAAAGCCACCGGCGAGCATTCTCGTGAAAGGTAGAATCACCGCGTGTTTCGAATTTAGACCACCCCCTTCATATTCCTGCCCCTTAGCCCCCTCCGTACAGAGTAAATTCGGGTAAGTTCGCTCGATCCCCGTACCCTTGATCGATTCATGCACATTTAGCATCATTTTTTTCTGCGCCGCTAGCTTCAAGACATTACTAAAATGCAACACTCCCGCCTGTGACTGATGATATTCTTCACGGCCCTTAATCAACATCTTCGGACCTGAATAATCCAATTTCAAATAACGCACCCCTTGTGCTTCCAACTCGTCAAATTGCTTAACCAGATTCTTTTCATAATTATCAATCTGACTCGCGGTCTCACATTGTGCCACAATTTCAATATTTTTCTGCTTCGCACTCGCCAAAATCTTCTGTTTATCGAGTTTTTTCGCAAGATTTTTGTCCGACCACCCCTCAATCAAGAGCCCCGAAATCCCCAGTTTTTCACACCAATCAAAATACTCCAGCGCATGTTCCGTCGTCGCACCCTGTCGTTCGGAAGCTGTAAAACTCCAAACTCCAATCAGCATCGCCCACCAAATTCCCAAAAACTTAATCGGTTCCACCCAATCAAAATTCATTCTCGGACTTTGATTCAAGCTTAAAATCATCTTATTTTTCGTCAGTTGCACAGCAGAATCCGCCACCATCACTACTCGCCATGGCGTTTCAAAAGGTAGCGTCAAATAAGCCTTCATACCATCTGACAGTGGGGTGATATTTGCCTCCAGCCGCCCGATTTTATTCAACCCCAAAGTCATCGAACCGTAATTAATTAGTGCTGCCTCGTGAATTGACAAAATTTTACCACTCGGAAGCTCTGCAGTAAATGGCGTCTGCCTCGAACCGGTCAGATTAAAAATCGCCCGCTCCTCATAATCCGTTTCCGATCGCGCCAGGGTAAAGGCTGGCATCGACCAACTTTTCGCATGAATATCCAGATTAAATTCCGTTAACTCATTCGTAATAATCATGCGCTGAAAACCTGGCTGCGGTGGGAATTCATAACGAAAAGCTACCCCTTCATCAAAGACTCGTACTCTCAGAGTAAAAATCCGCCCTTCCTTCTCGCGCTCCGCTAGGTAAAAAGTTGTCTCATTATATTTATTTACAATATTCAAAGTTTCCCCCACCACGCTCTGCCAAGTTTCATCCTTAAATTTTGGCAAAATCCTCACCACCCCCAAATTATCCGCAATCGGTTTTTCGTTATAAATTTCGAAACCTAATCTAGAATTACTCAGTAATACTTCTTGATTTTTTAGCACCCGATAGCTCGGACTACCATTTTTTAAACTAAACTCAAAAACCAAACTCCCGCTCGGCGATTTTACATTCACTAAAGAATTCGCTTTCGCTTCTTCTTTTTTAAAAAGTCCTTTCAAAAAGCTCATATGCTTAATATTATACCGCATATGCTAAATATGATAAAATAATTTTAAGATGCAAGACGATATTAATCTCGAAGAATTAGCCAAAAATAGTAAACCTAGTTTTCTCAAAATTTTCTTTATCGTACTCGGTACTATTATTGGTGTATTTGCCATCGCTTTTGGCGTAGTATCTTTACTTAAACTCCTTTCAAACACTGCTGAAAAAGTCGAAAATAAAAAACCGGAGATTGCTAAAGTTACCGAAAAACGTGCGCCGCATCGTATTGATTTACAATATCTCATCGACGATTGGCGTCGCAGCCAGGGAATTACCGAAGAGTCATCGGTGCTAATTTATGACCTTAATAACTCCGATATCGTTGGTCGCTTTAACGACACTAAAACCTTCACTGACCCAAATCTCGTTAGTCTCCTGGTCGCCTACGAAAATTATCGTCGCCTCAGTGACGGAAGTTTTCATTCCGACGACCAAATTAATCTCAAAAATCAAACCGCACTCTCTCGTCAAGATTGTATAAATGAACTTTTCACTTCCGAAAATACCAACTGCAAGGATGCTCTCCGCGCTGAACTTTCCGATGCCATACTCAATAATCTTCTCGCTAAAATGGATCTGGAGCATCTCAAAATTTCTGAAAACAACATCACCCTCACCGCGACTGACTATCTAAAACTTGTTAAGTTTATTTATAATTCCGAAAATCTTAAGTCTGAAAACTGGGATAAATTCTTCGCACATCTTCTCATCACTGGCGATCACTTTGCCTTAGTTTCCGGTATTAACAAAGCCACCATCTTCGATTACGCTTCCGCCAAATTAAAAACCGAAACTACCGCAAACACTATCCCGTATTTTAGTGAATTTTCCATCCTCGAATTCAAAGATTTACCAAACTACGAAGACCGCAAATATATCGTCATTTCACTTAATCAAAATTTTAATCCAACAAAACTCACTTCGCTCGGCCGTAATCTTGAAGAACGCGTCCTCAATGAACGCTAAATAATCATTCTAAAAAGAATACACCAGTCAAATATTTATAATCTTATTGACTTAACTAAATCCAATTTCTTACATTAACCTTTAAATAAAAATAAATCCCCGGAGGGATTTATTTTGTTTCTTAAATTAATTAGGCCTGAGCGTTCCAGCGAGCAATTGCTTCTTTTACAACTTCTTTGGCTTCTTCAGCACCAAAGAAACCTTTCACTTCGGTAGTACCAGGTTTCTTCAAATCTTTATAGTGATTGAAGTGGAATTCGATTTGGCGGATCAATTGCTTTGGCAAGTCTTCCAAAGTTTGATACTTATCCCCGTTATTGCGATCGTCTTCTGGCACACAAATAATCTTATCGTCAACCTCATCGGAATCAACGAACTTCATCACGCCAAGAATGCGAGCCTTCATGTAAATACCGGTAGTAAGAGGCTGATCGGTAATCATCAAAACGTCAAGTTCATCGCCATCCTCATCAAGAGTCTGTGGGATGAAACCATAATTACAAGGTTTTGCAAATGCCATTGGCTCGACGCGGTCAAGCATGAAGCAAGCATTTTTGCGGTCCCATTCGATTTTGTGATTTGAACCAGTAGGGATTTCGATGACGACATTAAGTTCACCATTTTCGTAGTCACCTGGGGTCAAGATTTTGTTAAAATCAGCCATATTTCTCCTTTATTTTTTCTTATTATACCATTTTTTCTCTCTGTGTTAAACTAGAACTATGGAATTTACCGATTTAAGAAAGCCTCTCGCCGAACGCATGCGACCTCAAAGTCTCGACGAGGTTTTTGGGCAAAAAAATATTATCGGTAAGGGTAAAATTCTCACAGAGTTAATCAAATCTAAAGAACCTACCAATCTCATCTTCTGGGGCCCTCCCGGCACCGGCAAAACCACCCTCGCTCGCATTATTGCCAAAGAACTCGACGCTGATTTCGTCGAACTTTCCGCCGTCACCGCCCATAAGTCCGACGTCGAACAAGTAGTCGAACGCGCACGCCAAAACTGGAATCTTAAAGTCCGCACCCTGCTTTTTATTGACGAGATTCATCGTTTCAATAAAGCTCAACAGGATGCCTTTTTACCTCATGTGGAATCTGGCCTCATCACCCTGATTGGTGCCACTACGGAAAATCCGAGCTTCGAAGTCATCCCCGCTCTTATTTCACGTAGTCGCGTAGTGATTTTATCTACCTTAAAAGATTCTGATATCAAAGACATTCTACTTCGCGCCATCGAAAAAGAATATCCTAAAGCCAAAATCGACCCCGAAGTTATCGATTTTCTCGCCCACCTCAGTCACGGCGACGCTCGTTCGGCACTTGGAGATCTCGAACTCTGCCTTTCATTGAAAAATAAGCTTACTCTCGATTTTGTCACTAAAACTCTGAATAATAAGGTTAATTATTTTGATAAATCTGGCGATCGCCATTACGATACAATTTCTGCTTTTATTAAATCCATGCGTGGCAGTGACGTCGATGCCACACTTTACTATTTAGCCCGTATGCTGGAAGGTGGAGAGGATCCCAAATTCATCGCCCGCCGTATGGTGATTTTTGCCTCCGAGGATATCGGCCTCGCTGGCAACGGCGCCCTCACACTCGCCGAATCGGCTTTTTCTGCTATCGAAAAAGTTGGCATGCCAGAAGGGGGAATTATTCTATCTCACGTCGCCATCGCTCTCGCCAAATCTAAAAAGGATCGTTCCAGCTACGACGCTTGGGGTCGCGCTAAGACTCTCGCCAAAAACACCAGTCATCTACCCATCCCGCTTGAGATTCGCAATCCCGAAACTAAACTGATGAAAAATCTGGGCTACGGCAAGGATTATAAATGGGAAGCTAATTTCCATCATCAAAAAAGCTACCTACCCGAAGAAATCAAAGACCAAAAACTTTATTTTCCACCTAAAAATTAGCAACGTAGTTGTAAATCCCTCTCTTTTATGCTTTAATATAAACACTTTAGTACCTTAACAGGAAAATTGTGTTGTAAAAAGGAGGGTTACCATGGAAGGTTTCTTAGACAAACGCAAATTAGAGAACGAAGCCAGTTTCAAGGAAGTTTTACACGTTTTAGACGAATCCTACAATCTTTTCAGTCTACGCTTCTGTTGGTCGGATATGCTTGAAACTTCAAAAACCGGCACCGAGTGGAAAGAATACACGTCCTTTCAGGCTCTAACTGATTTTAATCAAACACTGAGGTCCTGGTATCAAGATCAAAATGCGCCAGAACTCGAAGTGCCCAAGGAGATTCATGCTACTATTTCGGTTGACCGCATTACTAGTGTAATGCCGAGATGCGCCAAGCAACATGCTAGACACTATCGCAATGATCACATTAAATTTCGCACTTTTCAGTTTAGTGTCAAATCACTTCGGCACCTCACTAGGGCAGAAATTCATGAACTTTTTAACGAATATAGTGTCCCTACCGATCTGAGAGATGCTATCAGTAAAGGCGATGTCTACGTCGTTACTACTACAAGTGGCGAAAATTTTAATTTTGTTCATCGCATCACTACTGAAAAAGCCTAACCGCCCAGAAAAAACGCAACACAATTTTTCACCCCCGAATTTCGGGGGTCTTTTTATTCTAAAACATTTACAAAAACCTCTTTACATGCTACAATCAACTTGACAGTCTGGTTATCAGACTATTTTTTATGGAAGGAGTATATGGCGCACATCACCCGCATCAAAGCAGGTCAATCTGGATCAAAAAATTCAGAAGAAACCAAAGCTTCTGGTAAAAACCCAGAACCTAAAAAACCGATTCAGGACACCGCCGAAGTGCACGCGGAAATCATTGAGTCAAAAGCTAACGACAAAAAGTCCCTTAAAAATACCAAAAAACTTGCCAAATTAGAGAAAAAAGCCGAAAAACTGGCCGCCAAAAAGGCTAAAAAAGCTTCCGGTGAAAA
Source organism: Candidatus Saccharimonadota bacterium (assembly GCA_013332955.2). GTDB lineage: Bacteria > Patescibacteriota > Saccharimonadia > Saccharimonadales > Saccharimonadaceae > Nanosyncoccus. The sequence continues at coordinate 15,163 of JABCPS020000019.1, read as the reverse complement.
ATCCAAGAATCCACTCATTCGTTTCTTACTCTTCATCACCACTCCAATTCGTGCTTTCTTCCGCTACCTTGCCGAATCTTGGCAGGAACTCAAGCAAGTGCGTTGGCCAAATCGTAAAATGACCTGGAAGCTCGTCTTCGCCGTTATTTTATACACCGTCATCTTCGCCGCTATTATTATGGTACTTGACGCATTATTCACATTATTGTTTAATAACTTATTAAAATAGGAAAGAGAAAAAGGAAATCACATGGCAGTAAACCGTTATGACGACACCCTCCAATGGTACACCGTAAGCACTTACAGTGGCTACGAAGACAAGGTCGCCGAATCCATCAAACAACGTCTCGATAGTGCTGAATTCGAAGGTAAAATCCTCGATGCTATCGTACCAAAAGAAAAGCAAATCGAAATCAAAAACGGCAAACGCAAGATTGTCGATCGCAAAATCTTCCAGGGTTACGTCCTTGTCCAGATGCGACTCTCTGATGAAACTTGGTACATCATCCGCAATACCCCAGGAGTCACTGGCTTCGTCGGTACCGGCACTCAGCCAACCCCAGTTTCCGAAAAGGAAATTAATAAAATCAAGAAGCGTATGGGTGTAGAAGATCCAAAATACTCCGTCAATTACGCACTCAACGAAGTGATCGCCATCACCGATGGTCCATTCAAGGGCTTCGAAGGCACCATCGCCGAAATCGACTCCAGCAAGGGTAAGCTCCGTGTCATGGTCTCCATGTTCGGTCGTGAAACGCCAGTCGAACTTGACGCCCTTCAAGTTAAAAAAATTGACTAATTCCATAAAAATTTCTTTAATCCAAAATCAGATCTCGCTCCGGGGTCTGATTTTTTCCTTAAGGCTGAATTTTCATCAAGACTGATTTATTTTAATTGCTTATGCTATAATCAGCTTATAGAAATTTTAAACGGAGAATCTAATGGAACCACAAATCCAAGTTAATTCGGAAATTGGTCGCCTCAAAACCGTACTTCTACATCGTCCAGGTGAAGAACTCGAGGCTCTCACTCCCGAATATATGAGCCGCATGCTTTTCGACGACGTGCCATACTTAAAGGTCGCACAAGAGGAACATGACGCCTTCGCTAACGTCTTGCGTGAAAACGGCGTAGAAGTGCTTTACCTTGATCAACTCGCCGCTGAAGCTCTCGCTAACGAAGAAGTGCGTGATCGCTTTATCGTCGAAATGGTCCGCGCTTCTAAGCAAGAGGAAACTTTTTCCACTTTTGCCATCGTTAACTATTTACAAACTCTTGACCCACTCACTATGGTGCGTAAGGTCATGGCCGGTGTCAAAAAGAGTGAAGTTGAAGATATGGAACCTACCAATAAGCAACTTCACCATTTCATGGTCAATGATTATCCATTCTATCTTGATCCAATGCCAAATCTTTATTTCACCCGTGACCCAGCCGCTTCTATCGGTAATGGTCTCACCATTAATAAGATGCACTGGCCAGCTCGTCGTCGTGAATCACTCTTCATGCAATATATCTTGAAGTATCATCCACGTTTTGCGAACCAAAATATTCCAGTTTGGTACAACCGCAATAATCGTTTCTCCGTCGAAGGTGGTGATGAATTAGTATTAAATAAGCACACCGTCGCTATCGGTATTTCCGAGCGTACCGAAGCTGAAGCTATCGAACGTATCGCTTCCCGCCTCTTCCACGACTCCGAATTTACCCGCGTTCTCGCCATTAAGATTCCTGCCAAGCGTGCCTTCATGCATCTCGATACCGTCTTTACCATGATTGATTACGACAAATTCTCCGTCCATCCAGAAATCATGACTGAAGGTGGCGAACTCGATATCTATGTACTTGATAAGTCTAATACTCATGTTGGCTACGAAGTGACCCATCGTCGTGACCTCACCAATGTCCTAGCTGAATCCCTGGGTGTATCAAAAGTTCAACTCATCCAATGTGGCAATGGCGACCCAATCGCCGCCGCTCGCGAACAATGGAATGACGGCTCCAATACCCTCGCCATCGCTCCAGGCGTCGTCATCACCTACGATCGTAACTACGTTACCAATGAAGCCTTACGTAAAGCCGGTCTCAAAGTTATCGAAGTCGCTGGCAGCGAACTCGGTCGTGGACGTGGCGGCCCGCGCTGTATGTCTATGCCACTTTTCAGGGAGGAAATCTAATGTTAAATCTTAAAGGTCGCTCATTTTTAACCCTCAAAGACTTCACCCCACGCGAAGTTCAAACCATGCTGGAAACCGCCAAGCAGCTCAAAAATAATAAGCTCACTGGCGTTTCCAATAAGAATCACGAAGGAAAGACTATTGCTCTTCTCTTCGAAAAAGCTTCGACCAGAACCCGCTGCGCCTTCGTCTGTGGTGCCCGCGATCTCGGCATGCACGCAGAATATCTCGGCAAAGACGACATTCAGCTCGGTAAAAAAGAGTCCATTCGCGATACCGCTTTAGTGCTTGGTCGCATGTTTGACGGTATTGAGTTCCGTGGTTTCGCTCACGAAACCGTCGAAGAGCTCGCTAAATACGCTGGTGTTCCAGTCTGGAACGGCCTAACCGATAAATTCCACCCAACTCAAGGTCTGGCTGACATGCTAACCATTCAGGAACATCTCGGTTACCTACGTAGCGCCCACCTCGCTTATGTCGGTGACGGCCGCAATAACGTAGCTAACACTTTAATGATTGCTTCCGCTCTCCTCGGTCTCCATTTTTCTATCGGCACCCCTCGCGAGCTTTTCCCAGAACAATCGCTTATCGATGAATGTAATGCCTTAATTGAAAAATATCAAACCAGCGCCACAATTAAAATCGTGGAAAATCCTTACGAAGCCGTCGCCGATGCTGATGCCATTTACACCGACGTCTGGGTATCTATGGGTGAAGAAGATAAATTCGAAGAACGTATCAATCTCCTTAAATCCTATCAGGTTAATCGTGAGCTCATGCAAGCTACCCGCAAGAAAAACACTATTTTCTTACACTGTCTGCCTGCCTTCCACGACAAGAACACTAAAATTGGTAAGGAAATTCTCGAACAATACAGCCTCGATGCCATGGAAGTCTCCGACGAAGTCTTCTACAGTCCGAACAGCGTCGTCTTTGATCAAGCGGAAAACCGGGTTTATACCATTGAAGCAGTCATGGATTTAACTCTCTAGAACTCTCCAAAAATTCTACCCAAAATCCAGACTGATTTCAGTTTTCCACAATTAAAAAGAAGCAGACCCCCTGCTTCTTTTTTAACATAAGTGCTATACTTAAAATATATAAACCAAACTTATATGAAAGGACATATATGGTTGCAAAACCTCAAAAGGTGAAGAAACAACCAAAACAAAAAAGCCCTCATACCAAAAAGGTGTCAGCCTTTGCTGTTTTGTTTGCGATCATCGGCCTGATGGCAGCCCTGACCTGGGTCATCCCATCTGGTAAATACAATATGATTAAAGATCCGAATAATCCTTCTCAGGAAATTCGTGAAGCCGGTACCTACCAGCGCATCGACAAAGTCGAACGCACTGTCAATGAGGAAACTGGGGAAGTGACTACCATCGATCATCGCCAAGGACTTTGGGATGTCTTTATGGCTCCAATCAAAGGTATGTCTGAACGTCTCGATGTCATCGTTTTCGTTTTGATCCTCGGAGGCTTCCTTGGTATTACTATGAAAACTGGCGCCCTCGATGCAGCCCTTGGTGGTCTTCTCAAGAAAATGAATGGTAAGGAAATCTACCTTATTCCAATCTTGATGACCATATTCGCCATCGGTGGTACTACCTATGGTATGCAAGAAGAGGCCGTCGCTTTTTATGCCCTCATTATTCCAGTCATGATGGCCGCCGGCTACAATTCCATGACCGCCACGATGATGATTGTGCTCGGTGGTGGTGTCGGTGTTTTGGCATCCACGGTTAACCCATTTTCTACTGGTATTGCGGCCAGGACTGCCGACGTTCAACTCGGAAATATCCTTTGGATTCAAATGCTCGTGCTTATCGCTATGCTCGTGCTCGCTATCCTTTTTGTCATGAATTACGCCAAAAAGGTCAAAGCTGGCAAATACGCCGACGATTCGTCCGTCGCTTCCACTTTCAAGCCAATTAATCTTGATAGTGTACCGGAATACAATTTTAAACGCCAACTCATTATGGGTGTTTTTGCTGTCACTTTTGTGATTATGATCATTTCACTCATTCCATGGGCAGACTTCCATGTCGACTTCTTCGAAGTTCTTCATGAATTCTTCGCAGGCGTTCCTGTACTTTCTACCGTCTTTGGCGTCAATCACAATGGCCCTCTCGGTACTTGGTATTTCAACGAAATTTCCACCCTCTTCCTCATTTCTACCCTCGTTATTGCTTTCATTTACCGCAAAGAATTTAGCAAGAAAAATATCTCGGTTACTGACACTTTCATTAAAGGATCTGAAGATCTCTTAAGTGTCGCCGTAATTATCGCGGTTGCTGCTGGTGTATCCATCGTGATGCGTGCCGGTGGTATCGAAGATACTATCATTCACTGGGGTGAAAAAGGCCTCGCCAATTTCAATGGCGGTCTCGTCGGTATTTTAGCCTACATCTTCTTCCTCCCACTTTCCTTTATTATTCCATCTTCCTCTGGTCTCGCTGCGGCTTCCATGCCAATCATTGCGCCAGTCTCTGAGCTTGTCGGCAGTAACAAGGAAACCATGGTAGTGGCCTTCGCCAATGCCAACGGTCTCCTCAATATGATTGCACCTACCATCGCTTCACTCATGGCCGGACTCACGCTTTCCGGCGTATCCTACAAGACCTGGGTCAAGCGTGTCATGCCACTAATGATTGCATTCGTGATTATTAGCTTATTCGCCGTCTTTGTCATGGGAGTAATCTAATTATGGCCAAAATCGTTGTCGCGCTTGGTGGTAATGCTTTAAGCCGCGATGGCAAAGCTACCGCTAAAGATCAACTCGAAGTTGCCAACCAGACCGCCAAGGAGCTTGCCAAGCTCGTGGCGGCTGGCCACCAGCTGGTTATCGTTCATGGCAATGGTCCACAAATCGGTAATATTATTTTGCACGAAGAGGCAATTAATACCGAAAAAACTCCGACCATGCCAATCGATGTTGCTGGCGCTATGTCTCAAGGTCAAATTGGTTATTGGCTACAAAACGCCATGCGTAACCAACTCGAATCTGAGGGAATTAAAAAACCCATCGCGGCTATCGTGACACAGGTTTTGGTTTCTAAGGATGACCCAGCTTTCAAGAATCCGAGCAAACCGATTGGTCCATTCTATACCGAAGAGGAGGCCAAAAAACTCAGCAAAGAACGTCATTTCACCATCAAGGAAGATGCTGGTCGTGGCTGGCGTAAAGTCGTTCCTTCACCAATGCCACTTTCAATTATCGAATCGGAACTCGTTGAAATTGCCCTCGGTAATGGTGCCATTATTGTCGCCGGTGGCGGTGGCGGTATTCCAGTTTATTACGATGAACACGGCCACCTAGTTGGCCTCGAAGCCGTCATTGATAAGGATTTTGCCGCCGAAAAACTCGCCGAAACTATCGATGCCGACATTCTTCTAATTCTCACCGCCGTCGAGAACGTCAAGATTAACTTCAAGAAAGAAAATGAAGAAAATCTCAAGACTCTCACCGCTGACGAAGCCTTTAAGTATATCGCGAAGGGTGAATTTGCCGCCGGTAGCATGCTACCAAAGATTGAAGCTGGTATTAGCTTCGTTTCAAGTGGCAAAAATCGTACCTGCATTATCACCAATCCAGAGAATGCTATTAATGCCATTGAGAGTAAAACTGGTACCAAGATTATCGGTGAATAAAGGCCCGATTATATTATTTTGAGGCAGAGTGGACTCCGTCTACTCTGTTTTTTCACCTCTGTTACTTATTTTCTAGTATTTCTCTAAAAAATATGTTAGAATATATCAGTTACGCGCTCTAATTAGGAGTAAATATATTATGGCAAAAAAAGTAATTGGTAACTTAAAGTTACGCATCCCTGGTGGTAAGGCCACCGCAGGTCCTCCAGTTGGTTCAACCTTGGGTCAATGGGGACTTAACATGATGGATTTCATTAATCCATTCAACGACAAGACCAAAGAATTCGCTGGCAAGAACGTCATCGTTCACATCCGCGTTTTCGATGATCGCACTTTCGATTGGGTTTGTCTCGGTCAACCAGTTGACGATTTAATTCGTGAAGAATTAAAACTTCAAAAAGGTTCTGGTCGTCCAAACACCGAAAAAGTTGGTTCTATCACTCGTGAACAACTCGAGAAAATCGCCAACATCAAGATGAAGCAAATGAACGCTGTCGATCTTGAAGGTGCTATCAAGACCGTCGCTGGTACCGCCCGCTCTATGGGTGTCACCATCGCCGAATAATTAATTAACCGTGGGAGAGTTCACTCGTTATTACCACAGAAAGAAATCAAATGTCAGAAGAACAAATCAAATCTACTGAAGAATTAGACCAAACTCCAGTCGAAACCGTCGAGGCCGAAGAGAAATTTGCCAAATCTGGTAAAAAATCTAAGAAGCACATCGAAGAAGTTAAGGCTGAAGAAGAGCGCAAAGCTCGTGCTGAAGAGCACAAGCAAGAGGCCCTAGAGGAGAAGCCAAAGGGTGCCAAGCCAGTCACTCGTCCAGTTCTTGAACGCCGTGGTAAAAAATACCAAGCCGCTTACAAGAATATCGACAAGACCAAGGCCTACAGCCTCACCGATGCTATCAAGCTTGCCGTCGAAACCAACCCAGCTAAATTTGACGCTACCGTCGAAATTCACGCTCGTCTCGGTGTCGCCCCACGCCAAGCTGACCAAAACATTCGCACCACCATCGTTCTTCCAAACGGTAATGGTAAGACTGTTCGCGTCGCTGTCTTCGCTCCAGAAGATGAATGCAAAAAAGCTAAAGCTGCTGGTGCTGACATCGCCGAAGATGCCGAATTCATCAAGCAACTTGAAAAGGGAATTATCAATTTCGACGTTCTCATTTCTACCCCAGCTTACATGCCAAAACTTGGTAAGTTCGCTCGCTTGCTCGGTCCTAAGGGTTTGATGCCAAATCCAAAGGCTGGTACCGTCACTCTCGATATCGAGAAGGCCGTCAAGGAATCTAAGGCTGGTAAGGTCGAATACCGTGTCGACAAGCAAGCTATCGTTCATATCGGTGTTGGTAAAACCAATTTCACTCTCGACCAATTGAACGAAAACGCTACCGTGTTCATGGATTCTTTGAAGTCAATGAAGCCAGCTTCTATCAAGGGTCAATACATTAAGAGTATCTTTATTTCTACCACCATGGGTCCATCCATCGCTGTAGAAAATATCTACAACTAAGCTCTTAATCTCTCTAAAATAAGCACCACTAACCCGGTGCTTATTTTTTGAGACGCTTAACAATTTAATCGATATCTATTAAATTTTACATCATTTTTCTTTAGCCATTTTAATCCATTTATGCTAAACTCGAAGTAGATGTATTAACATAGGTTTATCTATTAGGACTAGATAAATAACATAAATGGGAGAGAAAAACCGTGTCAAAGCGAGGAAAAGGACAGACCGTCAGCGGTAGGTCGGTTTTTAATATATTATCAATCTTTTTAGTCAGTACTTTATTTTGTTTGCTGCGTTTCGAAAGCACCCATGCTTCAACTGCCTCACTAGGCATGCCTGGCGAAGTTAAAGTGGAGACCGATTTTTCGACTGGAAATAAAATGGAATTTTCCAAATCCATCAATATTACCATCAATACCAATAGTCCATTAGGTTACAAATTACTTTTTAGCAGCGACAGCGAGGATAATTCACTTGTGAGTAACGATCCAAAGAATGATTATTCTATTCCTTCTGTCTATGGTTCTGATTATGTACTTTCTAGAGACATGCATAACCAGTACGGCTATAATATCAAAGAAACTGATGACCAGATTTATCAACAGATCCCAAGTCTTAGTAGTCCTCTCAAAATCAAGCAAGTCAAAGATCCACTTACCGCTGCCGATATTGTCAAATTCAACCTCGGCTTCGAACTCGAATCTTCCGCACAACCTGGTGAATATCATCGCAATCTAATTTTTACCCTCCTAGCCGAAGATCAAGCTTCCATCCAATTAGTTAATGGCGTCGAAATTAATAAGGCTATCAAAAAAGCTGTCGGCATCACCGATGCCAGCTATCTCGACAACCCGCTTACCACCACCCCGGACGACCCATGGCCAGATCTCAATATTACCGTAGGTAGAAATAAATGCAGTGATAATATCACCAAAGAACGCACTTCGGTTATCTCCCTGCCAGATTCCGACGCGGAAGTTTATCTTAGTAGTTATCGTAATAGTTGGGATCAAATTTGTATTTGGAGTAATGCCACGGAATTAGTTTTTTCAGAGGACCTCTCCTATATGTATGCTGGACTTGGTGGAATAAATAGTAGTGTGAATTTTAATTTTGCCGATGGTCGCAGCAAATCTACCCTAAATTTTAAAAAAGTCAAAACTCTCGACCATCTATTTCAGAATACTATTGGATATAACAATGGCTCCTTCGAGGCCTCCAGTCTCTTTGAATATCTCAAAGATTCCCCTATCGAAAGCGCCGAATCTATCTTCGAAAATTCCACAGTCCAAGCTGTTGAGAAATTCGCTAATATCGTGAATCGCGCTAAAAATCTCGCCTATGCCTTCCGTAACGCCAAATCATTAAGCCAAGTTAATTTTTCCGATTGGATTATCGGAGAAGCATTAGACACTCAGTCTATGTTCGAGGGTAGCGGTATCGGTCAAGCCATCCTAAGTAACGCTACTTTCGCCAAAACCAAAAATACCGAAAAAATGTTTAAAGATACCCAGAGCTCTTCGAGTATTCAGCTACCAAAGGCCGTTTTTGATGAAACCACGAATACTAATAGCATGTTTATGAACAGCACATCGGCCAAAATTCTTCTACCCCTAGCAACTTTCGCTAAATCTACCGATGCTGGCTCCATGTTTCAAAAAATCCCTCTTACCGAGTTTAATCTATCTAGCGCTACTTTTACTAATACAACCAACTTTAGTAACTTCTTTAAGGAAAGTGGTCACTATACTCTGACCGTTAATTTACCGAAATTATCCCTCGCCTCCGCGGAAAATCTTTCTAGTATGTTCCAAAAATCTGAAATCGGTAAACTCAATCTCAACTCTTCGCCTATGGGCGGCAACCACATTACTGATATGTCGAGCATGTTTCAAGATTGCGCCAGTCTCGAGGAAATTGACCTTCACAATATCACCACTGGACCACTAGAAAATATCGCCAGTATGTTTAAGCACCTTCCATATATTAAAAAAATCGTTCTACCAAGCGTCTTTAATACCGCAAATGTCACAGATTTCAGTTATTTACTCTCTGATAGCATTAGGCTCGCCACTTTAGAAAACGGCGATAAAATTAAACTAACCAGCGCCACCAATACTAATCACATGTTTTACAACCTACCATCGCTTGATATTAAAGACTTTATTAATCATATTGAATCCGAAAATATCACTGACGCGGCATACATGTTTTATCGAACCACCTCTAGTCAAAATGTTACCATCCCTACCGCCTTTAAAACTCATAATATTTCCAATATGCAGAGTATGTTTAACGGATTCAGAACCCCCTCGCTCGATATCTCTAATATGCAGTTCGATAGTGTCACCACCATGGAGGAGATGTTTAGCGGGATAACCATCAAAAGTAGCGAAATGACTTTAGATGATTACAATTACTCCGCCAAACAAATCATCTGGCCGACCGGCACCATTAACGCGCCAAATCTTACCTCACTGCGCGGTCTCTACAAAGGACATCACTATTTGACTCAAGCTATTTTTCCAAAATTAAACACCACGGTTCTTACTGACCTTAGCTTCATCTTTAGCAACTTCACTAATTCGCTCACCAAGCTAGATCTCACCGGACTTGACACTTCACATGTTGAAACCGTCGAAAGCATGTTCGCCGGCACTCATTTTACCCTAGACGTTCCAACCAAAATTTCCTTCGACACCTCTAATGTTCACAACATGCATAATATGTTCTATTATGCTAAATCTAGCGATGGATTATTGGATCTCAGCGATCTTAATGTTTCCAATGTTACCGACATGTCCAATCTTGTTTATTGCACCTGGATAGTTACCGTCGATCTTACCGGCTGGGATACTAGAAATGTCACCAATATGGCCGAAATGTTCCGTGACAGTAATTACCTTAAGACCATCTATGTCTCAGAGAGTTTTGTCACCACTAATGTCACAAAATCAGATGGAATTTTCCATTCGAGTTATGGTATATCGTTTGTTGGCGGCAATGGCACAACCGCTACCGGAAGCGAAGATATTACTTACGCTCGTATCGATAAGCCAGGCCAACCAGGGCTCTTCACTAAAAAATAAACCTCCAAACCTCCAATTTTCCACTGCCATCCGCATTCTATTTATGCTAAAATAGAAATGTTAAAAACAAGCTTATGCTAGCTATAAGCTAGATGGGCCAATTAATTGGAGGTTTAAGTGACCAAACTGCGAACTCACGGAAACGTTTTTTGTGAGCTATGCCAAAAGCTAGCACTCGCCACTTTTGTTGGTATCTTTTTCCTCATTTTTTATACCCAGAACACTTTTGCCGATTCCGCCTCTATTACCGTACCAAGTAGCGTGAGTATTTCGGTTGATACTAATCTTCAAGCGCGCACCGAAGTGTCTAAAACCATCGACATAAGCGTCAATACCGACAGCCCGACCGGCTATAAACTTTTCCTTAGCAGTGACAGCGCCGAAACCAGCCTCGTTAGTACCAACGGTAATCCCTTCAAGATCAACTCGACTTCCGGTACCAATAATGATTTGGCCACCCAAATGAATAACCAATACGGCTACAATACTGAGACCATCGACAATAAGCTCTATAGCTACATCCCAAATCTTAACAACCCAGTTAAAATTCGTTCCTCTTTTACCCAGCTCACCGCCGCGGACAATTTTAAATTCAACCTAGGTTTTGCTTTACGAAATAATATCCCGGCGGACACCTATCAACGTAAACTCATTTTTACTCTTATTTCAGAAGGGAAAGCTACTTCCACTCTCGTTAATGGTTCAGAGCTTAATAAAGCCTTTAAGAAGGCTCTCGGTATCACCGATCAAAGTTATTTTGATGACCCACTTAAGCAAATTTCCACTGCTGGCACCTTCTATCCAGACTTAAATCTTCTTGTTGGTAAAAATAAGTGTAATAACAAGATTACCCCAGAGCGTACAACACTTATTTCAACCCCAGACTCTGACGCACCAGTTTACCTTGGTAGCTACCGTGACTCTTATGCCGCCTGGGACACATTTTGCATTTGGTCGCCTGCTACTAAAATTGTATTTCCAGAAGACATTTCTTATATGTTCGCTGGACTCACCGGCACCACCAAAGAAATGGGTTTCATCTTCCGCGACGATCGCGACATTAATATGCTTGATTTTTCCAAAATTAAAAATGCTTCTCACTTGTTCCAAAAAACTCTCGGTTATTATAGTAATCAATTCAAAGCCGATGGTTTTACCAAATATCTCAGTCGCGCTGAAGTCAAAAATATCGAATCACTCTATGAAGATTCCGGCATTTCCGCCATTGAAGACACCTCTTTTATGTCTAAGGCTAAGAATATCGCCAATGTTTTCAAGAACACCAAATATCTCGAATCCGCCGACCTTTCCACCTGGACTATTTCCGACATGGAAGATGCTTCTTCAATCTTTGAAGGTTCTATGCTTAAAAATATCGACCTCAGTAATTCCACTTTTGAGAACACCGAAAATACCCAAAATATGTTCAAGAATTCCGCCGCTACCACAATTAATCTCAGTAAGGCCACTTTCAATAATGTCGAAAATGCGAGCGGTATGTTCGAAAATGCTAGAGCCTCTACCATTTCCATGCCAAAAGCGACCTTCGCTAAAACCACCGGTTTTTCCAATATGTTCAAGGGTGCCACTAACACCAGTACCATTGACCTCTCTAAGATTACTTTCTCCGCCGCCACTAATCTTTCCGGCATGTTCCAAGATACTTCGGCTGAACAATTAACCCTGAATAATACCAATCTTGCCGGCAATAATATCACCGATATGTCTTTCATGTTTAAAAACAGTAAGGTCAAAAATATCGATCTCGGCAGTATGAAAACTGGTCCGCTAACTTCAATTGTTGAAATGTTTAAAAATACTAATAATCTCGAGACTATTACTCTCCCTTCCGTTTTCAATACTTCAAACATTACCGACATGAGCTCGCTCTTCGAAAACAATAGTAAGCTTAATACTATTAATAATTTAGCTAACCTCGATACTACAAATGTGCGAAATATGAGCCGGATGTTCGCCAGTGATTTTTATCTCCCGATGCAAAACATTATCCCAAATCTTCGCGCCAATAAAGTTGAAGATACCTCCTATATGTTCTACGGCACGCGCGCCACTAGTCCAGTTGTTTTCCCGGCCACCTTTAATACCGAAAATCTTACCGATATGAGCTATATGTTCGTAGGTTTCACTGTACCAAGTCTTGATATTTCCAATTTTAAACTCGGCAATGTTACCACGATGGAAGGCGCCTTCAGTTCTGAAACAAAAACTACCGCCGTGGGTCCAGTCACTTGGCCTTCTGGTCAAATCAATATGCCACACCTCACTACTATGCGCGCTTTATTTAAATTTAATACCGCGCAAAATCAGATCGTCTTACCAACCTTCAAGACCCCCGCTCTCACCGATACTAGTTATATGTTCTACGGCATCGGCAAAATCGATAAAATCGACAATATCAACAGCCTCGATACCGCCAATGTTACCACTATGGAAGGTATGTTTGCGTATAATGACAGTAGTCTAATGAAGGGCGAAAATGTTAAATTTGAATTTAACACCGGCAAAGTCAAGAATATGAACTCAATGTTTAAGAACTCTTACGTTAATTATCTCGACCTCAGCTCCTTCGACACTAGAAGTTTGGTTACCGCCGTCAGTACCTTTGACTATACCTGGATCAAGATTCTCGACCTCACCAACTGGGACACTCGTAATCTTGAAGATGTCACTTCAATGTTTAGTGAGTCTACTTGGCTCGTAACCATCTACGCCTCTGAAAGTTTCGTTACTACCAAGGTTACCGCATCAGAAAATATCTTCTACAGCGTCACCTACGACCTCGGTTCTGGCGCTATCGAAAATAGCATCACCTACGCTCGCATCGGCGCCCCAGGTGCACCAGGTGCCTTCACCAAGAAATCATAGACTCGTATTTTATTTCTATCTTGTTTATGCTAATATATAAGAAATAGATAAATATTTTACAAAAAGATAAAATGTTCAAACTGCGAAAATACATTTTATATAATGGTGTTTTATGTCAAATATTAGCCTATTTCTTTCTGTGCTTCGTGATTAATGTTTTTAACGGAGACAATACTCATGCGACCACTGCCTCAATAACCGTAAATGGAAATATAAATATTAACCATCAATGGGTAACTGAGGGAGTAAATTTTAAAGATTACTACAAACATTTAGATGTTACCGCTAAAACAGACAGCCCTACTGGTTATCAACTATATTTTTCTAGCGCTTCTGAAGAAAATGCATTAATCGGTACAAATACAAATAATTCACAGAAAATAGAATCTGTTACAGGAAGCTATAATAATCTAAGTCAACATCCAAATAATTCACTATACGGATACAATCTCGAGTCAACAGACGACAACATTTATCATGAAATTCCAAAGTTAAGCCACCCTTACAAGATCAAAGTTCGAGAGAATCCAGGTGAAGACCACATTAATTTCAACTTAGGAGTTCAAATCAGCAAAGATATTCTCTCTGATAATTATCGAGGAAGTCTAACTTTTTCGATGCTTGCCGAAGATGACGGAGGAATAGCCAAGCTCGTTTCTGGACTAAAAATTAATCAGGCTATCAGAAAAGTTCTTAATATTCAAGATGAAGCATATTATACGGATCCAACCAAACAAATCCCTGAAGACTACAACTATGTACCAAGTCTAGAAATCGCCATTGCTAGACAAAAGTGTAGCCCACTAATTACGCCAGAATTAACTCAGGTAATTTCCACGCCAGATTCAGAAGCAACCGTCTATCTCAGTATCTATCCTGGAAGTTATGAAGATTGGAAACCTACCTGTATTTGGACAAGCGCCACGGAAATAGTTTTTCCAGAAGACTTATCTTATCTTTTTGCCGGAATTAATGGCACCACCTATGAGCCAAAATTTACTTTTAGAGATAATAAAACTTTGGACATGTTAGATTTTTCTCAGGTAAAAAATATCTCACATCTCTTCCATAATACTCGTCCATGGATGGGGCACAGCAGGAGCTTTAATGTAAGCACTTTTATTTCCTACCTAAAAGACTCTCCAGTCGAAAATATGGAGTCCGCATTCGAAAGTGAATTTATCACCAAAATTGAAAACCCACTTTTTGTCAAAAATGTTACCAATCTAAAACGAGCATTTAAGGATGTAAATGCCAGTCACGACATTGATCTATCTACACTTAATGGAGATGCCGTAACAAATGCAGAATCAGCTTTTGTAAATAGTAAATTTAGTACAATTAATCTAGGTACGGCATCCTTCAAAAATATCCCATCCGCCAAAAATATGTTCAAGGATACTTCAGCATCAAAGATATCTCTAGATAATGCTACATTTAACAGTGTCATAGACGCTTCATCGATGTTTAAGAATTCCTCGGCATCCAAGATTTCTTTAGATCAAGCTACATTTAGTAATACCATAGACGCTTCGTCAATGTTTGAGGGGTCAAAAATATATCAACTCTCACTACCAAGTGCGACATTTAATAAAACTGAAAATTTTTCCAAAATGTTCATGGATACAAAAGATTACAGTAATTCTTCAACATTAGATTTATCCAAAATAAATTTCAAACAGGCTAAAGATACGTCTTTTATGTTTAAAAATCTTAAAGCCAAAAATCTTACTCTAAATCACAGCGACCTTATGGGTGAGAATATTACCAATGCCGAATCCATGTTTGAATTCTGCGATTACCTCGTATCACTCGATCTCACCAATCTAAGTTTTG
>JABCPS020000018.1 GCA_013332955.2 Candidatus Saccharimonadota bacterium | reverse complement strand
TAGATAAATTTACGGAAAATCGAAGCATTAGAAAATATTTCTGGGAGGGAATAGGAAATTGCTTTATAATAGTCTTATGGTTAATCTTTTGATCGGAATTTCAAGCTTAATTTCTTTGGTTATTTTGGTAGTTATGCTCTTCACTACTACGCCAATGATGGTCGGCCCGCTAGGGATTATGCTGGCTTTTGTGCTGCTTTATGTTCTGGTTTTTGGAATTATTACCTGGGTGATGAACCTGTTTTTGAAGGTAGTTTTTCTAAAAAACAGAACTACACAGACGGACTATTTTAAGGCGGGAATTATTGCGATGTATCCGATTATGTTGTTGATTTTGGTGGCTTCAAGTGTGACGAATTTGCTGGTTTTGATTTTCTTACCGGCAATTTTTGTTGGTTTGTTATTTTTTGTGTTCACCAAGATGGTGAAATAGTATTTTTTTCATAGTGTTTATGCTAAAATAGGGGCATGGATCAGAAAAATATTGGGCAGGTTTCTGGAGTAGATGATCGAGAACGACAGGATTTTTCTGGCTTGAATTCTTCTTCGGTGGAACAGGTACCGGATGGGATGGGGCAGATGACTTCGAGTGATTTTGGGGCGGAACAGGTTCCAACTGGGCTGACGCAAGATGAGGCTGTAGCGAGATTGAATCAAATGTTTGAAGCTCAGGGAATGCCTGGGGCGAACGGTTTTGACAGAGGACAGATGGCGATGGGACAGATGGCGATGCAGGCGCAGATGAACGGTGTGTCAGATCAGATGCAGCTGAATGGCGTACTAAATCAGACGCAGATGAATAGTGTGCCGGGGCAGGCGCAAATGAACAGTGTTCCAGAGGAGATGCGGATAGGAGGCGTCTCAGAGGGAATGCAGACGGGTGGTGTGCCAGAGTGGGTGCAGATGAATAGTGCGTCGGGACAGGGGCAGTTTGAGCAGGTAAACCCAATGCAAATTCATTCAGAGCAGATACAAGGCTTTGAAAATGCAAATTTACGAATTGAACAAGAAAAAAATCTGGAGACAGAGCGAGCTGAGGTTGAACAAGGGGATGAGTTCAGTGATGAGGGGGGGCCAAAAAGTGATTTGGGTAAGATTGTGACGGTGGGGACGCGGACTTTCGAAGATGGAAAACTGATTGGAACAGATTTGCCGAAGGCACGAGACAGAGATGGCCTAGAGAAAGAAATCCTGAAAGAAGTTGAGAAAACCAAGAAGATTAAAAGTCCGACCATGCAGTATCGACAAAAAAGAATGTTGAGTGCGAAACTTCTGCTCGATAGATACGGAAGAATTCTAGGGCAAGATAATTAAGAGAAAAAAACAGAGCTAATTGAGACAAAAGAAGAGACAAAAATGAGCGAAAATCCGGTGGAAAATATCATTATGCGAAAGAATGCGGCGGGAACGTCGGCGGATTCTGGTGCGGCAAATGCTACCCCAAAAAATGCGCAAAATGAACAAAAAAATAGTTCAATTTTTACGCCAAAGCAGGGGGCGGATTTTTCAAAAATTTTCTCGAATAATATTATAATTGGTGTACAAATTTTTATTCTAGTTTTAGTGGCAGCTCTCTTTGTGGGGGTGAAAATTTTAGCTAAAAAACGCAAAGCGAAGGAATATGAGCGTTCACTAAAATTAATTCCGCTTTTGATTCATTTGCCACCAGCCACCGATGATATTCAGGGCGGCGGTAGAGATGAGCGTGATGTAAATGAAGAGGCGATTTCGCAGTCGACAATTATGTATTCAATCATCGCTTCGACGCTAAAAAAAGAGAGTTTTAATACAAAATTATACGGTCAAAAATATTTCTCATTTGAAATGGTAGTGGTGGACGGATTGGTGAAGTATTATGCCGTAGTGCCAGCGGTGACGACGGAGATTGTGAAGCAGGCGATTCAATCCTCTTATCCAACGGCGCGCCTAGAAGAGGCTGAGGTAGAGAATATTTTCTCGAATGCCGGGCTCGGTGACGAAGCGAAAGAAGATGAAGATAGTCGCAATGTGGCAGGTGGTGAGCTAATCTTTAAGAAGGAAGAATATTATCCAATCCAGGTATTTTCAGAATCGAAATGGGATGCGCAATTAGCGATTTTGAACGCTTTCGCAAAGGCAAAAAAAGGTGAAGGGGTGGGGTTGCAACTGATGTTTCGCCCAGTGGGGGATAGTTGGCGAAAAAAAGTTGAAGAAATTGTAAAAAATTTACGAGAGGGTAAAAAAGTTAAATCGGGCAGTGGATTCTTCGGACAAGGCCGAGTACTAAATTTAATCATGGACGTGATTCGCGCACCATTCGAAGTGCCGGAATTACATGAGTATGATAAAGGCAAGGAAACGACGAAGGAAGTTTCGCAGGCGAAGCTCGACGAAGCACAAATGATTGAAAATAAAACCAAGTATCCGGTTTTTGAATGTTTGATTCGCGTGGTAGCGCATTCTAGTAGCCATGAACGCAGTGAGGCCTTGGTTGGCGGTGTGGTGGCAGCGTTTTCACAATTGGATTCGCCAACCATGAACGGTTTCAAATATGATATGGCAAAAAAAATGGACACTTTGGTGACGAATTATATTTTTCGCTTTTTCCCAACCAAGAAAAAGGGGATGATTTTAAATACACAGGAACTGGCCTCGATTTTTCATTTGCCATCTGAGGCGGCAATTCCATCGTCGGGGGTAGAGAGCCAGATGACGAAACAGGTAGATGCGCCAACCGTATTAGTAGAAGAGGGTTTGGAGCTCGGGGTCAACGAATATCGTGGCAATACGAAGATGATTAAGCTAAGTGAAGATGACCGTAGGCGCCATACCTATATTATCGGTGCCTCTGGTATGGGTAAGTCGGTACTTTTGAAGAATTTGGCCTATCAAGATATGTTGGCAGGTAGGGGCTTCTGTTTTATTGATCCGCACGGTGATGTAACAGAGGAGTTGCTTTCGATGGTGCCAGAAAATCGTATTGATGATGTGATTTATTTTGATCCATCAGATACAGATTTTCCAATTGGTATGAACATGTTGGAATTTGCCACTACAGAACAGAAAGATTTTATCGTACAAGAGGGGATTAATATGCTGTATTCGCTGTACGATCCGGGACATACAGGTATTTTTGGTCCACGCGGGGAGCAGATGTTTAGGAATGCGGCGTTGCTTTTGATGAGTGATCCGAGAGGTGCAACTTTTCTGGATATTCCGAGCCCATTCATTAACCCAGATTTGGTGGCAGATATGCTAAAATATGTGACAGATCGTGACCTCTTTGATTATTGGACGAAGGAATTTCCGGCTTCTCAGAAATCAAACGATGCAGGTGAGGTGGTGACTTGGTTTGCTTCAAAATGGAGTCCATTTAAGCAAAATACGATGATGAAGCGGGTGCTTGGTCAGACTAAATCGGGCTTTAATATCCGTGAAATTATGGATCAACAGAAAATTTTACTAGTGAATCTCTCGAAAGGTAAATTGGGGGAGCTAAACTCGAAGCTGCTGGGTATGATTTTCGTAATGAAATTCCAAACGGCGGCGATGTCGAGGGTGGATACGCCAGAGCATGAACGTAAAGATTTTTGTTTATTCGTGGATGAGTTCCAGAACTTCTCGACAGAGTCTTTTGAATCGATTCTGTCGGAAGCTCGTAAGTTCCGTTTGAATTTGATTGTGGCGAACCAGTTCATGACGCAGTTAACAGATAAGATTCGTGAAGGTGTACTGGGTAACGTAGGTACGATTATCGCGGGTCGTCTGGGTGTAACAGATGCGGAAATGATGGAAAAAGTCTTTACGCCGACTTTTAAGGCGGAAGATTTGCATAAGCAACCAAACCATCACGCAATTGCGACGGTCTTGATGCACGGTATGCCATCGGCGCCATTTACGATGAGATTGTTGCCGCCAAGAGGTAAGGAAGACCGTAATATTTTTGCCGCTCTGAAGGATTATTCAGCGAAGAAATACGGCCGTCCAGGGGAAGAGGTGGAGAAGGAAATCGAGGATCGCTTGAGGATTAGTGATGGCGATGAAGGGCGAGCAAATATTGAAAATGGGAATTTTGCTAGCAATGAACCTTGGGATGGCGCGATGGATGCGGCGCTTGGTTTAGATAATTTTGATCGAGACGAAAAAGGTATTCCATTAGGGGTGAAGAAAGTGCCGGCTAGTGAGGCTAAGGCGGGAAGTCCAGAGATGGCGGAATTATTGAGCAAAATGAAAAATGATGAGGCCTCTAGGGGTTCTAGGGTGGGGGATAATGAGGGGTTTGATAACGTGCCTCATAATGACGCGCCTCATAATGATGAGTCTAAGGGTGATGCGAAATTTACCTTGGATGATATTAATGCGGAATTAGATGATTTGATGGCGGAAAAGAGTACTTCGGTTGCGGAGCCAGAGGTGGTGAATGTGCCGATGGAAGCCGTATCTGAGGCGAATCAGGAAGATGGGCGCCTAAAAGACGGCACGGTGATTAAAATTCGCTAAAAATTAAAAAGGCTATAAGTACCCAAAAAATTGAAACAAGGGCCTTAAAACGGCTTAGAACGCGAAATATCACTATTTTACCTTGACAGCTAAACCAAAAATGGTTACACTAAAGTAGATATCAAGTGAGGTTAAAACGACTGGAAAAAGGGATTCTAGAAGAATCATTTGGAAAGACGTGGGTGGTGAGCCAGAGAGGTATCAAGTTAACT
This sequence comes from Candidatus Saccharimonadota bacterium, assembly GCA_013332955.2. Classification (GTDB taxonomy): domain Bacteria; phylum Patescibacteriota; class Saccharimonadia; order Saccharimonadales; family Saccharimonadaceae; genus Nanosyncoccus. The sequence goes on along the minus strand of JABCPS020000018.1, from coordinate 6,317 downwards.
TAAAAGAGGTATTTTCTTGATGGCTGGAAAACAAAAAGTTGAAGAATACGACAGCTCAGAAATTCAAGTTCTAGAGGGGCTTGAGCCTGTTCGTGTGCGTCCAGGTATGTATATCGGTTCGACCGGTTACGATGGTTTGCATCATTTAATTAAAGAGATTGCGGATAACTCGATCGATGAAGCGATTGCGGGTTATGCAAATAAAGTCGAAATTACACTGCTGGCTGACGGGGGTGTGAAGGTGGAAGATAACGGACGTGGTATTCCGGTAGATCTTCACCCAAAGACCCATAAATCGACACTGGAAACCGTTTTGACGGTGTTACACGCCGGTGGTAAGTTCGGTGGCGGTGGCTATAAGGTTTCATCTGGTCTCCACGGGGTGGGTTCCTCAGTGGTGAACGCACTTTCAACTAAGATGATTGCTGAAGTTTACCGTGACAAAAAAGTGCACCATATCGAATTTGAAACTGGTAAAACCATAGCACCTTTGAAAATTGAGGGTGATACTACTAAACGGGGAACTTGCATTGTTTTCTATCCGGATTCAACCATTTTTAAGGAAACGACGACTTTTGATTACAACTGGGTGTCACATTACGCGAGACATCAGGCCTACCTCACGAAGGGAATTTTAATTTCGGTCTTTGATGAACGCACGGGTGCGAAAGAAGCTTTCTACTTCGAAGGTGGGATTAAGAGCTACGTGAAGCGCTTAAATAATGGCAAAGAAGTGCTTTCGGATACGATTTTCTATGTTGATAAACAGATTGAAGATTCGGAAGTAGAAATTGCGGTTCAGTACAATGATACCTATGCGGAAACTATGAAGCCATTTGCCAATAACGTTTTGACCCCTGAAGGTGGTTCACATGTGGTAGGCTTCCGTACGGCTTTGAACCGTGTATTGAATGATTATGCGCGTAAGAATAATCTTTTGAAAGAAAGAGAAGACAATCTAACTGGTGATGATATTCGTGAAGGTTTGACAGCGTTGATTTCGGTGAAATTACCTAACCCAGAATTCGAAGGTCAGACCAAGAATAAATTGGGTAATCCAGAGGTGCGTGGCTACGTCGATAAGGTGATGAGCGAATACTTCGGTTACTTCCTCGAAGAAAATCCAGCGATTGCAAAAAAGATTGTCGGTAAGGCAACTTTGGCAGCACGTGCGCGCAAGGCGGCAAGAGCAGCGCGCGATAACGTGATTCGTAAGGGTGCCTTTGAAGGTTTGAATTTGCCTTCGAAATTGGCGGACTGTTCCTCTAGAGACCGTTCAGAGTGTGAACTCTTCATCGTAGAGGGTAACTCGGCGGCGGGTTCAGCAAAGGAAGGTCGCAACTCGAAGATTCAGGCGATTTTGCCGCTTCGTGGCAAGGTGTTAAATACCGAGCGCGCAAGATTAGATAAGATGTATGCGAACGCGGAGCTGGTGTCTTTGATTAAGGCTTTGGGGGTAGGAATTGGTGATCAGTTCGATATCTCTGGACTACGTTACTTTAAGATTGTGTTTATGACCGATGCCGATGTGGATGGTGCGCATATTTCGACGTTGCTTCTGACTTTCTTCTTCCGTTTTATGCCAGAGGTGGTGAAGGGTGGACATGTCTATTTGGCGAAACCACCTCTGTTCGGCCTGATTAAGGGTACGGGTGCGAACCGTAAAATTGATTATATTTACGATGAAGCAGCCTTGGAAGAGAAATTGACCCAGCGTATCGAAGAGCGCGTGAAGGAAGGCTTGAAGATTAATCCAGAGGACGAACGTTTCAAGCAGGCTGGTTATACTGCACAGCAGCGCTTTAAGGGTCTTGGTGAAATGAACGCGCAGCAACTTTGGGATACCACGATGAACCCAGAGAACCGTGTTTTGATTCGGGTAAATATCGAGGATGCGGAAAAAGCGGATGCAATTTTTACTAAATTGATGGGTACGGAAGTTGAACTACGTAAAAACTTTATTCAGTCGCGTGCTGCCTCAGTTAATATTGATGATTTGGACTTCTAAGGAAAGGATGAGAAATGACGAAAAACGATAAAAAAGTTCCACAAGAGCCAAATGACGAAAAAATCAATGCTGAGATGAATGCGGCAGAAAATGTCGCAGAAGAAATGATTGAAGAAGCTGCAGAAGAGATGGAAGATGCTCATCTGGGCGGACTAACCGCACACCGTGCTGTGGATGGGGTCGAGGAATTGACGGTCGAGAACGTGATGGAAGATTCCTTCCTGCGTTATTCGATGTCGGTGATTATTGATCGTGCCTTACCAGATGTGCGTGACGGTCTGAAGCCAGTGCATCGCCGTATTCTATATGCAATGTATAAAAACGGTTGGCGTGCGCCACATGCGACAGTGAAGTCAGCACGTATCGTTGGTGAAGTAATGGGTAAATATCACCCACATGGTGACTCTTCAATTTATGACGCGATGGTGAACTTGGCGCAGCCTTGGAAGATGCGCTACACCTTGGTAGAAGGTCAAGGTAACTTCGGTTCGATGGACGGTGATGATCCAGCGGCTTCACGTTATACCGAGGCCAGAATGGATATGGTGGGGGCTGAGCTTCTGGCAGACATCGAGAAGGAAACCGTAGATTTTCGTGATAACTTCGATGGCACAGAGAAAGAGCCAGTAGTTTTGCCAGCCGCTTTACCAAATATTCTTTTGAACGGCCAGATGGGTATTGCGGTCGGTATGGCAACGAATATTCCACCACATAACCTCGGTGAAGTAGTGGATGCGACGGTGGCTTTGATCGAAAATCCCGAAGCCAGCCTAGAAGATTTAATGAAGCACGTAAAAGGGCCAGATTTTCCAACGGGTGCCGAAGTTTATGGTGGTGCGCCGATGAAACAGGCTTATGCGACCGGTAAAGGCTCGGTGACAATTCGGGCGGTGGCCAATATTGAAGAACGCAAGAATGGCCGCTTTAATATCGTGATTACCGAAGTACCTTACGGAATGAGTAAGGAAGGTTTCATCGAGAAGGTTCGTCAGCTGGTTTTGGATAAAAAATTGACTCACATTGCGGATGCCCGTGACGAGTCAGCACGTGGTAAGATTCGCGTGGTGGTGGAGTTAAAGAAAGATGCTTATCCAAAGAAGATTTTGAATCAGCTCTATAAGATGACGGATTTGCAGACCAATTTCCACTATAATGTGCTGGCTTTGGTGAACGGAATCCAGCCACGCATTATGGGACTCAAGGAGATTTTGGCAGAGTTTATTAAGCATCGCCAAAAAGTGATTCGCCGCCGTACAGAGTATGACTTGCGTAAGGCTAGGGAACGCGCGCATATTCTTGAAGGTTTGAAAATTGCCCTGGATAACATCGATGAAGTGATTAAAACGATTCGCGAATCTTATGATGATGCGGATAAGCGCTTGATGGAACGTTTTGGCCTTTCGGAAATTCAGGCGGCAGCAATTTTGGCGATGCAATTACGCCGTTTGCAGGGTTTGGAACGCGATAAAATCGAGGCTGAACTGCAAGAATTGATGGCTTTGATTGCGAAATACGAAGAAATTTTGGCAGATGAAGCGAAGATTTTGAACGTGGTGAAGGAAGAACTCCTAGCGATGAAAGAAAAATATGGCGACAAGCGGCGTTCGAAGATTTTCAATCATGAACTAGGTAAATTCTCGGAAGAGGAATTGATCCCAGAAGAAGAGAGTGTAATCTTGCTGACAGCAGAGAATTACATTAAACGTGTGTCACAGACTGATTTTCGTCGCCAGAACCGTGGTGGTAAGGGCAAGAGGGGAATGACTACGAAGGAAGAAGATGTAATTTCGCAGATTTTGACGACAAATTCGCATGATTATCTTTATATCTTCACCTCGCAGGGCCGTATGTTTAAGATGAAGGCTTACGAAGTGCCACAGGCTTCTTTGACGGCGAAGGGTACGGCAGCAGTGAATCTGTTGAATATGCATCCAGATGAAAAGATTACGGAGATTATTAAATATAACGAAGATAATCAGCAGTCGGATGATAAGAGTGATGACGAGGCGGATGAATACCTCTTTATGGCGACTAAGAACGGTACAATCAAGAAGACTGCGATGAAAAATTACGCGAATGTGCGCTCGAATGGTCTAATTACAATTAAATTGGACCCAGGAGATGAATTGAAGTGGGTGAAGCCAACTACAGGGAAGAATGATATTATTATTTCTACCTCGGCTGGTCAGGCAATTCGTTTTAATGAAGCTGATGTGCGTGCGATGGGCCGCTCGGCAATGGGTGTGCGCGGTATGCGTCTCCGTCCGAAAGATGAAGTCGTGGGTATGGACATCGTGACTGATCCAAAGCAGAAATTAATTGCAGTTTCTGCGAATGGTTACGGCAAATCTACTCTGGTGGCCAACTTCCCAACTCATAAACGTGGTGGTGTGGGCATTAAGGTAGCGGCAGTGACGGCGAAGACTGGTCCAATTGTGGCGGTGCATACCTTAGATCCAGAGGCGAGCGAGGTGATTATGATGTCATCGAACGGCCAGGCGATTCGTGTGGCGGTGAAAGATATTCCAACTCTCGGTCGCGCCACTCAAGGTGTACGCATCATGCGAATGGCAGAAGGTGACACGGTGGCTTCAATTGGTATCGTTTTGCCAGAAGAAAAAGATGAAGAAGAGGTTAACGAATAACTAGGTCTTTAGAAAAAAGTACGCGTCTAGCGTACTTTTTTGTGGTGGGGTTTGGGTGGATTTTTGCGCTAGTGAAGGGGATTTTTGAGTGGATTTTGGGTAAAATTTGGATAGATTTTTTAGATTCTTTGTGGGGCATAACTTGCTTATGATAATTGATAACTTGCATATGCTAAAAAATTTTTGGGGAATTTTACCTCTATTAAATTATTTTTGAAAATGCTTATGGTTGTGATTTTTGAGATTTTTCGCTATGGTGCAGATAAATAAAACAGTGAGGTAATATGAAAAATCAGCAAACAAAGAAAATAAAAAAGACAGTGCTAGGAATTTTAGGTTTCAGTGTGTTGACACTTGGACTGGGGCTTGGGGCGAACTCAGCAGTTTTTGCGACATTGGGAAAAACTGAATTAATTGATAGAAATATCGTGCTTTCGGGGATCGTAAAAGAAAAATCTGAGCAGGATTCCGGAGTGGAGAGTAGCGAAAATACGGTGGGGGATGAAAATTCTGAAGGTAAAAATTCTGATGGTGGAAATTCGAAAAATGCAACCTCGGAAGAAGGAGTTTTAGAAGGTGAAGTCTCAGAAGGTGAACTCGAAGGAACCGATGCGAATGAGGGGGAATTAGATGAAAAGGAAATTTCAGAAGTACCAGTGTTAGGTCAGGTCGGTCAAACTTTGAAGGATTTTTGGTGGATTCTGGCAATTTTAGGGGGATTAATTAGCTTTCTTCTAGTCTTCTTATTTATCAAAAAGAAAGGAAAACGAAATATTCACCACTTACAATAGTAATTATTTCTCGCAAAATAAATTCTCATTTTTTCTCTCAAAATGAGTGGTGAAACGAAGAAAGTGTACCTTAAAAATAACTAATCTTGGACAAGAATACTCGGAACTCGGGTATTCTTGTTTTTCCTTGGGTGTGGTAAGATAGGAGTATGGAAAGCTGTTATGTTTTTTTAGCATTCGTCTGCGGCTGGTTTATCGCACAGTTTTTCAAACTAATTGTGTTTGTGATTAAAACTCGTGGTAAGGCGGAATTCTCGGAAGTACTATATTATATGATGAAATCTGGTGGAATGCCGTCTGGTCATACAGCGAGTTTTTCGGCGGTGACTGGAACGATTGGTTTTTTGTCTGGATTCAATTCGACGGTGTTTGCGCTCGCGGTCTGTATGACTTCGATTTTGATTTATGATGCGACTAACGTGCGTCATTCGGTAGGGGAACACGGAGAAATTATTAATCAGCTGATTGATGAGAAGAATTTGAAGTCAAGTGAGGCGGAAAAAACCGCGCATCTACGCGTGGTGGAGGGGCATACGGTGCCGGAAGTGGTGGCCGGATTAATTTTAGGTATATTAATTTCTATTGCAATCAATTTTCTAGTCATAAAATAAAAGGGAATTGACGGGCAAAATCGAGCAAATAACGTAAGGAAAGTACGAAAAAAGCGGAAAATTGTCGGAAAATTAAAAAATCTTAAAAAATCTTGCAAAATTGTGTTGACATTTCTAATTTTCTCATCTATTAAAGAAACATCCTCATGAGCAAACGGGAAACCAAATGAACATGAGGGACGAATTTTAACAATTCAGTTGTGCAATTATTAAAATAGATTTATTTCTATTTTTATCATCGTCAGTTAATTTATATATATTT
>JABCPS020000017.1 GCA_013332955.2 Candidatus Saccharimonadota bacterium | reverse complement strand
TGCTAAAATAAATATGGTCGTATGACCTTGAAAATGATTTCCCGCGCCAATAGCGCAACTTTGATAATAAAATTAAGGGTCTTCCCGACCAAATATCTAAAAACCTTAACAAGGATAAATTTTTATGAATGATAATGAAATTCAGCATATCCCTCTAATTGGCGAAATGCTACCAACTATGCAAGTTCAAACCACTCATGGCCCAAAAACCCTTCCAGGTGACTATGCTGGCAAATGGCTCGTACTTTTTAGTCACCCAGCAGATTTCACCCCTGTTTGTACCACCGAGTTCGTCTGTTTCCAAAAGAATTACGACAAATTCCGCGCCATGAACACCGAACTTCTCGGTCTTTCTGTCGACCAGGTTTTCTCCCACATCAAGTGGACCGAATGGATCAAAGAACATTTTGACACCGAAATCGAATTCCCGATTATTGCCGACACTGGTCTAGTCGCAGGTCGACTTGGTTTTATTCATCCAGGCAAAAACCACGATACCAACACCGTTCGTGCCGTCTTTATCATCGATCCAGAAGGTAAAGTTCGCTCAATTCTCTACTATCCACAAGAGCTTGGCCGCAATATGGACGAAATTCTCCGTATGGTTAAGGGTCTCCAGACCTCTGAAGAACATCAAGTTGCCCTTCCTGCCAACTGGCCAAACAACGAGCTCTTCGGCGCTGATGTTATTGTTCCACCAGCCAAAGATGTCGCAACCATCAAAGAACGCCTAGCCGCTGCTAAGGCCGGCGAATTCACCTGTGAAGACTGGTGGCTCTGCCACAAACCATTGAACAAATAATTTATTCAATGAATAAACCTAAAAGGACCTCTGTTAAAGAGGTCCTTTTAAAAACTTTTAACCAACAACCCCCTCTCATATTTTTATCTTATGCTACAATAACCTTAATGTCCTACTTACCTCTAGATACCGTCAAACTCTTCCTTGACCTCTTTGAGGTGCTTTATCTTCGTGAATACAATGTTTCAAAATTTAGCTTTGACGAATACGGCCTCGAAAAAATTTATCTCATCGATAATGAATTGATCCTCTACGTCAGTATTACACCCGACAAAAATCCACGCGCACTTAACGCCAAAGAACTTTTTTAAATCCGCTCACGGGCCCGGCAATCGTTTTGTCCATCTCCCGGACGATAACGAAGTTTACTACCAACTCGAAATCGAAGAACTTACTCCAAACACCATTAATTTTCAAATTAATCAAACCGAATTTATCGACCGCCTCGAAATGCTTACCGGTTTCTACCCGCTCGACCTAGATATCAGCTACTCCCGTTTCAGTGGCTGGCGGCGTCCTTACTGGTGTCAAGATCGCGAACTAACTGTTGAAAAAATTCATCGTTTCTTCCCTGAGCTTCAGCTAAAGGAACGTTACGAAAAATGGCCTGGTATCGAATATCATTTTGCTATCCTTAAACTTCCTCAAGGCCTCACTGATCTCTATGCTGTCGCCTATTTTCGCGCTCATCCCGAAAACTATCTCGACCGTTTTGTCAAAAGATATCTCGCTTCTGGTACCATCTCCAGTGAAATCCGTGGTGGTTATAATTTTAGTGATGGTTATAAAGCCGTGCCCAAGCGTTTTCGCCGTAAAAATCTTGAAAAAATTACCGCCACTATCACTTCTCGTCACTTCCGCGAAAAAGACGATGTTTGGCGTTATGCCGATGAGCTTCTGATTGAGGCCAGAAATGAAAAATTTGCCAATGATTTCAAGCCTCTCTTCAGTCTTTTTCCTAAAATCACTCCTAAACCCGAACCAGAAATTGAACTCGAGCGTTTTCTTAAAAATCAAAATTTCACCTATTATCACGATAACGGCAAAATCAAAAATACCACCTACGAGAGGCTCCTAGACAGTATTAAACAACGTAAATTCATGTCTAATATTTATTGGATTAACTTCATTTTTCCGCAGCTTAAAGGTTACGGTTGGGATGAACTCAATAATCGCATTGGCCTTCGTAGTTTTCATGAAGCGGTCGCCTACTACGAGCACCCCATTCTTAAACCACGCCTCGAAGAATCTCTCAAAGTTCTCATGAAGGCTACCAAAAAAGGTTTTGATGTCCGCGATATTCTCGGTACCATTAATACTCAAAAATTACACGCCTGCCTCACACTTTTCTCCGAAATCGATCCGAATAATCGCTATTTCAAAAAAGCCCTCAATAAGTTTTTTGCCGGCGAAAAAGACTCTGCCACGATTAATCTCATAGAAAAATCCCGCTACAATTCCTATCCCACACTATAAATCCCAAACATTACACCCAAAAACCCCAATCTCACAATTGGGGTTCTCTCTTTTCCAAAAAATCTAACTGCTTATTTTATCTCGATCTCAGCCGAAATTCCTACGTGATCTGAAGCATAACCTTCATGCACCATAAAATTTTTCGCTTCCAACTTATCGTTTGGCATAATATGATCGCATGGCACCTCGCCATTAAATTTCAAACCCGAAAGCGTATTTTTCACCCCATTTTCATACGTCAAATCACGCAAAAAATCCAATTCTCTCATCGCTGGCGCCTCGTGTCTCACATTCAAATCACCACAAAGCACAAATGGCTTATCTTGATACGGTTGAATAATCTCCGCCAAATGCTTAAATGCCTTCACTGTATCCTCGTCCCCGAGTGGTTGCGAACGCCAAAATCCATGATGATTTGCGATCACCACACCGTTTTCTAATTCCACCACCTGCACATTTAGATTGTTTGAACACATTTTTTCCAGAATCGTATGTTCCGTATATTCCCCGTTCACAAAAGTGTTCATTGTCGAGCGAAACGGAATTCTACTTAAAATCATGTTTCCTAATTCAAAACTTCCATTCGCTATATCACTACTCCAGTTTGGCGAAAAATAAGCATACGGCATCCCAGTCGCCTGCTTAATCGCCTCTGCATCAAAACAAAGTCGCGCCAAATGCACTTGGCAATTCTCTGAGCTCATTACCTCCTGCATACAGATTACATCAAATTTATTATTTTCCAGGAAGCGCTTTAATTCCCCCTCCACTTTTCCCATCCATACGTTCAATTGTAAAATCTTCATGCTTATATTGTACATCAAAAATCCCCTCATTGAGGGGATTTCAAAATTTTAGTGAAATTAGTGATTCAACGCGAGGTTCACAAAGCATTTTTACTTCTCTTCCATCTCTTCGGGTTCACATTCTTCCTCTTCTTCATCGAATTGGAAGTCGTCATCATCTGAAACCAACGGCCAAACCCCCATTGAGAATAGCGTTATGCTTATCGCTATACACACTAAAAGTTCTGCCCAATTTCGACAAGCCATAATCGTTAACCCCCATAATGGGATTAACATCATCGAAAAAAACCAAACATTCGAAAGACTCTTCCGCATTTGCTCCGAATATTTGTCATGTGTAAAAACCCAAATAATCAGACAATAACAGAATAAAAATCCTACCATGAAAAATACAATTGTTGGTATTGAGTTTCCACATACATAAAAGACCATGAGCATTATCAAAATTCCATAAACAAAATCGGCTAATGATACTCGATCCCCTAATAATGTCTCTCCCAGCATCCAAAAATCACATTCCTGCTTCTTGAAAATTGCCTGCCGAAAATAGTCTATCATCACAACCGCGAATCCTAATATACAAATACCGACACCAACTCGAGGGTCACTCAAACCGGTAATCGTCGAAATTAAACATAACAGAATTCTCATTAAATCTCTATTGCTAAGTTTAAACAATCGGCTCATTTCCCCCTCCTTTTTCTACATTCTCTGTGTTTTTAATGGTTTAATACCCCTACACAGGCCAAATAAGTCAAGACCGCCGCCACGATTAAAACGTAACTCAAGATCAAATAAATTGCTCCCGACAAAATCCGATTCAGTTTCAAAAAGCTTTTCTCAAATTCCGCCGGCCAAAAAATCTGCAAACCATAAAAAGCTGTCGCTAGACTCACCAACATTAGTGCAAAAATCGTCGCCAACTTCTCTGTTCCCGGAATAAAAATATATACACTATAGGTTAAAAAAATCCATGCATGCATATTATTACAGAATTTTCGATTCAAGCTTAGCTCTTCTGACAGGAATTTCACCCACTTGTTATTTACTCGCATATATGGGTCTAACCAATATGCATTCACTAGCAGGCTCGGCAAAACCATCACCGGAAGTCCGATCATCAAAATCGCCATCTTATAGCCATTCATCACAGAAAATCCAAAAAATAACACCATTAAACTAATTGCCACCTCTAGCAGCATAATTCCGTTTAATACTCTAGTGCGTCGATTTTTCTCTTGCATCACTAAGGCAATTTTTTCATCTGCAAAGTCATTCACTGCCTTACTTAATTTAATCAATTCCACGAAATTTCCCTCCATTTTTCCCTCCTCGTCGTATCACCGAAGTGACCCAAAAATAGTTTCAATTTTCCAAATTCAATTAAAATTAATTAGGACCTAAGCTTACATAATTTCACCTCATTTCTAAAGAACTATTTTGGGACAAAATTGTCCAAACACAAAATTACACTAATATTATAATACAAACAGCCATTTTTGTCAATATATCACCCCTGTTATATTTCACCATGGATCTTCCTTTTTACTATTCCGCCATGCTTAAATCTCTTCACTCTTGCCCTATTTCTTATCCCGCTCTGCTTATTTTTATCCGCCCCTTCCTCTTTTCTCATCCCGCTCTGCTTATTTTTGCGGTATAATATAAGCATTATGGAGCACGTTATGGAGCACGAAACACGCAAAAATTTTAATCAATTTCAACAGGAACCAGAACTTCACACTCAAAATCGTAATCAAGGTCCTGAAATCCCTCAATTAAGTCGCTCCGCCGCTTATCAGGAACGCCAATTCCAGAGGCACCTTCAATCTGAACTTGATAAAAAGCGCGAAAACGAGCCCGCTCTCGATACTATTGGCGAAAGACTTATTTATCTAGCTACCATGGCTGCTCCTACCATTGGTCGCGCTGCTCTACTTGCCATTGGCACAGGACTTGCCGTGAAAGGCGTTTCCGTATTGGCCAACCACCTCTCTAATCAATCCATTGAGCAACACCAAAAAGACATGGAAGAACTCGGCGTCCCCCTCGAAGATGACGAAGAAGACGATTATGATCGCACCTTCACTGGTTATGAAGATTACATGAACCATCACAATGCTCTTCGCGCCCAAAAAGGCCTCGAACCAGATTACACTCTCGAAAATGGCCCCGTCAAACTTCAGTCTGAATTCGATTCTCCTGCCGAAGCTCCTCAGACTTCCAACGACACCGAAAATTCTGCGTACTCCATCCAGTTAGATAATGATATGCAGAAATTCACTCCTGATAATAATCTCACTATTCCTGAAGAAAAAATAACTGACGATTTTACTTCCATAAATACCAACGCCACTCCAATTGAACACCGCGCCGCCATCACCTTGCAAGACGAAAAACTTACTCATACCGCCAAAAAAACCGTCCTAAAAACGGTTAATTTCCCTGCTGGAATCGGTCAATTTAAGTCTTTCATGGACTATAAAGCCATCACCGATAAATCCACTCCGAATTATAATTTCACCCACGAAAATACCAATTTCCATGTCGGTAAATCTGGCCTCACCTACTACCAAGATGGCGAAAATACCTATCCGGTCGTCGCAGTTGGTAGTGGCATCTCCGATAAAATCGGCCAACTCATCGAAATCACCCTTGATAATCAAGGCCACCCAAACACTTTACGTTGTGTCATTGGTGATCAAAAAGATGACGGCGATACCGATCCGACCACTCATACCGTTCATAAAAATGATCACAGCGTCGTCGAATTTCTCGTCGACTATGACCGGCTAAAAGAAGCCAATCCTACCGCTGTTAATATGGGAGACCTCACCTACCTCGATAATTCTCAATTTAATCTCAAAGGTAACGTCACTAAAGTCCAGGTCCTTGACCAAAACTTCCAATCAACCGAAAATCAATAATTAAAAATAAGCTCGAACCCCGAGCTTATTTTATTCCCCACACCAATCACTCCATTACTATCCCCAGAATCAACACACAAAAAAAATAAGCCCTCACGGGGCTTATTTTATTTTCTATCTTATTTTGCAACAGAGAGTGAAATCTTGCGACCTTCACGATCGATATCTAGAACCTTGAAGTTTTTGCGTTCGTTCAAGGTAAAGATTTTTTCTGGATCGACGTCGTTACCTTCACCAAGTTCAGAAACGTGAACCAAAGCTTCGACAGCTGGAGAAATCTGAACGAAAGCACCAAATGGAGTGATACGAGTAACCGTACCTTCCACCTTGGAACCCTTCTTCAAGTTTTCTACCTCTGATAGCCATGGATCAGCTACGAGTTGCTTGATAGAGAGGCTGAGGCGTTCCTTATCAATCGCAATAATTTTTGCCTTGATCGTATCGCCAACCTTAACGTAGTCAGATGGATTGTTTACGCGTTCCCAAGAGATTTCTGAGATATGTACCAAACCTTCGATACCTTCCACGTTTACGAATACACCGAAGTCCACCACACCGGTTACTACACCTTCGACAGTGTCACCGACATGAAGTTCAGCAAAACGAGCAGCGAGGCCGTCTTTGACAGCTTCCTTTTCAGAGAAGATAAGCTTATTATCTTTCTTACTTGCATCAAGAATGCGAACTTTGATTCCCTTACCTACGAGAGAATTGAGGCGTTGCAAGATTTCGTCCTTGTCAGCAGAACCTACACGTGGGTAGTGTTCAGCAGAAAGTTGTGAAACTGGCAAGAAACCACGAATTCCTTCGTATTCCACAAGAAGACCACCACGATTTGCATCAAATGGGGTAACTTCCACGATTTCAGAAGCATCGAGCTTGGCTTGGATTTCATCCCAACCTTTATCCTTCACTGCCTTGCGGAGTGAAAGAAGCACCATGCCGTCTTCCATCTCAGAATCAATCACAGAAGCGGTAACTTCTGCACCTTCTTCGAGGTTACGTGCGAAAGAAGCTTCGCGGCGAGGCACCAAACCTACACCTTGTGCACCGAGATCAATCAAGATTTCGTGCTTTTTTACTGACAAAACAGTTCCGGAAACTACATCTCCAGTTGCTGCTTTTTTGATAGAGTCACCAGCGTTAGCTAGCAATTCATCCATTGTTACTTTTTTGGCATCAGCCATTCTTATATTTTTCCTTCCTTCAGGTCCGTTCAACTGATTTTCTTCCACAAAAAATCACTTGAACGAACCCGAATCTATTCCTTAATATATCAAAATCACCTCTGTTTGTAAAGTGTTAACCTTCTCCGCTTTTGCTTTCTTTTTTTCTTCACTCAAACTACAATAACCTTATGAAAAGCGAGGTAACCTATCAAAAAAAATTTTTCTCTAGCGAGGTTATGCATAAAAAACAGCAATTTCTTGATTTTTTGCGCTCCAAGTATCCCGATTACCATTTTCATCTTAAATCCCGCTTCTCTTTTCGCTATCCCAAGATGATTAATCTCGACCAATCCGCCCTCCTTGATGATACCCCTTTCTCCGATTTTGCTCTTCAAACCCTCCACGAACTCGGCCACGCGCTTAATGAACACCAAAATTATGCCACTTCTATTGAACGCCTCAAACTCGAATCCGAAGCCTGGCAAACCGCCAAGTCTCTCATCGAAAAACATCACCATTTTCAAAATATTGAGTACTTAAATTATGACCCCGAATACGCCGAAGCTCATCTGGATACTTATCGAGACTGGCTACATACTCAATCTCTCTGTAAAAAATGTACTCTCACCCGTTTTCAAGATGACCACGGTCATTGGCATTGTCCACATTGTGATCACTTATTTTAAGTAATTCCCCACCACCAGATCGCATTCACATAAAATCAGACCCCACCCATACAAAAAAATAAATCCGCCGAAGCAGATTTATTTTTCTTAATTCTAAGTGAATAAATAAATTATTCAGTTACAGTTTTTGCTTTTGCAGGACCGCGTTTTGACAAACGCCCACCTTTAGCACCAGCAATTTTCGCAAGAGCAGGGTTAGCTGCAAAGCCACCGGTACGACCTAAGCGTCCACCTTTTTGACCAATGCGAGCGTAAAACTCCTTACCATATTTTGCGCGATTTGTTGCAGCAGCTTTCAAACCACCAGCTTTAGTTCCAGCCATTTAAAATCCTTCTGCCCACCATTTTTTAATTCTCTTATTTACCTTAAGCCTCCCGCTCAAAGGTTAATGATTAGCATTATATAATAACAGAAGCATTTTGTCAATACGCTAAAGTTAAAAAATATGTCATAATATTTATTCTTCCCTTAGACTCAATATTCACCCCATGATATACTTCCGAGTCACGATATTCATCTCATGATATATTCTCTCTGTAAAATCTTCCTAATAACTCACAGTTCACTCTCCCACCTCTTCGAGCCTCCCTGATTTTATTGACATTTCTTCTGCTTTTTGCTAAAATTCTTGCGTATGGGGCAATAGCTCAGCTGATTAGAGCGCTGCCTTTGCAAGGCAGAGGTCCAGGGTTTGAATCCCTGTTGCTCCACCATACATGGGGTGTTTAGCGTCCCCCCGCTGAACACTCCACCAAAATCACCCCATAAAAATACCCTCGCGGGTCTTTTTTATATCTTTGATTCCCCTTTATAATTAGAAGTTACTCAATTTCACAAACTACTCAATTTTCACACAAACCATTCAACCCCCCATCTAAACCATTATCTTCCCGTCAAACCCCAGCTCCAGACATTAAAAAATCGGCCTTACGCCGAATTCACCATTTCTAATCTGGTGGGGATATGTGGACTTGAACCACAGACCTCGTCATTATCAGTGACGCGCTCTAACCAGCTGAGCTATATCCCCAATATCACTTATTTTACCCCATAAAATTCAAAAAAGCAATAAAAATCCCCGTTAATTCTGATATAATTACTACATATGGATTGGAATTTTAGCTTTTCTTGGGTTTTTATCGGGCTTATTATCGTCATTATTGGCGGTATTATGGTTGCCAAATACCAAGAAATTTCCACTAATTTCTTAAGTGGCGTTTCTTCTTATGAGCGTGTCAAATTTTGGGGCCTCATCGCCATCCTTCTTGGGCTCGTCGTGATGTCGAATCTCCACATTTTCCTCCTTACCCTCTTGGTCCAGGCTATTTTTAAGCGTTAATAGCTCACTTTCTTAAGACTAATTCAGAAATATAACACCCTAAGAATCAATCAAAAAAAACGCCTCCTCGGCGTTTTATTTTAAGCATTTATTACATTTTGACGTACCCATTCATACATCGCAATTCCCGCCGCTACCCCTACGTTCACCGAACGCGTCGAGCCAAAAGATTCAATATATCGCACGTCATCTGCCGCATTTACCAATTCTAGACTAATTCCAATTACCCTCACTGCCGAAAACTAGCGTAGAATGGCTCTCAAAGCGTTTAAGGCCCAAAGGTTTGGCACGTTCCACGTTGTTTTCAATTGCCACCACTTCCCTTTTACGCGCCCTTTGATCCGCCATAAATTCTTCCATTGAAGGCCAATATACAATTTCTAAATATTTATCCGTACACATCGCACCCCGGCGGTTATATTTTCGTCGTCCCACGATATGTACCTTACTCACATTAAAATTATTTGCCGAGCGCACAATCGTTCCCGCATTAAAATCGTGATCCACATTTTCAATCGCAACTTCTAAGCTATTTCGCTTCTCCGCCAATCTATCTTTTACCTCTTCATTCGGCAGCCCCTTATACTCATCCACCAAATTACGCGTATCGGTTGTCGCATCTAAAATCTCATCACCTAAAGTTTCACTGCTCAAGTTTTTACTCAAATTTTCATTTTCCAAATTATCCATTACCTCTATTATAGCCTATTTTTAAGCTTCAATTTTATAAAAACCAAGAAAAAAGGCTGGTTAGTCCAGCCTCCGGAATTGTTTTATGTTAGTCAAATTATATCTCGCTCAATCCCTCAGAAATTCATCTTGAAGTCTATCAAACAACCTAAAAACCAAAATTAAATTAGAAATTAGATACTAGAAATTTGAAAATAAAAATATCTGAATCATGAATTTAATACCAACTAAATCACAAATCTCAAAATTTTATCTCTGAAATTAATTTGCGCTTCCGCTTCCATTTGGAGCTTCTTCTTTCCGCTCTTAGTTTCGAGTTTCCTCAGCATCAAAACATTCTTCAAAAGCAAACATTTATTATCTTCCGTGTGTAGTAAAATCTGTTCCCTTGCACGCAAATCCGTCCTCTCCCTCATAAAAAAGTCGAATAACTTATCTACAGGGATAGATTGAGTCAATTTTGTAGCATCTTGATGAAGCATCCCAGATTGACGATGTAATAACTCCATCTTCGCAGCCCCATACGGCATCATTAAATTAATTTCACCTTGGTGCATATCATAATCATAATGCGCAGTAAAGTGGCAATAGTCACCATTCACCGTTCTTGCCTTTCCCGAAAGTTCCAGAATCATCGAGCTTCTGACTCCAATTACAGAATCTATCTGTTCTAACATGATTTGAAAATCTCTTTTTTTGGAACTAAGCTGCAGTAAAATTGGTATTTTCTTTTCATCATCACAAAAAGATGCGAAGAAATCTTCTTTTTTCACACATCGTTCAGTTCTAAACTCATAAGAACGTCCTCGATGGCCGCGACCATCATGTGCTAAAATAAATTCTTTCCCCGTTCTCTCGTCTACAAACTTCACTTCTTGCATCAACAACATAAAACCCTCCTTTTAAATAACCACTGCGTTCACCCATCTCTCTTTGTTCGCAGTCCACAAAAAGACACCTCCATTTTACCACAAAACGCTTAAGTTGTCAAAAAGCACCTCTGTTACAAGGTGCTTTGATTCCCCAAATTCTATTCGTTTATTTTATCTGAAACTGTTTATGCCCCACAATTTCACAATTTCATCAGTTTATTTTACGCAAAACTACTTACAATCACATAGCCATAATAAATCACGAACAGGACCAAAAACGCCAAGCCTTCTTTGAAAGAAATTCTCTGGTCATTCTTCGCAAAAATAAATAACACAATTGGTGAAATAACCAGAGCCACCACATCCACAATCGAAAAAGCCCCACCTGCTACCCCACCGAGAATCGCCACCGGCAAACCTGCCACAATGCCAATATTAAAGATATTTGACCCCACAATATTCCCAATCGCAATATCATATTCCCCCTTTTTTGTGGCAATCACCGAAGTCACCAATTCCGGAAGAGAAGTTCCGAGTGCCACAATGGTTAAAGAAATCAACCTCTGACTGACACCAAAATTCGCCGCAATATCCGAAGCACCTCTCACCACCAAATCACTACCGAGAACTACGGCGAGTAAACCAAACACAATCATTGCGATCGATTTAGCCAAATTCACTGGTTCCCCTTCGTCTTCCTCTTCCACCTTATTTGACTTGCGGTTCAACATACCGAAGAGATAGTAAATGAAGATTCCGAAGAACAATAGTAAAATTACTCCGTCCTGCCTGGTGAACAAATTTTCTGATAGCCCGAACAATTTATCCGACAAGACCGCGGCAAACCCCAAAGTCATCAAAACTAAGACTGGAATTTCTTTCCGCACCGTTGCCGTCTTCACATGAAGTGCCCCCACCATTGCCGATACTCCTAAGATTAGTAAAATATTCAAAATATTACTGCCGATCACGTTGCCGAGCAAAATATCGCCCTTCCCCGCCAAGATTGACTGAATACTCACCGCTAGTTCTGGTGCGCTCGTACCAAAAGATACAATCGTCAAACCAATCAACATCTTCGGCACCTTAAATTTTCTCGCCGTATCACTCGATCCGTCGACAAATACGTCTGCACCTTTTATCAGTAGGACAAATCCCACCAACAATAAAAATGCACTAAAAATTAATCCCATTTTTATTTATTCTCCGTTAAACTCTTAATATTTTACCATAAGAATCTTACTCTAACCATCTTTTTTTGGTATTCGCCTGCATAATTTGTGCCGTAACAGGCAGATATTCATTAACTGCCAAGTTTAATCTATGGTCATACGCCTCAAATTCTTCATTTTCATATCTCGCACTATGCATGTAATAATAATTTCGTTCCATCCTAAATCGGTAGTTATTGTCCTTCTTCACATTTTCAATCTGCATTCTAATATATTCTGAAGTCGCCGTTTCCGGATAGCCTAATATCTTCCCTATCTGATAATTCGCCTCGATCCACTCTTTCTTATCTAAAATTTCTCCCGTCTCCGACACACTATTAAAAAATTCTCTGTGCCATTTCTGAAGTTCCAGGCACTCTCGGGCGGTTTTCGCCAAATACAAATATTCAATTTCCTCATTACTAAATTTGTTCAACCTTTCTCGAACTAAATCTACTCCTAATTTGTTCAAAATTTCCATAATTTTCTTATTATCCAACAATTTACTATCGTTTAATCTATCATTAATCAACAATGCTGCTGGTTTAAGATTAATTAATACTCCTAAAACCCCCGTCAAGAAAGAAACTCCCATCATTTTCTTCTTCTCATAAAAATCCAAAACAACCCCCTCTAATTCTCGCAAAAGATCGATATTCATGTCAGCAGTATAACATAAAAGCCAACAAAAAATCCCCTTTCGGGGATTTTCTTTAACAACTCAGCTGTGCAATTCATCGTCTGTTTTAGTAAGCTGTAAATCGTATCTTACTTACGTAAGCTATATTGTGTCTTAAGCTTATAAACACAATTACGACCGCCCTAGATACATTAAACTCTAGTTTAATGCTCATCAAATCCTTCTCTAGAAAGGAGGTAATCCATCGACACGTTCTCGTACCGATGCCTTGTTACGACTTAACCCCAATCATCTCCCCCAC
>JABCPS020000016.1 GCA_013332955.2 Candidatus Saccharimonadota bacterium | reverse complement strand
ATGACGATCAAGATGGTCAGGTTCGATACGTAAAACCACGGAAATGTGGGGAGATTTTTCGAGATCCCAGCACTGGAAGCTACTCATTTCGTAAACCACGATATCTTTTTCGGTGATTTGATCAAGTTCGAGGATGGCGGGGTTGCCGATGTTGCCAACCAGGTGGACATGTACGAATTTTTCGGAGAATTCACGCAGAATTGAGGCAATAATGGAGCAGGTAGTTCCCTTACCTTTGGTGCCAGTGACGCCAATAATTGGCGCTTTGACGTGCTCGAAGAAATAATTAGTAATGGTGGTCCAATTATCGATGAGATGAGGCGATTTTTGCTTGGCGATGTAGTATGGGTGGACAGAAGGACTGCGAAAAACTAGGTCAAAATTTTCTAGATCAAAAGAATCTAGATCTTCATCGTTGAATTTCTCGAAAAAGGTAATTTCGTCCTGCTTAAAATATTCCGCGACGGCATTACCTTCCACCCCTTTACCTAAAACTGCAATTTTCATAAGTCTATTATAGCACTCTGGCAAAATTTAGTTTTAACTAGAAAACCAGGCAATTGGCTAGCTGATTAATGATTTGCTTTTCGACGGAGCCGACGGCAACCATGGCATGGATGCCAGAGCCGGCAAATTCGCGGGCCAGTTCGACGATTAGAGGTTTATTTAATTGCTTAATAATATTAGGGAAATTGTCATAAAAATCAACTTTTTCCGTCATAAAATAATCGTCGGTATAGTAATCGGAAATTTGGCTGACGGTCTGAGCCCCCATTTGATAGCGACCGAGAGCGTAAGTCTTCACGGCTTCAATATCAGCATCGGAAATATCGCCGTTTAGAGCCTTAAGCATTTCAAGTTGGATGAGTGTGAAGAGTTCTTCGGAAGTTTCAAGATTAACTTCACCATCGAAGTCCCAGGAAGAATAATGATTGGTACTATTAATTCCACTGCCCATACCATAGACTAAGCCACGACGGCGGGCTTGGCCGAAAATACGACTGCTCATAGTGCCATTCAGTAGGTGGTTAAGAGCGCCCATGGCCTGAGTCTCTTCGGTGGAAAGGCGTCTCGGAGTAATCATAGAAAAACCAAAGGTGATATTACTAGCGTCTTTACGTTTGATAAGGATGGCATTAGATGAATGTAGTTCGTCGACAGGAATTTCGAAACGTTCGCCGGGGCTTAATTCCCAGCTTTCGAGATTACGAATAATTTCTTTTTTACGATGTTTGGTCTGACCAGCAATAATGAAGCGCATGTTATTCGCAGTGTGAGTGCGACGGTAATGCTCATTAATGTCATCAAGGGTGATGTTATTAATGGTGGAAAGACGTTCGCGTAAATTCAGAACGTTTTCGCCAATGGCTTTTTGGAGACGTGGCCAAAGTAAGCGGCCATAATCGTTCATGTAGCCGGTGAGTTCGGCGCGAACGTTGCCTTTTTCACTTTTCAGCTCTGCTTCATTAAATTTGGGTGAAGTAATGGCAATGCGCTTAAGGTCTAAGATGCGGTCCCATTCAAAATCCGCACATTCAGTTTCGTGACAAACCGAATAGTCTGAAGTCCAGGCGTTATGGTAGGCCCCGTTCTTGGTGAATTCCGCTTCGTAGGTAGACTCATCAGGGTATTTAGCATTAGCACCAAAACTGAGATGCTCGACAATATGTGCAATTTCGTAGAGTTCTGGACTTTTGGCAAAGCGCATACCGCCACGAAATTGGACTTTCATGTTCATGACGGAAGCACCAGGTACGTCAATCAAAAGGCCTTTGGCGCCATTTTTTAATTCGATTTCTTCAATGGAATGTTTCATGTTTAACGGCGGCCGTGCTTTTTGTTTTGACGTTTAGCTTTTTTCTGTTTTTTGGCTTTATTGCGCTTTTCGCTGAGGTTAGCGGATTTGGTTAGTTTTTTGGCAAATTCGTTATCAAGATTCTTTTCGCCAGCTTCGATAGTATTAACGCCGCGGTTGGTGGCAGATTCGGCCATCTTGGTAAGTTCGGTGTCATATTCTTCCCCGTCGATCGTGTCGGTAGCGACAGCTTCTTGTGGGGTGATAGAAAGGAGAATCTTCAAAACTTCTTCGCGAAGATTCTTCTGGAGACCTTCGAAGAGTTTTTGAGATTCGGTGCGATATTCGACTAGCGGGTCACGTTGACCAATCGAGCGCCAGTGGATACCTTCACGGAGGTATTGCATGTTTTCGAGGTGTTGCATCCAGAGAGCGTCGAGGACCTTGAGATAGACTTCGCGTTCAATTTTGCGCATAACGTCGGCGCCGAATTCGAGCTCTTTGGTAGCGTAAGCTTCTTTGACGGCAAGAGTGGCAAGTTTGGCGCGCTCTTCTTCTTTGCGTTTGAAACCAATTTCAATAATTAAGTCGCGATCAAGATCGAAAACAGATTGGAATTCTTTGATGAAATTACGATTTACACGGATGCTTTCGGCGGTTAAATCAGCCACGGCTTCCTTGATGAGGCGATTAATTTCGTCAGAGATATTTGCTCCTTCGAGAATCTTGCGACGCATGAGATAAACGATACGACGGTGGCGGTTAATGACGTTATCGTACTGCACCACATTTTTACGTGAATCGAAATTAAAACCTTCGATACGCTTTTGAGCGGCTTCGAGCATTTTGGTGACACTGCGATTTTGAATTGGAGTGTCTTCATCAATGCCGATACGGTTTAGCATGGCGCCAATTTGGTTACCCTGGAAAATGCGCATGAGATCATCTTCGCAAGAGACAAAGAATTGAGTGATGCCTGGGTCGCCTTGACGACCACCACGACCACGGAGCTGATTATCGACGCGACGACTATCGTGACGTTCGGAACCGATTACTACCAGACCGCCAAGTTCTTTGACTTCGTCAGTGAGCTTGATATCGGTACCACGACCAGCCATGTTGGTGGCGAGAGTGATAGCGCCTTTTTGGCCAGCTTTTTCCACGATGGCGGCTTCACGTTCATTATTCTTCGCGTTAAGTAGTTCGTAAGAGAGACCGGCTTCGTCGAGATATTTAGCGATTAATTCGTTCTTCACGATGCTGGCGGAACCAATCAAAACTGGTTGACCTTTTTCGTGGAATTTCCTTACTTCTTCGACGATCGCGCGGAGTTTACCAGCTTCGGTGCGGAAAATTAGATCGTCTTTATCGATACGGATAATTGGACGGTTAGGTGGAATCTGAATTACGTCGAGCGCATAGATTTGCTGGAATTCTTCAGCTTCAGTGAAGGCGGTACCAGTCATACCGGAGAGCTTATTGTAAAGACGGAAGAAATTCTGGAAAGAAATGGTGGCTAGAGTCATAGATTCTTCTTTAACTACGACGCTTTCCTTAGCTTCAATGGCTTGGTGGAGGCCTTCGCTGTAGCGGCGACCCTGCATGAGACGACCGGTGTTTTCGTCTACAATAATAACTTCGCCGGAATTAGTGACGACATAGTCGCGGTCGCGCTGGAAAACTACCTGAGCGCGTAAAGCTTGATCCATATGATAGACTAAGCGGGTATTGTCAGCGGAATAAAGATTGTCGATACCGAGCATGCGCTGGACTTTTTCGATACCGGCATCGGTGAGTGAAACGGAACGGTGTTTTTCGTCGAGTACATAATCGTCTGGACCGAGGTGAGAGGCGATTTTAGCGAATTGATAATAAGAATCTGGATTATCGCCAGCAGGGGCGGAAATAATTAGCGGGGTTCTGGCTTCATCAATAAGAATTGAGTCAACCTCATCGACGATGGCAAAATTAAGTTCACGTTGGCGGAGAAAATCAACTTCGTTCACCATGTTATCACGGAGGTAATCGAAGCCGAATTCGTTATTCGTACCGTACGTCACATCAGCTTGATAGGCTTGCTTTCTAGTGCAAGGCTTCAAGTGCTGCATACGTTCATCAGTATGTTCCTCATTAATATATTCTGGATCATAAAGAAAGCTAGCATCGGCAATAATTACACCTACACTCATACCAAGGAAGTGATAAACTGGAGCATTCCAACCGGCGTCGCGTTGAGCGAGGTAATCGTTCACGGTGACGACGTGGACGCCGCGGCCAGTTAAGGCGTTTAAGAAAGATGGTAAAAGTGCGACCAAGGTTTTACCTTCGCCGGTCTTCATTTCGGCTACGTTGCCTTCGTGAAGAACGATACCACCAATCATCTGGACGTCGTAGTGGCGCATGCCGAGGACGCGCTTAGTGGCTTCACGCACCAGGGCGAAGGCGTCTGGTAAAATTTCGCTTAAAATTTTAGTTTCGTTGCGTTCAAGTTTTTCCGATTTGACAGAGGTAGATTGCTTCTTAGTACCGTCAGTAGATTCAGTCTTTGTCTCAGATTTTTTGGCTGAAGCTTTTAGTTTGGCACGAGCGATATTAGCCTCGGCCTTCTTATTAAGAGTATCAAGACGTTCTTTTAGGACGTTGGTTTGAGCTTTGAGCTCGTCATCAGACATGGCTTCGTATTTTGGTTCGAGACCATTAATCACCTTAACGACTTTGCGCATGCGAGCGAGGTTACGCTTGGCTGGGTCACCAAAAACACCCTGCAAAATACGGGTCGTGGTGGTTTTATCAGCTAATTTATCGGTTGGCTTGCGTTCTTTTTTAACTTTTGGAGCCTTAATTTTGGCTTCCTGAATTTTTTCAATTTTTTTCTGAGACATAAACAGTCGAAACCTCCAAATCGGAATAATATTATAGGGATATTTTATCATAAAAAATACATGTTTTTAAGAGAACATGTATTTTTAATTGAGTTTTAGTTTCTTAATTTTAGGTTAAAATTAAGAATTGGATTTTTTACCAAAAAAGCGGGAGAAGACCCCACGACGAAGATGTGGAGTGCTCTCGATTTTGTAACGACGAATTTGACCCATTAGCTTAGCCTCAATAATATCGATGCCGGCGAAAATATTGGAACACTCGTCCTTAGCGGCGATAACTTTACCACCTGGAATTTCCATGGCGGCAGAAATTTCATATTTATTACCGTGAGTGCGACCTACTTCAGTAACGACGATTTTGGCAACCACATCTTTTTTGCTACCGTGTGGCAAGTATTTGTCGAGTTTGCCGATACGTTTGACGGCATATTTATGAAAACTATCTTCAATTTTGTAGTTACTACCACTAATTTCAATTTTTTCGATCATAATTTCTCCTTATGGCTATTATAACATGTCGGTGCCGAGGTATGGTTGCAAGACTTCAGGGACGCGAAGCTTGCCACCCTCTTCGGCGAAGTTTTCGATAACGGCTACCATGGTGCGGGCAAGAGAGATAGCGGTACCATTCAAAGTGTGAAGCACTTCGACGGTGCCATCTTTGCGGCGGACGCGGATATTGAGACCACGAGCTTGGAAGTCAGTACAGTTCGAACAGCTGGTGATTTCACGGTATTTTTGATCAACTGGAGACCAGTATTCGATGTCGTATTTCTTGGCGGCTGGAGCACCGAGGTCGCCAGCGGCGATATTGATGACATGATAAGGAATACCAATTTCCTGCCAGATTTCCTCTTCGATGCCGCGAAGTTTTTCATGAATTTCTTTACTTTGCTCTGGAG
The DNA here is from genome assembly GCA_013332955.2 of Candidatus Saccharimonadota bacterium. Classification (GTDB taxonomy): domain Bacteria; phylum Patescibacteriota; class Saccharimonadia; order Saccharimonadales; family Saccharimonadaceae; genus Nanosyncoccus. The sequence goes on along the minus strand of JABCPS020000016.1, from coordinate 23,303 downwards.
TACAAAAGGCATACATTTCGAGTTTATTAAATTGGTGAACACGGAAGAGGCCACGGGTGTGCTTACCATAGGCACCAGCTTCCTTACGGAAACAAGCGGAGAGGCCGGCATAGAAGAGCGGTAATTTTTCTTCGTCGATAATTTCGTCCATATGATAACCAGTAATGGACATTTCAGCGGTAGCAATAAGAGCGAGGTCTTCCCCTTCGATGTAATACTCATCGCTCTGCTCGGAGCTACGTGGAGCGAAGCCAGTACCTTCGAGCACGCGAGAATTGACTAAATCAGGCACATCCATGAGAGTGAAGCCATGTTCAACGATTTTCTTGATGCCGAATTGAATTAGGGCATTTTCGAGCAGGGCTAGACCACCTTTGACATAATAGAATTTTGCACCAGCAACTTTGGCACCACGTTCGAAATCCACCCAGTCACGAGAGATGGCGTAATCGAGGTGATCGACGCCAGTAGTTTTGCATTCACCCCATTTTTTGACTTCGACACTAGCGGATTCATCACCGAGTGGTACGTCGTCAAAAATGACATTAGGGACGGTTTTAAGTTTAAGATTTAATTCTTTTTCAAAATTAGAAAGATCGGCTTCGAGGGTGCTAAGTTTTTCTTTGATTTCCTTACCTTTGGCGATTAGTTCGTCGCTAGGTTTGCCATTTTTCATTTTGGCGGTATTATCGTTGCGCTCTTTGCGAAGAGCTTCAACTTGTTGAAGAAGAGCTTTTCTCTGGTCATCCAAGGCGAGAATTTCATCAAGATTGACGTTTTTGTACATTTTTTCTTTGATGGAATGTTCTACGAGCTCTTTGTTGTTACGGATGAAATTAATGTCCAACATTTTTACCTCTTTTCTTTAATAATTTTAGTTAACGATTTTGAATTCTGAATTATGCGTGAGTGGAAGATTCGGAGGAATCTTCAGAAGTATTTTCAGAATTGGCGCGGCGCTTAATGATTGGGAATGGGACGGCCTCGCGGCCGGAGACGCCTTCAAGTAGCCAGAAATTACGTTCGGAGTTACCCCAACCACAGGCTGGTGGCATGCCGTATTCGAGCATCTCGACGAAATCTTGGTCAAGCATTTGAGCTTCACTGTCGCCGCCATCGCGCATGGCTTGTTGTTCTTCGAAGCGAGCGAGCTGGTCGAGTGGATCGTTTAATTCGGAGTAGCCGTTGCCCATTTCGGTACCGGCAATAATAGGGTGAAATCGTTCGGTGACCAGAGGATTTTCTGGAGAAATTTTAGCGAGAGGCGAGAGTGAAAGAGGTTCTTCAATTAGCCAGAATGGTCCACCAGATTTTTTGCGAATCAACTTCCAAAGGTTATCGATAAGGCGGGAATCGGCCTGTGCGGCAGTAACTTCGACCCCGCGTGCTCTTAAAATTTCGGTGATTTTGGCGCGGTCTGGATTGAAAACGTCGATATCAAACTCTTCGCGAAGTAGATCGGCATATTTGATGCGTGGCCATTTGTTGGAAAGGGCGATATTGAAACCATTAACCTGGAACTTGAGGGTGCCCCAAGTTTTTTCGGCGATATATTTAATCATTTCTTCGTAAAAATCCATGCCATCTTGATAATCTTCGTAAGCCGCGTAGGATTCAAAGGCGATATGCTCTGGCAAATGCTCGTCATCGACACCTTCGTTGCGGAAACGCGGGCCGATATCGTAAACTTTTTCAAAGCCAGCACCGAGTAAGCGCTTTAACGGTAATTCTTGAGAAATACGAAGGTAAAAATCTTCACCTAGGGCATCCATATGAGTAACAAAAGGCGTAGCATCGGCGCCACCGGTGGTATGTTCGAGAACTGGAGTGTTCACTTCGATAAAGCCGTGCATATTCATGAAATCACGGGTAGCTTGCCAGAATTTGCTGCGACGCACCATGCGCTCACGAACCTCGGGGTTAACGTTCATATCGACATAGCGACGACGATAACGCTCTTCTTTATTGGTAAAGCCATCGCGACCCGGCATCGGACGAAGGGTTTTAGTGAGAAGTTTCACGTAATTGGTGAAAAGTGAAATTTCACCGGTTTGAGACTTACCGACTAGACCTTCGGCTTCGATAAAGTCACCAGTATCGAGCAGCTTTAATTGCTTAGTACCGATAAAACCTTCTGGAGTTTCGTCTTGTTTCATGAAAAGTTGAATTTCACCAAAATAATCACGAATTTTAACGAAGGCGAGCTTGCCAAAGCTACGAATGGCGACAATGCGACCCGCGATAACGACCTGTTTGCCATCGAGTTCCGCAAAATTATCCAAAATTTCAGAAATCTTGGTGTTGCGATCGGAATGAGAAGGATAAGGATTGATTCCCATCTCCTTTAAAGTAGTGAGTTTTTTAAGTCGTTCGTTGCGGTAGTCGTTTAATGTAGCCATAATTTTTCTTATTGATTAGATTTTCATGATTTCGGCTTCTTTAGCCTTGAAGAGTTCATCGATTTTAGCGCTGAAATCTTTGGTGAGATCGTCAATTTCTTTTTCGCTACGTTTCTTAATGTCTTCGGAGAGATCTTCGATAGATTTGAGTTCTTTTCTAGCGTCATCACGGATTTTACGGAGTGCGACCTTAGCTTCTTCGATCTTTTGGGAGGTGGTTTTGACAATTTCCTTACGACGCTCTTCGGTGAGTGGTGGCACTGGGACACGAATTACGCGACCATCGTCAGCTGGGTTAAGATTGAGGGTTTGATCAGCACGAATTGCATTGGAAATACCAGCGATGGTGGACGGGTCAAATGGGGTAATTAAAAGCATGGTCGCATCAGCAATGGTGACATTAGCTACTTGATTAAGTGGCATGTATTGACCATAAGCTTCGACCTTAATGCTAGAAAGCATGTCTGGGTGAGCGCGACCGGTGCGAACTTTCTTAAGCTCCTGCTGGAAGCGATCAATGACAGCTTGAAATGCAATTTTATATTCGGTGTTATCAAACATAATTTTTCCTTATATACTTATCTATATTTTATCACATCAGAGAGAAAAATACCCCTGATTCGGGGTATTTAACTTTTAGAGTGAATTCTTGAATTCTTCAAGGCCGATAAGCTTGGTTTCGCCAGTCTTACGGTCGGTGATTTCGACTTGGTTATTCTCCAAGGTTTTTTCCGAAATCACTACACGGTAAGGGATACCAAGAAGTTCTGAATCGGTGAGCTTTTCACCGATGCGCATATCGCGATCATCGAGCAAGATTTCTTTGCGGTGAGCATCATGAAGTTCGGCAGTGATCTTCGCGGCTTCATCGCCAAGGCCGATCAAGTAATATTTGAAAGGTGCGATATTTTCTGGCCAGACAAGACCTTTTTCATCAGCAAACTTTTCAGCAATTACACCCATAACGCGGGAAACACCGATACCATAGCTACCCATGAAGACGGTTTTCTTTTCGCCGTCCTTATCGTCGTACTTAAGACCGATTGGATCAGAGAATTTGTAGCTGAGAGTAAAGATATTACCAACTTCGGCAGCGGCGGTAGAGTGAAGGTCTTCCTTTTTAACGCCGAGGTCATTTAGAACTTCATCGATTACGACTTCTTCGTTCAAGACAATAGACTTATCATCGTTGAAATAAATAACGTCTTCACCAACTGGAGTGATAGTCTGGAATTCGTGACTATACTTAGAGAAAGCACCACCAGAAGCGTAAGTTTCGTAGGTACAATCGCCGAGGCCGAGACGGACATAGATGCGCTTGTAGGCCTCTTCGACTTCGTGGTAGAACTTTTCGTGAGATTCTTTATCGGTCGAGAAGCTGTAAAGATCTTTCATAAGGAATTCGCGAGTACGTAGAATACCAGATTTGGCACGAAGTTCGTTTCGGAACTTGGTTTGGAATTGGTAGACGTAGACTGGGAGGTCCTTGTAAGAAGAAATGTATTTGGTCATTAAATTGGTGAGTGGCTCTTCGTGAGTAGGAGCGAGACCCAATTCGCCGCCGGCATTAAGTTTAGTTTTAAACCAGACGTCGATTACATCATCGCGCCAGCGATCAGTTTTGACCCAGGATTCGGGGTTCTGAAGCGCAGTCATTTGCATCTCCTGACAACCGATAGCATCGAGTTCGTCACGGATGATGTCTTGAATTTTGTTTAATGTGATCAATCCGAGTGGTAAGAAGTCATAAACACCGGCCATTTCCTTATAAATGTAGCCAGCGCGGATGAGAAGTTCAGCGTTACGGCTGGTTTCTTCTTTTCCTACTTCACGGAAGGTCTTGATAAATGATTGACTTAACTTCATCCTTTACCTTTCCTGTTTAAAATAATAATATTCTAATTGTATCACAGAAAAATGAAAATAACAGAGATAAGTTGACATTTTTTGGGGCTTCGTGTATTTTTTAATGAGGTAATTATATTAAAAGAAAGATTGTATTTTTTATTCCTATGAAAAAAACAGTAAGTTTAACTCAAGATGGTAAGAAAAATCTTGAGAATGAGTTGAAAAGTCTGATTAAAATGCGTCCAGCAATCGCTGATCGTTTGGCTACCGCCCGTTCCTTTGGCGATTTGAAGGAAAATCAAGAATATTCTGACGCTCGTGCGGAACAACGCCAAGTGGAAGGACGTATTTTGGAGATTCAAGATATCTTGAAAAATGCCGAAATTATCAAGGCGGCGAAGGGTGGTAAAATTGCGGTAGGTTCGACGGTAAAAATTAAGATGCTTGGTAAAGAGCATACTTATTCAATCGTGGGCGCCGTAGAAGCTGACCCGTTAAATGGCCGTATCTCAGATATTTCACCAATCGGTAAAGCTTTAATTGGTAAAAAAGAGGGTGACGAATATACCCTACCAAATGGCAATAAGGGTGAAATTCTCGAAGTTGCTTAAAATTGGATAGATTAAAAAATGAGGCCGAGTAGCCTCTTTTTTAATATATTTATTTAATTAAGGCTAGTATTAGGCCATAAATAGAAAATAAAAAGCAATGGTGTTTTTCAACACATGTAGTATAATTCCGGCATAGATAGTGCCTGTGGTTTCGCGCATCAAACAGGCGACCACGCTGAGTGTGAAGACGTCGACGCCGACATTCCATTGACCGTGGAGAAAACCAAAAAGAACAGAAACGATTAAGATTGAGGTGACCAATGAATGGTTTTTTCGAAGTTTGCCGTAGATAAGTCCGCGGTAGATAACCTCTTCAAGAATCGGTCCGACTATTACCAGTGCAATAGCTGCTAGAATTTTGCCAGATGGCGAAATTAAGGTGGAATAAAGTAGGGGTTGAGCTTCGTTAAGGTTAAACCATGGAAAAACCGAGAAAAGTGCGGTCAGAATGGCGGAAAAAGCGAGATAACCGAAGAAGCCGGCGAGCGCGAGCCCAATATCGGAGAAGGTGACTAAATTATTTAAGCCAAGCTCGTTACGGGTGACCGGGGCCCTGAGTGGTTTTAGATGTTTAAAAATGAGGAGGAGAAAAAGAAAACTTAGGGTATAGACTAAGGCGGAAAAAATTGTAGCAGCGAGGGGTGTTTTTAAAGTGTCGGAGCCAAGAATGAATAACATTGGTACCCCCACAATAAATTGCGCGGCATAAAAAGTGACAATTGCTAAGATTGGAAGATAGATGAGATCTGAACCTGATTTTAGCGATTTGACAATTTTACTTGAAAATGAAGATTTTGATGTCATATTAATGGAAAATACGAATTAAAACTAAAATCGTGACGAGAATAAACATAGCAAAGAGAAAGAGGAAGGTGGTGGCGATAATTTTCCCTTCCGCCTCGGTCGAGAGTTTCTTCTTGATTAATTTAGAGATGGTAATCATGGTCCAGCGGCCGCCATCGAGGGCTGGGATTGGCAGAACATTCATACAGGCGAGAGAGATGGAAATGATGGCGGTGAGGAAAAGTAGTTCGGTAAGTCCAGCACTGACGAAGCTTGGGAAAATGACTCCAATAATACCAACCGGGCCAGAGACGGATTCACCAGCTTTGGCGAGTTCTTGTTTGCCAGACTCTCTGGTTTCTTGGTTGCCGGTAATTTGCTTGACGATTCCAGAGAAAAGATTTCGAATCATGTCGTAGAGGCCACGGAAGGTTTCACCAGTAATCTGAGCGGTGGTACCAAGACCGATGAGCGGTGCATCGATTATGGAATAGTGAGCAAGGAATTGACCATCCATGCGCATGGAAATGCCGAGAGCTGGCGAATTGTCACCTGAATTTAAGGTGACTTCGTGTTCGCTAGTGTCCTTGGTGGCTGGATCGAAGGTGCGATAAATTATAGTTTGTCCAAGATGGGATTTGTTAAAATCTTGAACATCAAGGGTAGAGGTTAGCACTTTCCAGTTATCTTCATTCTTAGCTTTGGCGTCATGAATGATGGTATTAGCCTTTAGAGTACTACGACTAGCTGGAGAATCCTCGAGAATTTTATCAATATAGATTTTTGGCATGGTGAAATGCGCTTTTTCATTAATATTGAACTGGTTATTCATGAATTGAGGCATGCCGGTAATGGCGAGAATGGTAAAAATTAGAATACCATAGAGCCAGTTCATAGTAACGCCGCCGAAAAGAATGGCGGTTTTTTGAAGATAATTCGTGGCGCCAAAAGTATGGGGCTTGGTTTCGGCGTCTGATTCCCCATCCATGGTACAAAAACCGCCAAGTGGTAAAAGATTGATGCTAAATATTAAATAATCTTGTTTATAGAGTGGATCATTTTTATATTCGGTACTAGGAATAAAAAACCAGACATATTTATCTTGTTTAGTCTTGTCCTTCCCCATAGCGAGAAGTTTTTGTAGGCGTTTTTGATTAACTTTGGCCTTAGATTCAGATTTTAACTGATCATAAAACTTTTGGACTTCTTTGGCTGGAAGATGCAACCAGGCGAGTTTGCGTGGCGGAAGGCCGATGCCGAATTCGTTAACTTTGACACCAGATTTTTTTGCCATAATGAAGTGGCCAAATTCGTGAATGACGACGAGTAATGTGAGGGCGATAAGGCCGATAAAAGCACCAAATAAAATATTCATATATCTATTTTAGCACAAGAAAAATAGAATAGGTTTTTCGCCTATTCTATTTTTTTGTCTGAACAAATATTTTTATTCAGTAACGCCGAGCTCGATGCGCTTGAATTGCTTGACGGTGATGTTTTCACCAGTTTTTGCAATCATTTCCTTGATGAATTCTGCGACAGTCTTAGAGTCGTCGAGGATGTAAGGTTGGAGCATCAAAACTTTGTCAGAGAAAGCTTTTTTGACTTGGCCAGAAAGGATTTGTTCCTTCATATTTTCTGGACCCTTGAAGTTAGCTTCGAATTCTTCCATTTTAGCCTTCATAGTTTCGGCTGGAATATCTTCTTCGGAAACGTAAAGTGGGGCCATGGAAGCAACTTGCATAGCAAGTTTGTGAGCAAGATCTTTGAACTCATCGGTGTTAGCGACGAAAGAAGTTTCACAGTTTACTTCGATGATAGCGCCGAGACGGCCGTCGTGAATGTAAGCGTCGACGATACCTTCGCGGGTTTCACGGTCGCCACGCTTTTCAGCCTTGGTGAGACCTTTTTCGCGCATAGCTTTGAGGGCTTTGTCAAAATCGCCATTGGCTTCGACAAGAGCTTTTTTAGCATCGGTAAGACCTACACCGGATAATTCTTTGAGTTTTTTGATGTTTTCAATGGTAATTTCTGCCATTTTTATCTCCTTAATAGATGAAAATTAGTTTTTGGCGGATTTGATAGCTTCGACAAAGTAATCAAGAATGAGTTTTTCAGCCTTGGTAGAGTCGTCGTTGGCTGGGATAATAACGTCAATATCGGTTGGATCGACATTAGTGTCACAGATAGCGATTACTGGGATGTGAAGAGTTTTAGCTTCCTTGATAGCATTTTTATCTTCGCAAGCATCGGTGACGATGATAGCGGCTGGCTGTTCGGTCATATCTTTGATACCACCGTAACGGGTGTTAAGAACAGCAATTTCTTCTTGGAAGCGTTGAACTTCGAGCTTAGAATAGCGGGCTTCGAGTTCACCAGTCTTCATGCGGCGTTCGAGATCCTTAACCTTCTTGATTTGGCGGTTAACGGTTTCGACGTTAGTGAGAGTACCACCAACCCAGCGTTCGGTAACGTATGGCATGTCGACAGATTCGGCAGCTTCTTTAACGATGGCTTTGAGTTGCTTTTTGGTGCCAACGAAAAGAATTTTCTTGCCGTCTTTGGCGATTTTCTTGGTAAGAGCGAGGGCTTCTTCGAGGCCAGCTACGGTCTTTTCAAGATTAATAATGTGAGTGTCTTGGCGCTTGCTATGGATGTATGGGGCCATTTTTGGGTGCCAACGTGAGGTCTTGTGACCAAAGTGAGCTCCTGCTTCGAGGAGTTCTTTCATGTCGATAGTCTTGGACATGTTTTCCTTTCCCTTCACTTCATCTTGTCTTCAGGAAAACGGATGAAGCTGTTTCATTAAATTAATTACTTTTCTATCTTAACATAAGAGGTGGATTCTGTAAAGCTAATTCCCTATTGAAAAAACCGCGAGTATCTGATAAAATAGTGACTAATTATGAGTAAACAAGAATTGCATCCAAAAGATTATCGCTTTGTGGTTTTTGCTGATGACGCTGCGAACTTTTCTTTCTTGACTAAGTCTACCGCTAAGAGCGAAGAGACTATCAAGTGGACCGATGGAAATGAATATCCACTCGTGAAGGTTCAAATTTCTTCGGCTTCTCACCCATTCTTTACTGGTGAAGAGAAGATTATCGATACCGAAGGCCGCGTTGACCGCTTCAAGGCTCGTGCTATGAAGGCAGAAGCTTTGAAACAGGCTCTCGCCAACAAAGCCGCTAAGCAGATGAAAGAAGCTGAGAAAAAAGCAGAAAAAGCTGAAGCTTAAGTTTAAAATAAGGCCATTTGGCCTTATTTTTTTGTGAAAAGTGAAAAGATATATTATAATAGAGAAGTCATGGATCTTTAGCTCAGTTGGCTAGAGCGTACGATTCACATTCGTAAGGTCACTGGTTCGAGCCCAGTAAGATCCACCAAGAAATTTTTGAAATCCCGGGAAGGGATTTTTTTGTTGGAAAAGAAAATACCCCCTATAGATAGGAGGTATTATCGTTTTTTCTTAGCACTAATTACCGCTATTGTTCAGCGAGAGCTTGAAATATTAATCTAGGATTGAACTGAATTAGGGAGGGGTAGTTAGTAACCCACATCTTCAGATAATCGGGGTGATTTTTGAGGTAGTTATATTCTCCAATTTTCATAACGCACGGGTCACGTATAGTGAAGTTTAGTCTGTGTCTATCCTGGTTGTTGCCAGTGTGAATCTTTTCATTGGTGAAAACAGAAACATAGTCTTCGTGATACTTGCGTCCGGCAATTACTTTACCTGTAACAAAAGTATTCTTTTTAAGTAAAGTCTTATTGCCGTTATCTTGAATAAAGCACATTACTTCATCACCGATATTAAACCATTGATCAGAGCGAAGAGTAGCAAGAAGAGGTTTTGACTCTGCTTGATTTATGGCTCCAAGAAGTATATTCATAGAGTTGTAAGCCTTACCTTGCTCCTGAGTTAGTTGTTTTAAATCATTTTTAGAAATATTAAATTCAGGGTGGGGAGAGCCGATTGCGCCAGCTATCATCATCGCTATGGTTAGATAATATTTTGCTATACTTTCAAGGTTTTCAGTACCAAGAAAAGGTAATTCAAAATCAGCTGGTAATTCAATATTTCCTAAGTAATCAGTAACAAGGTCCCTAGTGTTAATTGTTTGATTTGTCATAGCGCAAATCTCCTTTCTTTAATAAGACTCGATTTGAGTCAATACGATAGAAGTTATTTGCTGCTTAGCAGCGCAGGAGATACAAAATTTATATACCCTACGCCGCCAAGCATTAGACAAAACAAACGAAAAACGACATTAATGTACGACGGATTAAATCCAGGATTGCTATATTGTAGCATAATATGCTTATTTTGTCAAATAAGTATATAGAGTTTAAAAAACTAAGGTTTAGTTCGAACCCAGTAAGATTCACTAAGAAATTTTTTAGGTATTCTTTATAGTAAAGTATCCAGGATGGCCATTCGTGGCATCGTCAATACGTGCGTATTCTTTATCGAGATGGTTTGCATCATAGGCAGTGCCGCTACCACCTTGAAGTTTAGTACTATCAGTAAACATATCAGCAGAATTATTAATGCCATCATTTTTGAAATCAGTTGAAGCGAAGATTGTCGTTAGGTTTTTATTGTTTCTAAACATTTCTGAGCTATTTGAAAGATGGTTTGTTTTGAATCCAGTGATATCGATGGATGTTGTGGTCGAATTCGCAAACATCGAGGACATGTCGGTTACTTTTTCTGTATTGAATGTCGATAAGGTGAGAGGTGATTTATTGATAAGGCCCATAAACATCTCACTCATATTTGTAACCATACTTGTGTTGAACTGACTATCAAAAAATAATTGCTCGCTTCCTAATGTGAGGTTTTTAAACATTCCTTGCATATTGGTGACATTTTTGGTGGTAAAATGGGTGCCAAAAATAATTTTGCGCTGATAATTGGTATTTATATTGTCGGAGCCAAATAGATAGCTCATATCGGTAATATTTTCGGTATTAAATGATGAGAGATTTAAGGAATAGCTAGAATTGTCGACGCTTGTATTTTTAAACATGTATTTCATATTGGTAAGTTTTGAGATGTTATCGCGCTCTGGCATAAGGATGGGATTTTTTACCATTGGTTTATATCCTTCAAACATGCTACCAGTATCAATTAATGATGAGAAGGTTGCATCGCTGAAATTCATTGATGGTAGCTCGGAATTCTTATACATAGAATTGGTGGATGTGGTGAATCTACCAAAGTCGCTTGATGGTCTGCTAGTATATCCATTGCCACATCCGTAGTAACAACGGGCAATAACACCCTCAAACATAGAAGTCATATCTGAACTATTAATCAGGTAATTGCCGTAGATGCGGAAAGAATCACCTACATCAACATTTTTATACATTTCCCGTGTAGAGACGGGTTTGGTGGTGTTAAAAGTGAAATTTGCGCGAACATTTGAATCGGCAATTAAGGCGTCAAGAATGAGCGGGTCAGATTGCCTTAAGTTGTAGTAAAATTCACTAGATAAGCCAAGGAAATTCTTATTGTCGTTGTGGTATAGGCGATATAAGGCATGTGAAAAATTCTTTACTTTTTCGAAGGATATACTGTTTTTATCCCAGTAATAGAAGAGATCTGAGTCACAGTTAGTGAATCCTGATAAGAAATATGACATATCGGAATTTGCGTACATCTTGGTGGCTCTGGACCAGAAGGTGATGGTGTAGTTATTCCCGCTTTTTGTGGATGATAAAAAGGCGGGTTCTTCGGAGTCGGAGGTAGAAATTTTGACGGTTTTTATGGCGTTTGCTGGTTCTTCATTTGCGAATTTTAGATTATTAAGCCTTTTATTGCTAGGAAAATCAGTTTCCGGATGCTCGATGATATTTGGATCCGTCTCCTCCATTGCTTGGCGAATAGCCTTATTAATTTCGCGGCCACTCGCTAACTCCGGGGCAGAGGTGTTTATGAGAGTGTAGACAAGTTTTGTTTTGTAGTTACCAGATAATATTTGCGGAGAAGAGATAATGAAAATATTACTATTAACCTCTAGGTTATTCGCGTCTTCCGATGATTTTCTGACTAAGTATGGGGCAGAGGGGCCTTTAATTGGAGAGTGGTCATAGCCGTCGCAATAATTGTTTTTATTGGTGTTTGTACAAATGCCCCAAGAAACATAATCATTAGAGGAGAGATATGATGAATTACTGTTGGAAATTGGCTTAATTTTTGTTCCGGTTTTTTCGTCACGCAGAAAATTATCTTCGGTTTCTGTTGAAAGATAAAGAGACCATCCGCCACTTGTTTTTGCGGTAACATTTGCGGTTATTGTTTTTGCATTTACGTCAAAAGATCCAGAAGATCTAGATGTAATATTTATGCCAGAAAAATTTTGGACGGTCAGTGAGCTACTTTCAGCAAAAACAGATTGTCGTGTAAATATAAGACAAAAAATACAGCATATAAGTAATCTAAGTATTAGTTTTTTGCGTGGCAATGACCATAAAAAATAAATTCCTCGCATTTATTGCTCCCACTTAATATTTTTAGTATATTCCTTGATTCTGGTTATGGCAATATTGAAAAAAATAATATTTGATTACCTACTATTATCTATTATATAATTAACCTAATATGGATGAAAAAATCAAAAGTTTAGAGTTGGAACTAACTCAACTTAACCAATTCTTGGAAAACCCGAAGGCATATCTCGAGAGTGATTTTGCGGCAAAATCGAAGAGGAAGGCGGAGGTCGAATCGATTTTGGATTTGAAAAAAGAAATCAACCGTGCTGAGCAACAGATTAAGGATGACGAGGCAATTGTTTCGGATCCGGAACTAGGTGAGATGGCAAAACTGGAAATTCAGGAATTAACGGAAAAAATTGCTGAACTAACTAGGCAGCTTGAGGATAAATTAATTCCGCGCGATCCGGATGATGATAAGCCAGTGATTATGGAAATTCGAGCTGGTGCGGGTGGCGACGAGGCTTCGTTGTTTGCGGCTGAGCTTTATCGTATGTATTTGCGTTATGCGGAAAAACATGGTTTTAAAGTAGAACTAATGAACGAAAGTCTTAATGAAACCGGTGGCGTGAAAGAGGTGGTTTTCAAGATGGACGGCGAGACGCCTTTCGGGACGATGAAATTTGAAGGTGGCGTACACCGTGTGCAGCGGGTACCAGTGACGGAATCGCAAGGCCGTATCCATACTTCTACGGTGACGGTAGTAGCTTTACCAGAGGTAGAAGAGTCGGAAATTGTAATTGATGAAAAAGATTTACGCATCGATATTTATCACTCTGGTGGTCACGGTGGCCAGTCGGTAAACACGACCAACTCGGCTATTCGTATTACACATATGCCTTCGGGTATTATGGTGGCGATGCAGGATGAGCGCTCTCTCCGACAAAACAAGGAGCGTGCTATGATGGTGCTACGTACGCGTTTGAATGATATTCAGCGAGCAGAGGCGGCGAAAAATGCCTCGGCAGCGCGTAAGAATTTGATTGGTACGGGTGATCGCTCAGAGAAGATTCGTACCTATAACTTCCCACAAGATCGTGTAACCGATCACCGTATTCATTATTCGAGGTCGAACGTGAATGCAGTGATGGATGGTGACATTGATGATATCATTTCGGAATTGAAGAAGTGTGAGCTCGATGTGATTCGTACGGAAAACGGTATCGCTGAATAATTTCCAAAGGAGAAAATGGCAACCACAGTAAAAAGTTGGCTGGATGTTTCGAAGCAGATTATCAATCCGACAGAGGCGGAAATTATTTTGGCGGTCTCAATGGATGTGCAAGACCGGAGTTTTTTCGTGACGCACGGAGCGGATAAAATTTCTGATGAAGCGCGGAAAAAGGCGGACCAAATGGTGGCTCTCAGGGCGAATAAAGTGCCGCTGGCCTATATTTTAGGCGTCAAGTGGTTTATGGGGCGACCATTTTTGGTAAATCAAAATGTGTTGATTCCCCGTCCGGAAACGGAACTCGCGGCGGAGCTGGCGGGAAAACTTTATTATCGAATTATTGATGGGAAATTTAATAGCGGAGAGCAATCCGATATGAAAAAACCGGTGACAATTGTGGATGTGGGGACAGGATCGGGCTGCATTGGGCTTTCGGTGGCTTTGGAATGCGCGAATAGCCAGGTGATTGGCCTCGATATTTCGAAAGATGCCCTGACGGTGGCACGAATCAACCGGGATAAACTTGGGGTAAAGAATATTAAATTTTACAAATCAGCCCTTCTTTCGACGATTTTACGCTTGAAGATTCGACCAGAGATTATCGTGGCAAACTTACCATACGTGGATGAATCTTGGGAGTGGCAATCGCCAGAATTGCAATACGAGCCGAAGCTGGCACTTTATGCGGATAAGGATGGTTTGGCGCAAATTTACCGGCTACTTGATCAGATTAAGCGAAATTATTTTACTGCGAAAAACCTGGAAGAACTTTCGGAGGCGGAAATCCAGGCGGAACTGGAAACAAATTATGTGATTATCGAATCAGATATGAGCCAGCAGCAAAAAATTATTGAATACGCGGAGAAGTTGGGCTTTGAGTTAGGCTTAAAGAAAGATTTAATTTTAGGATTTTTCTATTTAGTGGATAAGCCGAAATAATTTTTAGTGGAATTTTTAGTTAAAATAAATAAAACATCTATGATGGGTAAAAATCCTGGGATAAAAAATAATCCTAGGAAAAATAGTCCTAGAAAAAATAACCCCGGAGGGTTATTTTTTGATTTTATTCTTCGTCGTCGTCAGATTTTTTGTTGGTGGTAACTTTGGCACTATCGGCATCATAAGCTTCAAGTTTAACATCGAGTTGAACGTATTTTTTGTCACGATAGACCTCAAGTTTAACTGTATCGCCGACGGCGTATTCACCGATTAGGCTACCAAGCGATCCGGCAGTGCCGATTTTGGTGCCATTAACGGCGGTAATAATGTCACCATCTTTAATGCCAGCCTTGTCGCCAGCGCTACCTTTGATGACGGCGGAGGCATTGTTTGAGCCTTTGACGTAGGCACCAGCTGTGACATCGAGTTTCTTCTCTTTTGCAATAAGCGGGGTGATGGTTTGGTAGCGGACACCTAATACGGCGCGTTCGAATTTACCATCTTTGAGGACGCCAGCCATAATTCCCTTGACGCTATTGATAGGAATAGCGAAGCCAACGTTATTTCCCTGGCTAGCATAGGCGGTGTTAATGCCAATTACTTCGCCGGCGGCATTGACGAGTGGTCCACCAGAGTTACCGCCATTAATTGCGGCATCAGTTTGGATCATATCGGAAAGGGTTTCATAGGTAGTACGTGAGGAATCGGAAGCGGTGAGGCTACGACCTTTACCAGAGATGATGCCGGAGGTAACGGAGTTTTGGTAGGTACCAAGCGCATTGCCGATGGCTACCACTTGCTGGCCGATGTTAGTGGTTTTGCTGTCACCAATTTTGATTGGAGTAAGATCTTTGACGTCTTTGATTTTAATAATGGCAAAATCATTGATTGGGTCGGTGCCGATAAGTTCGACATCTTCGTAAGTCGAGCCATCATCGAGGATGACGCCTATTTTAGTAGCATTAGCGACGACGTGCTTGTTAGTGGCGATATAACCATCGCTACTGAGAATAAAACCGGTACCAGCAGCCTGGGAGACTTGACCAGTAAAGAAAGAACCGGTGGTGCTGGTATTGGTAATGATTGAAACGACACTCTTTGAGACAGAGTTGGCAATTTCAGAAATTGAACCTTCAGCAAAGGTAGCGGCGTTATTGCTGGCCGAATTACTACTGTGGAAAATTGAAGTAGTAGGACGGTTGTAAGCATAATAAAGCGCGGTGCCTGATAAGGCGACGGCTACGAGACTGGCGAAGGTAGCAAAACGATTTTTACCAGTTTTAATCTTAGGCTTTTTCTCGGTTTTTGAGGTGGATTTTTCTTCAGATTCAGATTCGGTGGCTTCAGCGGAATTAGCTTCGTTAGCTTCTTCGGATTCATCTTTAGATTCTTTTGTTTCAGATTCGATTTCAGAATCAGATTCAGCCTCAGGTTCTTCGGCTTCATTCGTAGATTCATCTTCGGTCTCGGAATCGGTTTCAGTTTCAACTTCAACTTCGGTTTCGTTTTTGGATCGTTCTGAAGCTTCGGAATGTTCTGAGGTGTCGGTAGCTTCTGACTCTTCGACTGAGCTCACGGATGAATCGGTAGATTCGAGATCTTCTGATCTTAATATATTTTGGTGATCTTCTAATTCAGTTGAGTCTTTTGGCTCAAAATTACTTTTATCTTCGTTCATTTTTTACCTCCTTAAACGTAAGATTAGACATTAAATAGCGGTTTACTAAACCACAGCACGATTATCAGGATTACGGAAATAGCAAAAATAGTAGGTACGAGAATATCTTTCTTTTCAATTTTCTGGTCATTTTGACTGGCGTTTTGGTAAAGTAGGCCAGCTAGGAACGCTAAGACTGTCAGAATAATGGAGATTTGTGGAATGATTAGACCGAAGGCCTTAAAAGAATAGACAATGAGCCAGAATTCAGCTAACCAGGAAATCTCGGCAAAAATGAGACCAGAAATTAAGGTGATTAAACTATATTCGGTGTCTTCACTTTGTACCAAGACGTGGCGTGCTACGGCAAAACCGAGGATAAAGTTTAATAGGACGGTGAGACCGGAGCTACTACTAGCTACCATTAGGGTGATGGCGGTACTGCCGAAAAATACTGCGAGAAGCGCCTGGAGTTTGGTGGCAAAATTAGAGGACATTGGCTTGAGAACGATGAGCCAGAGTGAATAGAGGGCCGTCAGTACGTAATGCAATGGGCTTAGAATATTTCCAGCACAGTAGGCGAGAAATACGAAGGAAAAACCCATGATGAGGTCGACTAGGTTGGATTTAATATTAATAAATAAATAGCGTGGACGCACGGCAAACATGCGCCATTTGGAAAGAAGCACCAAGGCACAGCCAGGAAGAAAACTTGCGGTAGCGAGGTTTAGGAAAATGGTGGCAATGGCAAGTATCAGATTCAGTAAGACATGAAGAATGGTACTGAGAATATTGCGGCCACGTCGGATAATTACATAATCTGCCATATAAAATATTATACCTTATTATTAAAATAAACGAATGTGATCGAAGGGATAAAGTCGCATGAGAACTGGTCCGATGATGCGACAATACGGAATGGTGCCAAGGCCATAACGAGAATCGTAGGAATGAGTGCCTTCACGGTTGTCTCCGACTACGAAAATTTCACCATCTGGAACGGTCGTATCGACTTCACCGGAAGTATTGGCCTTTGGGCCATCAGTGGTGGACTTTCTGGTAGCGGCATCTGGGTCGAAGCCATTAGGGTTCTGGTCATTATAAACCGTAATTTTGCCGTCTTTTACTACCACGCGTTCGCCTGGAAAAGCAATGACACGCTTGATGATGTATTGATCCTTAATGGTAGGATCGACACTACAAGTTAGCTTGCCACTAGATTCGCCATTCAAGAAAACAATGATTTGGCCACGTTTTGGTACGTATTCCTTGCCTGATAGATGGCTCATGCTGACGGCTAGTCGATTGACGATTAAACGGTCGTTTTCGCTTAAAGTGTTATCCATGGAATGTCCGACGACATTATAGGAGCGAAAAACGTAGGCATTTAAGAACATGGTGCCGAGAATGACACAGGCGACAAAAACAATTAAGTTAACAAAATCTTCGACAATTGGATATCTTTTGAAGAATGAAACTTTATTTTCCACTAATCTATTTTATCACGATTATGGTTCTTATTTTTGATAATAATCACGCAAAAAATGTTTTTTGAATTCAAAAAAGTTTTGATTTAGGATGCTTTCGCGAATTTGTTCGGTGAGGCGAATGATGAAGCGTAAATTATGGGCGGTAGCAAGATTGTAATATTGACGCTTGAGTTCTGGGTCACCGGATTTCCAAAGTGCACGTAGTTGTCCTCTGGTCCAACCGGCTTTACAGGTAGTACAGTCGCAATCGGCGTCAAGTAATTCGTTGCTGTCTTTAAATTTACGGAGGTTAATGTCGCCGTATTTGGTGTAGATTTTGCCGTGTCGAGCTTCACGTGTTGGCGCGACGCAGTCGAAAGTGTCGGCGCCCATTTCGGTACCAATCAAGATGTCATCAGGATGCGAGAGTCCCAGTAAGTGGCGAGGTTTATTTTCGGGTAATTCTTCATTGCACCAACGCAAAATTTCACCAAGATCTTCTTTGAGAAAGGCGCCGCCGAGACCATAACCGTCAAAGGGCATTTTACCAAACTTTTTAGCGGTACTACGTCTAAGATCTTCCCAACGTCCACCCTGTAAAACTCCGTAAAGGCTTTGACGATAACCGAGTGAATCGCGCAGTTTAAAATGTTCGTCGAGACTGCGCTTGGCCCAACGTTCGGTGCGAGCAAGTGCCTCGACATTATATTCGTAGCTGTCGGCTAAGGAAGTAAGTTCATCAAAAGCCATATGAATATCAGCACCGATACGACATTGGATCTGCATAGATTCTTCTGGGCCGATAAAATCTGGTTGCCCATCGAAGGGATCACGGAAATTGACACCGTCTTCCGTGACGCGGGCTAAGCGTTCCTGATGGGCGGTGTTTACTACTCCACGCTCGCGCTCCATAGAGACGACTTTGCCAAGTCCAGATCCTAATGACATCACCTGGAATCCACCGGAATCAGTGAGGGTTGGTCCATGCCAATTGGACCAAGCAGCTAGACCGCCTGCTTCGGCAATTTCATAAGATTTACGACGAAGATGATAACCATTACTAAGCATGGCTTGAGCCTTCGTTTGGTGTAATTCTTCTGGTGAAAGAAAACGAATGGCGCCAGTAGTACCAACCGCCATAAAGGCTGGAGTTTTAATATCGCCATGTGGCGTATGAATAATTCCGGCACGACCAAGTGCGCCAGGAATGCATTCGTTAATTTCGAATGAGAAACCGGGAGTTGTCATAATTCTCTATTTTTCAGACGCCTCTTCGGTGAGCTTTGCGGTTTCAACTTTATGGGCTGGAATATATTTGCGGAGATTATTTACAATCAGAATTTCGACTGGTGACAAGACGATTTCGATGCCAATCCCGATAATATAAGCAAAAATTGCTTGATTTAGGAAGTCCGAGAAAGCCAGGACGCCGAGGAAGGCGACAGTTTCGAAAACAAGTGTATCGAAAAAGTGAGCTACGAAAGAAGAGGTGAGAGCGCGAACGATGAAAAGTTTTTGACCAGTCTTTTGCTTAATTTTTTCGAAGATGTAGTTGTTGGAAAACTGTGAAAATAGGTAGGCAGTGAGTGAACCAATAATAATACGTGGCGCAAAACCTAAGACATTAGCAATTGACTCTTGCATACCTTCAGTGCCAGCAAATGGAGGCAGGGCGATGACGATCCAAAAAGTGAGCGCAGCAATGATATTAACTAAGAGACTGCCGAGAATGATGTGCTTGGCGGTTTTGTGTCCGTAAAATTCAATGATAATATCACCGAGAATGTAGGAAATTGGGAAGCTAATTACGCCCCCGTCGACTGGAATGCCGAAGAGGTCCCAAAGCTTGGTTGCAGCTAAGTTTGAGATCAAAAGGATTCCAGCCGAGATGGCGGTGAAATAAATTAAGAGATTACGTTTTCTAACTTGTTTGTCCATCTTAGAAATTAATCTCGACAGTTTCGCCGTCTTTAGTTTTAATAGAGCCTTGAACGTTGGTGAGCTCAATAGCGGCAGAAGTTTCGTCGTAGGTCTTGCCGGTGGATTCGTAGGCTTTTTGGTTTAATTCCTTGTCGGCAACAGTTTTAGCTTCGGCGGTAAAACGCATGAGACCTAATTCGTTGCTAAAGACATAGATTTCGGCCTTAGGATTTTTTTCGATTTGAGCGTAAACTTGTTTATTGGATTTGGTACCAATGTAGAGGTGGCCGTCGAGAATGCCAGCGGCATCGAAAATGCGAAGATGTGGCTGATCGCCATCGGTAGTTGCAATATAAAACATTCCTTCACGAAATGGTAAAACTTGTTCCATAGTAATTTTTCCTTTTTAAGTGCTTATTAATTAAGTGAGATTTTGGATGACTAGTCAAGCAAATCGAGGGGGTTTGATTTTTTGAGACTTGGTCTATCTCTAGATGATGCTTAGAGTTTTAATTATTTTTCATCATCGAGTGCAGCGCGAATATTGGCGGCTTCTTCGAAAAGAATTTTAATGCAGCCAGCGATCGGGATTGCCACAATACAGCCAATCAAACCGAAAGCATACATACCGATGGTGATGGAAACTAAAATCGCAAGTGGCGGAAGATTGAGTCCCTTGCCCTGAATGCGAGGGCCGATGATATTGTTTTCGATTTGCTGATAGATGAGATAGAAAATAAAGAAAGCAATGGCGGCACCTGGAGCGTTGATGAAAAGTAGAGTGGTATTCAAGATACAGCCGATGACTGGGCCAAACATTGGAATGAGGAAGAAGAGGAAGGAAATGAGGCCGAGAGGTATGGTAAGAGTAACTGGAAGACCGAAGATAAGAGTGATAACAAAAACGCCGAGCATGGTCATGAGACCGTCAAGTAGGGCGATGAAGACTTGAGATGAAACGTAGGCGGCGACGACATTGCTCATGCGACTAGTGACGTGCTGCCAGACATTAGCGGTTTTTTTATCTTTTACGGCCATGACGCGCCAGAAGTCTTTTAGCATGGTTGGGCCATCAAGCATAAATAGAATAGTGAGCACGATGGTAAGAATGACACTGGTAATAATATTACTGATGGCACCGATACTGCCGACGGCGATATTGCTAATATTACCGAGCATGGTACTACTGAAGCTTTTGATACCGGAAGTTAAGCTGTCTTGGAGATTAGAAATGCCAAAGTAATTGCCAATACCATTAATGTCTAAATGATCGATAACTTCGGAGATTTTGGCTGGTGCAGTGGCGAGAAAATTAGAAACTTGCTCGACAATAACCGGACCAATCACGCCCACGATAATGGCAAAAGCCAGAGCGATGGAAAAAACGGCTAGCACAGAAGAAAGTCCGGGACGACTTTTACGTTTATCAATCTTGTCGATTTGCTTGGCGAGCGGATGAAGAGAAATCGCCAGAAAAGCGGAAATCCCGACAATAATTAGACCACTGGCGGCCTTAATGATGAAAATTCCGGCAGCGGCAAAGGCGATTAAGACTAGCCAAAAGCGGACAAATGTTTTTGTATCGATATCAATTGTGCGTGACATATACTCCTTTTCTTGATTATATCATTGGTGATTCGAGATATTGCCAGAAACTGGCTTGATTAGTGTCGAGAATGCTAAAATTATGAGTTTTTAGGGTTTCGCGAATCTGGTCGGCCTTAGTATAATCTTTATTTTGTTTAGCTTCAGCGCGTTCTTTAATAAGAGTTTGAATTTCGGCGGATGGTAGTATTAGGCTATCGAATATTTGAAGGCCGAATAATTCATCGACAAAACGCCAATCATCTAGAGTTAAATTATTTTGATCGATTTCGGCGAAAACTTCGGCGGAATTAAGATTTTGATTGATAATGGTGGTGAGTTTTTCTTGTAATTCAGTAGGTTGGTAATCAGATTTTTGGATTTGTGCGAGAAGTGCGGCTTGATTTTTAGTGTGAGTAGTTTCTTGTAGAGTCTTAGCGAGGCGATTTAGCCAATGCAGACGACGATTTTTGGCGGCAGTAAGACCTTCGAAGGTGAAATTTCGTTCGGATTGATAATGTCCTTGTAAAATCCAGAGCTTAAAATCAAGTGGTGAGAAGCCGCGGTCTCTTAGATCTTGAATGGAGTAGGTATTGCCAAGGGATTTACTAATTTTTTGATTATCAATGGTAATAAAATTGGCGTGGAGCCAATAATTGGCCATAGTTTTACCAAAAGCCGCTTCGGATTGAGCAATCTCGTTGGTGTGATGAATTGGAATATGGTCGATGCCGCCAGCGTGAATATCGAGAGGTTCGCCTAATTCGAAATGCGAGATAGTGGAACATTCGAGGTGCCAACCTGGGTAGCCTTTTTTGCCTTGAAAATCCCATTGCATGGCATGATCTTCGCCAGGTTTAATAAATTTCCAGATAGCAAAATCGGAAACATTACGTTTTTCAGAGTTAAAGTCGACGCGAGCGCCGGCACGAAGATTATCGAGATCGAGTCTGGCAAGATCGGCATAGGTAGCGAATTTGCTAGTATCAAAATAAATGCCATCCGAAGTTTCATAGGTGTATCCACGCGAAATTAAAGTATTTATCACATCAATGTCTTCCTGGATGTAATCGGTGGCACGGCAGAATTTGGTAGGTGGCAATAAATTTAGGGCGTTAAAATCTTGAATGAAGGCGGCTTCGTAAAATTTAGCAATTTCCCAAACGGTTTTATTTTCACGTTTAGCGCCTTTTTCAAGCTTATCTTCCCCGTCGTCGGCATCAGATGCGAGGTGTCCAACATCGGTAATATTGATAATACGATGAGGGGTTAAATGATTAATTTTAAGAGTGCGAACTAGGAGGTCCCAGTAGATGTAGCTAGCGAAATTTCCAATGTGAGCAAAATTATAAACGGTTGGTCCACAGGTGTAGATTTTGACATTTGCAGGATTTTGGGGAATGAACTCTTCGATTTGGCGAGTTTTGGTGTTAAATAAGTGAAGTTTGGTCATGATATTTCTCGATTAATTAGTTTCTTGGGACTTAAAAAGTAAATTATTACAACAGAAAACTAAGTCACGTAATACATCATCATAAGTAGCGTCGTAGGTGCGAAAACCAGCGGCAAAAGGATGACCGCCACCACCAAAATAACCAGCGACTTTATCCGCGATCGGCTTGGAGGTGCGAATTTTTCCGGTGACTTTGCCATCTGGGTAGGTTTTGATAGCAACAGCTACTTCTACTCCTTCTACCATCTTCATTTCTTCGAGAATCAGGGCGTTTGGATTGTATTCATCAGAAAATTCCGTAATGTCGGACCAAGGAATGTGAATAGTGGAAAGCTTATCGTCGAGACTATATTCGATGCGCTTAATAAGGTCGGCCTTATAGTCGAGAATACGGCGCGATTTCTTCATGTATTCTTTGCGATTTTCTTCGAGCTTATTGATGTCGGCACCAAGTTCGGTGAGGTGAGCGGCGACGCGGAAAGTATCAGCGGTGACACCAGCGGTGGTGAGGCCTAAGGTATCAGAAAGCAGGCCCTGAAAAATATTTTCGGCGGCGGATTGATTGATTTTAATATTCTGATCAATAGCAATTTTGTAAATCAGATTAGTGCAAGATGGTAAATGTTCGATAATACTTTGGTGTGGAAAATCTAAATCATCGTCAGTTTCATGATGGTCGATGACGAAAATTGGTTTGGTGTAGAGAATATTACGGATCACCAAATCATCAAGTAGCTTGCTAAGAAGAATAGTGGCGGCGGTATCGACAATGATGTAGCCGTCTGCATGATAATCAAAATTTTGATCAACGCGTTCCCAGCCAGAAAAATAGCGGAGATATTTTGGAACATTGACCGGGCAATAAAGTGAGACTTCTTTGTCTTCAAGGAGTGCTTCCAGGGCTAAGCTGGAACCTAAGGAATCGCCATCGGGATTTTCGGCTTGAATGACGCAGATTTTACTTTTGTTTT
>JABCPS020000015.1 GCA_013332955.2 Candidatus Saccharimonadota bacterium | reverse complement strand
GACGAATGTTTTGCAATTTTTTGATAACGATACGGCAACTCGATGCCTTAATGATATGACTAATTGTCTAAACATTGGTGGTGTTCTCTGTTTAACTTATATTCTGGATAAAAAGTTTTTCCTGCCAGTCGGTTTTGAAGAAATCCTTACCTCGAAATTTAAGATGATTAACTCTGAAACCAAAGTAATACAAGATCCTGGTCATCCGGATTTTCCTGAACCGCATCAACACAAAATTTTTTATTTCTTAGGTATTAAAAAGTAGAAGATTGGTATTACGGAGTATTGAAATTTAAGTTAAAAGCAATACGTTAATAAAAAATATACCCCAGATGCGGGGTATATTTTATTTTTTACTCTTATTCAAGAGTGATTTCAGCTTCAGCTTCGGTAGATTCTTCAGCTTCGGCTTCTTCTTCGTTCTTACGGGCGACGACGCCAGTACCTACTGGAATCTTGCGACCGATAATCACGTTTTCCTTGAGACCATTGAGGTGGTCAACACGACCAGAGATGGCGGCATTGATAAGCACACGAGTGGTATCTTGGAAAGATGCAGCAGAGAGGAAGGAGTCTGACCAGATAGCGACCTTGGTAATACCAAGCAACATACGAGTGTAAGAGGCTGGCATGCGACCCTTGGCTTCGAGCTTTTGGTTTTCGTCTTCGACGGCAGAAAGGGAGACGATATCGCCAGTCACAAAGTCAGTATCACCTGGTTCGTCAATCACGACGCGGCTGAACATCTGGCGGACGATTACCTCAAGGTGTTTGGCGGAAACTTCGTCACCGTTAGCAGCATAAACGGACATAATTTCGTTCATGATGTAACGAGCGGTGGCTTCGGCACCCTTGAACTTCAATTGATCTTGGAGATTCAAAGAACCAGTAGTGAGACGATCACCGGCTTCGACAGTGTCGGTTGGTTTGACTAACATTTCGGCATCATTAGGAATTTCGACACGAACTGGAGCACTACCACCTTCGGTAAGGATGATGGCACCGTCCACGATTTGCGCGTTACCATCAAATGGAGCGATGATTGGTTCAAGACCCTTAGATTTAGCAGCTAAGACATCACCAGTTTTAACATTGGCACCGTCTTTGACCTTAATCTTGTGGCCTTCAGAGATTTCAATCTTTTCTGAGCGACCTGCGGTTGGGGTGATTTGAACCACAAAGTGATTACCATCTTCCCAAACATCGACTAGACCAGAAACTGGAGCAATCCAAGCTTGACCCTTTGGTGAACGGGCTTCGAGAAGCTCTTCCACACGAGGGAGACCACGGGCGATAGCACCAGAACCTGCGACGCCGGAACTGTGCTTGGTATCAAGGGTAAGCTGAGTACCAAGTTCACCGAGAGATTGAGCAGCAATCACACCGATTGGTTGGTTTGACTCAATAAGTTTACGGGTAGCGAGGTCGACACCGTAAGCCTTACGAGGGACACCATTAATACTCTTGGTAGTGAGAACAGATTGAATTTTAATTGAATCGATATTTTCATCTTCAGCGATTTGTTCGGCAATTTCACGAGTGATGAGTTCATCGGCTTCCACATAACCTGGAACGGTTTCAGCAGCGAAGCGACCAGCAATGCGTTGAGAAAATTCAATACCGGTGTGTTCAGTTTCAGACTTGAAGATTTCGAAGCCTGGATCATCGTTTGGCTTGTCGACAGTAAAGACATCCTGGGCCACATCGACAAGACGACGAGTAAGGTAACCAGAGTCAGCAGTACGGAGAGCGGGCGAGACCATACCTTGACGAGCACCACGGGTAGCGATGAAGGATTCAAGGGTGTTAAGACCCTTCTTATAGCTAGACTTAACTGGAAGCTCGATTTCACGGTTGAAGATATCCACCATGATACCGATTTCAGCGGAAGCAATCTTAATACCAGAGACAGAACCACGAGCACCAGAGTTGGTCATCACAGCAATGTCGGTATCCATAGTTGCAAGCTTGGCCTTAAGGAAGTTAGAGATTTCGGTATCGATTTCACGCCAGTTAGCTACGGTCAAAGAGTAGCGTTCTTCGTCGGTGAGGAGGCCCTGATTGTACTGATCTTGAATAAGTGCAGTCTTGGCATCACCCTTGGCGATAAAGTCTTGGATTTCTGGGTAGGTTGGGTAGTCATCCTTACAGGTCGAGATGGAAGCGATAGTTTCATACTCGAAGGAGAGAGCCTTAAGTTCATCAGCAATACGCACGGTTTCATCTGCACCGTAAAGGTTGAAGATGTCAGCCATCACCTTCTTCAAGTGCTTGGAAGTTTGAATGCCATTATCAAATGGGTAGTCTTCTGGCAAGATTTCATTGAAGAAGACACGACCGAGAGTGGTATTTCTAATAGCTTTCTTAGCGAAGACGCGAATCGGAGTTTGAAGGGCGATATCACCAGCTTCGTAAGCCATTTCAGCTTCGAAAACTGAGCTATAAGCACGTGGAGTTTCTGATTCGGTACCTGGCTTATCGTAAGTAAGGTAGTAAGCACCAAGTACGATATCCTGGTAAATCGAAAGCACTGGAGAACCATCAGCTGGCTTCAAGAGGTTGCTGGCAGCAGACATCAAAGTCTTGGCTTCCTGCTGAGCTTCATCGGAAAGTGGAAGGTGGCCGGCCATTTGGTCACCATCGTAATCAGCGTTAAAGCCGGAAGCTACGAGTGGGTGAAGCTTGAGGGCCATACCATCCACGAGCTTTGGTTGGAAAGCTTGAATAGATAGACGGTGAAGAGACGGAGCACGGTTCAAGAGCACATAGCGACCTTGAATAACTTCGTCGAGAGCATCCCAAACTACAGATTCTTTGGCGTCAATCATGCGAGAAGCGGCGCGAGAGTTGGCAGCGTATTCGTGAGAAAGTAACCAAGAAACTACGAAAGGTTTGAAGAGCTCAAGAGCCATGAGTTTTGGCAAACCACATTCATTAAGCTTGAGTTCAGGACCGATGACGATCACCGAACGACCGGAGTAGTCGACACGCTTACCAAGAAGGTTTTGACGGAAGCGACCCTGCTTACCTTTAAGAAGATCAGAGAGGGATTTAAGTTTACGGCGACCATTTTGGGAGCTGGCTTGACGACCATGGTTGGCGTTATTGTCAATTAAAGCATCAACCGCTTCTTGGAGCATACGCATTTCGTTATGAATAATTACTTCTGGCGCATTGAGGTCGAGCAATTTCTTCAAACGGTTGTTACGGTTGATAACGCGGCGATAAAGATCGTTAAGATCGGAAGTCGCGAAACGCCCACCAGGCAGTGAAATCATTGGACGGAGATCTGGTGGGATGACTGGAATAACAGTCAAGACGAGATCGACTGGTTTGATGTTGGAATTCTTCATACCTTCAAGCAATTTGATACGCTTGATAAGTTTGCGTTCCTTTTGACCCTTAGCATCCTCAGCTTGCGCAGAGAGATCTTCGATCATAGCATCAAGATCAATTTCTTCGAGCAATTCACGGATAGCTTGAGCACCCATTTTGACGGTGACAAGTTCTTCGTATTCTTCTGGAAGGTTGCGGTAATCAATTTCAGAAATGACGGCCCCCTTTTTCAAACCTTCAAGAATATTCTTGCGAGAATAGAAGTCAGCTTCCAAGGCTTCAAGCTCTTTAGCTTCTTCATTAGCCAAGGTTTCAGCGTTAGCACCTTCAGCCTTAGTAGCTTCAGAGTAACGAATCTTGATAGCCTGAATTGCGGCATCGTGCTGAGCGATCAAATCGCTTTTAACTTGTTCAATCTTAGCATCATCAGCACTGATAATGAGATAAGAAGCGAAGTAAACAACTTTTTCGATTGACTTGACGGTGAGGTCAAGTAAAAGACTCAAAGCAGATGGGGTGCCACGCATGAACCAGATATGAGCAACTGGTGCAGCGAGTTTGATGTGGCCCATACGTTCGCGACGAGCGATAGATTTGGTAACTAAGTTACCTTCCTTATCGACGGCAGCTTCACGAGAGCGGACACCTTTAAGTTTGCTATCATGTGGGTGGATATCTTTGACTGGACCAAAGATACGCTCACAGAATAAGCCATCACGCTCAGGTTTCTGAGTACGATAATTGATGGTTTCTGGCTTCAATACTTCACATAACTCCAGCTCAAGATGTCTTCGGCGCTTGCTACGCAAAGACGAATTGAATCGAAGTCACTGGCTGAGATATAATTATCCATCCAAGCCATATTTTAGAGCTCCTCTCCGAGATCGACATTGTCGTCATCTCCTTCTGTTATTGATATTCCATCTTCTGTTAAGGCTTCTTCAGTTTCTTCTTCAGTAAGATCGATGGTGTCATTACTGTCATCTTCAATGTGAACATTGTGTCTGGCGTAAATTTGGCGGTCATCTTGTGCGCGTTCAATTTCACGAGAGGTGTCTTCGATTACAGAGTCGGCATCACGTGCTTCCCCATTGTCGAGAAGATCAACCTTAAGACCGAGACCTTGAAGTTCCTTGACTAAGACGTTGAAACCTTCAGGGAGCTTAGGGCCTTGGATTGGTTCATTCTTAATAATGGATTCGTAGGCCTTAGCACGACCATAAACATCATCGGACTTGATTGTGAGCATTTCTTGAAGGATGCTGGCAGCACCATAAGCTTCAAGAGCCCAAACTTCCATTTCTCCGAAACGCTGACCACCGTTTTGAGCCTTACCACCGAGAGGTTGTTGGGTAACCATAGTGTAAGGACCAGTCGAACGAGCGTGAATCTTGTCTTCGACCATGTGGTGAAGCTTAATCATGTGCATCACACCAACTGCAGTCTTCTCGTGGAATGGTTCACCGGTGAGACCATCATAAAGTTGGGTACGACCATTACTATCGATACCAGCCTTTTCAAGCTCCTTTGAAATAACTTCATCAGGGATACCATTAAAGGATGGGGTTGCAACCTTGTAACCAAGAATGCGAGCAGCCATACCAATGTGAATTTCATAAAGCTGACCGAGGTTCATACGAGAAGGCACACCCATTGGGGAAAGTAAGACATCGATTGGGGTACCATCAGCCATAAATGGCATATCTTCGACGTTAAGTACGCGGGAAACTACACCCTTGTTACCGTAACGCCCGGCCATCTTATCACCGACCTGAATCTTACGCATTTCAGCAACGTAGATTTTGATCTGCATGAGCACACCAGCCTTAAGTTCATGACCTTGTTCACGAGTGTAAATGCGGACGCCGATAACTTTACCGGAAGTACCACCACTCATACGAACTGAGGTATCACGGACATCTTTGGCTTTTTCACCGAAGATGGCGCGAAGGAGACGTTCTTCTGAACTGAGCTCTTGTTCACCCTTAGGGGTGATTTTACCGACGAGAATGTCGCCGTTTTTCACTTCAGAACCAACGGTCACGATACCGTCTTCACCGAGGTGGCGAAGAGCGTGCTCAGAAACGTTAGGAATATCACGAGTAACCTGTTCTGGACCGAGCTTGGTTTCACGAACTTCTACATCGAAATCTTTAATGTTAATAGAGGTCAAAGTATCATCTTCGACAAGCTTGCGAGAAATCACGATGGCGTCATCCATGTTGTAACCACGCCATGGCATGAAGGCGACGAGAAGGTTGCGACCGAGAGCGAGTTCATTATTTTCAAGAGAAGCGCCTTCGATAAGAGTGTCGCCAGCTTTAACTTTTTGACCACGAACCGCCACACAGCGTTGGTTGTAACATTGATCAGAGTTGGTCTGTTCAAAATGCTCGACGATGTATTCTTTCGAAGTTTTGTCAGCATATTTGACGATTACGGATTGACCGTCAGCCTTTTCGACTACACCATCACCTTCGGCGACGATAAGTTGAGAAGTGGCGCGAGCGATATCATTTTCAATACCGGTACCAACGGTTGGGGCTTGGTTGCGAAGAAGAGGCACAGCCTGTTTCTGCATGGCACAACCCATGAGTGCACGGTCGACACGGTTCTTTTCCACGAATGGAATCAGAGCGGCGGAAATACCGAGAATTTCCTTATGAGCGGCATCGACGTGAGTAACCTTAACAGATTCAACCTGAACTGGCTGACCATTCACACGAGCAGAGACCCATTCGTCCTCGAATTCGCCTTTGGCGTTCAATTTTACAGAGGTATCGGCGATTACCATATCACGTTCGACACTAGCATCGACATAGATAACTTCATCAGTAACTTTACCATTTTTCACAACGACATATGGAGCTTCAATGAAGCCATATTCGTTAATACGAGCGTAGGTAGCAAGGTTCAACACGAGACCCACGTTACCACCTTCTGGGGTTTCAACAGTACAGATACGACCGTAGTGAGTAGGGTGGGTATCACGCACATCGAAACCGGCGCGTTCACGAGTGAGACCACCAGGACCCATGGATGATAGACGGCGCTTGTGAGCAAGTTCGCCAAATGGGTTATAAGAGTCCATCAACTGAGAAAGTTGGGAAGTGCTGAAGAATTCACGAACTGCAGCCACTACTGGACGTGGGTTAAGCAGCTGAGATGGAGTGACTTTTTCTTTAGCATCAACCATAGACATACGGTCTAAGATATTACGTTGCAAACGAAGCATACCAAGACGGAATTGACGTTGGACAAGTTCACCAACCATACGCACACGGCGGTTAGAGAGAGAGTCGATATCGTCAGCAGGCTCTTGAGTGTTATTCAAGCGAATGATTTCGGCGATAATCGCTACGAGATCATCCATTTGCAAGGTACGATGAGTACTGTCGTTAGGGGTGTCGAAACCAAGGCGTTGGTTAATCTTGAAACGACCGACACGAGAGTAGTCATAACGCTTGTAGTCGAAGAAAGTGCGTTCGACCATGGAACGAGCGTTTTCAACGGTAGCCAAGTCACCTGGGCGGAGACGGCGGTAAACTTCGAGAAGGGCAGCAGCTTGAGAGCTGGTAGTATCCTTATCGATGGTGGAGTCGATGTAATTAATCGCACCAGTGTCGACATTTTCGAATTTCGCCTTGATATCAGCATCCTTCACAACGCCAAGAGCGCGAAGAAGGGTGGTGACTGGGATTTTGCGACGGCGGTCGATCTTGACATAGATACAGCCATTTGGCGCGGTCTCAAATTCGAGCCATGCACCACGGCCTGGAATCACCTTAGCACCGTAATAGCGCTTCATACCAATGGTTTCGGCGGTGAAAAATACACCAGCTGAACGAATCAACTGAGAAACGATTACACGCTCAGTACCATTAATAATGAAGGTCGCACGGTCGGTCATCCATGGATAATTACCGAAGTAAATTTCCTGTTCGACAACTTCGCCGGTGACTTTGTTTTGAAGTTCAGCTTTGACATGCAAAGGAGCTTCGTAGGTTTCAAGATTATATTTGGCTTCCTGAATGGTGTGTTTTGGAGCCTTAAATTCATAATCTTTAAACTTTAGTGACAATTTCTGACCAGTATAGTCATCAATTGGATTGAGTTCGGTGAAAACTTCGCGTAGACCCGAACGTACAAATTCTTCCCAAGAATCTTTCTGATGTGCAGTAAGATCAGGGATAGGCAATTTGTCTCCTTCGGTGAAAAAGACACGACTGCCATCTGGAATGGTACTTTTTTTACTCACTTTTCCCTCTTATTTAGTGTTAATAATCTTTAGCGCCGAAGATTACTGCTACTTATGTCTTTCCACCTCGCTAAAATAAAAAGACATGTTTATAGTAGGCACACTACTTCTTGTAGCTATTTTAACGCATTTTAGGGATTTTTCAAGGGGCATTTCTGATTTTTAGAATCAAAAAACCACCTGATTTCGGGTGGGATTTTTGAACATATAAGCTCTCAACTTGTTTATGTAAGCCGACTCGCAGTTAGGCTTCGTTCAAAAATGAACTATCATTAGTATAACTATTATGGTTTTGAATGTCAAGAGAATTTAGTAAGAAAAATACCCCATTTTCCGGGGGTATTTTCGGCAATTATAAATTGATTCCGTGTAGTCTATTAGACTTCGAGATCATCGAGATCGGCGAGCTCAGCACGAGTTTTCTCAGCGAGACCGTCGTTTTCTGTTTCAGCTTCGTCATCGTAATCAGCGACAGTGCGAGCGGCAGTAGGTTCACCTTCACCATCGAGTTCGTCGGTATTGACGATTTTAAGATTGTAACGAGCGTCATTCTTCGTACCAAGAGCGCGAAGAAGGGTGCGGATGGATTGGGCGGTAGCACCACGGCGACCAATGACGCGACCGACATCTTCTGGGTCGACGGAAAGTGAAAGTAGGACACCTTTTTCATCAATTACACGATTAATAGCGACTTTTTCTGGATTACTGACGAGAGTTTTTACGATAAATTCGACAAATTGTTGGTCAATGGTTGACATAGGTTCTCCGGTTAAGTTTATGGTTATATTATAACACTTTTGGTGAAAAAAACGCCCCCTCTTCGGAGCGTTTTTTAAGAAATTAAGCTTCAGCTTCTTCTTTTGGTTGATTCTTGCGAAGCTTATCTGCGTGCTTTGGAGCTTTTTGCTTCTTGTTAGGTTCTTTGACCCAGTCAGGAAGCTTGACACCTTCGAGCTTCAAGATACGAGCTACACGAGTAGATGGTTGAGCACCATTCTTGAGGTAGAACTCGATCTTTTCTTTGTCGAGGGTGGTTTTCTTAGTTTCTGGATTGTAATTGCCGACCTCAGCCACAACGCGTCCAGAAAGTGGATGACGCTGGGATTCTTGGACGACTAGTCGAAATGTTGGGTAGTGAGTACGACCATTACGCTGCATACGAATCGCGAGCATGTTTTCTCCTTAATTAATTTTAAATATTTTAACTGATTTTGTGAAAAATTGCAAATTATTCACTAGCAATTGAGGCTTACGCTTGATCTAGATGATAAATTATTTGCGTAGAGTGAGGCGACCGGTGGCGGGAAGTTGATTGCCGAGGTGTTTTTTGTAATATTTAATACCTTCGGCAGCGGCATTAGATTGAGCCTCTTGCTTGCTATGTCCGGAACCAGTGCCACGAATCCGGCCTGCAACTACTACATTGACGGAGAAGATGCGATCATGGTCTGGACCTTCCTCTTTGATGACATGATATTGAGGGGTAGCGCCATCGGTCTTTTGGGCTAATTCCTGCAAATAGCTCTTAGAATCACGCCAGGATTCATTGATAATAATTTCATCCATTTTGGTGAGAATATGCTGATAAATGAATTGCTTAGCACGAAGATAGCCCTGATCAAGATAAATGGCACCGGTCACCGCCTCGAAACAGTCAGCAATAATCGAGGCATGGGTGCGGTCGCTACCGAGCTTTTCACCTTTCGAGAGGCGAATGAGATGGAGATAGCCAATTTCGGCGGAAGCGCGACCAATAGATTCGGTGCGAACAAGGGCGGAACGCCAAGCCGTCATAATTCCCTCTGGCTCGGCGAAATTACGATAAAGAAAATCAGAGGTGACGAGCTCTAAAATCGCGTCACCGAGAAATTCGAGACGTTCATTATGCTCGATATGAGCTTTTTTATGTTCATTGACATAACTACGGTGAGTAAGGGCGGTAATAAAAAGTGAGATATCTTTGAATTCGATACCCATTTTTTCTTTGGCGAAGTCGGCGTAGAGAGCTTTAGTGTCGGCGGTAAATTCTTCCGCGTTTTGAGGTTGTTTCTTGGTCTTATTGACTGCCACCTCATCAATATGCTGTCT
>JABCPS020000014.1 GCA_013332955.2 Candidatus Saccharimonadota bacterium | reverse complement strand
TTCCGCTTCCTTATAGCCACGTTTTTTCAAAAAATTCACCAAAAAATCTTTTCCACTCGGTGCATAACCAATCCGAAAATTCAAAATTGAATTACGATCTAAATTTCTCTGGTAAAATACATAATCTCGTATTTTTTCATTTTTCACTAAGCACGCCTGATAGAATTTCGTGGCGAGTTCCAAAATCTCTCGCATTTTCATCTTCGTACGCGATACTTGCATATCTCCGCTCGAATATTTTTTTAGCTCCACCCCCGCCTTTGCCGCTAATTTTTCCAAAGCTTCCGGGAAACTAATTCCCTCTACCTCCATCACAAACGAGAAAATATCTCCACCTTTATTCGCCGAAAAGTCGTACCAAATTCCCTTATCTGGCGACACCATAAACGAAGGCGTTTTATCCACACCCCACGGCGAGTGACCTTTCAGGGTCGCACCACTTCGCTTCAGCTCAATATATTCCGATACCACATCTTCGATCGGCAGCCTGGCTCGAATTTCCTCCTTCGCATCTTGCATAACTCAATTATAACAAACCTCTATGCTATAATTAAAGCATGGACAATATGGCTTATCTTCAACAAATCGCCTCTAATTCTTCCAAGCCGAATTCAGGCAAAAAGAGTTCACCTTTTGGCTTTCTCGATAAAATCATCCCCTATCTTACCCTGCGCAATATTTCTATCGCTCTCGGGGCTATTTTCATCTTGATTCTTTTCAGTGTTTTTTCTGGTACTAAAAAAATTGTCGAAAATCGTGATCGCGACAGTTTAATTTCAAGCTTCTATCTTGCCAAATATATGAACGAGGAACTTATCGACAATTATAAAGATTACATGCAATCTTCCGATGTTCGCGGTATTACCGCCTCGCTTCAAGCCGTACTTGCCGAACTTGAATTGAATGAAAAAAATCTTCTGAACTCTGAATTTGGTATTCCTGAATTAGAATCTGCTTATGACGAATCTAATCTTGCTACTACTCAAAAAGAAACCGTCAAAAAAATCGCTGAAGAATTCGAAAATGGCCGCATCTCCGCTCGCCTTGATCGTTTTGCCTTACGTGAATTCCCTCTACTTCTTGCCTATTTGATCAATTATCAAACCGAAGCCGAAACTCGTACCACTAATCAAAAAGTTAAGGCCAACACCGTCGAGCGCGTGAAAAACCTCGAAAATATTAAGTCCCAATACGAAAATTTTAAATCTTCCGCTATCTAAAATTACAAAAATTTTTCCAAAATCCATTTCATAAAACTCAAAATCCATTTCATAAAACTTGAGAAACCGTCTCGTAAAACCCTTAAATCACGGCATAAAAATAAGTCGCCCCTCGCGACCTATTTTTATCAAGCTTATTTCTGGTGCTTGCGAATATCTTTCAAGACTTCGATTATTTCTGGTGCTTGCGAATATCTTTCAAAACTTCGAGAATTTGCTCATCAGTAGTTGGTTCTGACTTCTCTGCCTCTTCTTTCTTGAATTTACTAGTAAACTTGTTCATGATTTTGATAATTAAGAATACACAGAATGCAATAATTACAAAATCCACCATATTCTGCAAGAAGCTACCGTAGTTAATATGTGCCGCAGAGTTCTGACCGAAGAAGTTTGGAATGGTAATTTCCAAATTGCGAAAATCCACTCCACCGACAATCAAGCTCACCACTGGCATGATAATATCATTTACTAATGATGAAATAATTTTCTGGAATGCACCACCGATAATCACACCGACCGCAAGGTCGAGCACATTACCGCGATTGATGAATTCCTTAAATTCTGTCATAAAGTTCGATTTGCTCACTTTTTCGACATTCTTTTTGAGTTTTTTCAATTCTTTTTTCATAGGCTCATTATATGGAAAATTTAATGTTCTGGCAAATTATTTTAAATAAAAAATAGGCCTCTCGACCTATTTTTATTATCCTCGAATTTTAATCCGCCATTTCCTTAGTCAGATTATAACTGAGTCGCACCAAATCCCCGATTTTATCTTCTTCCACTTGGCCACTCAGCACAATTTCTACTCCCCCCACGCCGAAATAGCGCGAAGTCATCACCGATTCGAATTCTTCTTTTAATAACTTCGAAAGATTTCGATCTGAGCGTACTTCCAAAGTATTTTTACGTTCCACCAAAAACACTTTTTCGTTTGGTGCCAAATAAATATACTCTTCCAAATTCGGATTTTTCGTATTTGCGTGAATATCCAAAAATTTCTCTTTCTTATATTCACCAATTCCGCTAACTTTTTCTATCTCAAACATCTTATTTCTTTATATATTTACTGTAATATTTTAATTCTTCAATCGATCCCAAAATATCATCGAGTGCCAAATGCATTTCCCTTTTGGTAAATTTTTTCTTCATCACATTTTCGAAATACAATTTAAAGGCTGACACATCGAGCATGCGATAATGCAAGCGTTCGTTCAATTTTGGCCACTCTTTCACGATAAATCTTTTATCCTGGTGAATTGAATTTCCTGCTAAATATACTTCCTCGCCGAAATGATCATCGATGAATTTTAATAGCATTTCTTCCACCTCATTCACTGGAAGTCCAGCCTTATTTTGTTCACAAAGTTTTCGATAAGTCTCTTCGTGTTTTTCCCAAAACTCCCCCACCATACGTTCTTTAATCAATTTTTCCGAAACTTTTACCGTCGCGGTCATTTGCGCCATCGGATCCAATTCCCAATCCGTCGCAATTACTGCCACTTCCAAAATCTTATCTTTTTCCGGATCCAAACCTGTCATTTCCAGGTCCATCCAAAGTAATTTCGCTTTTTTCGGCATTACATTTGCTCCGGCACTTCAATTCCTAGTAAATTCAAACCGTGAGTCAAAACCTTTAGGTAAACCAAAATAATTTTGCCTCGTTCTAGCTCAAATTCTGAACCCGCCACCTGTACATGCTCATAAAACCGACTAAATTCTTGCGCCAATTCATACAGGTAAGTACAAATTTTATTTGGCAAAAGTTCGCGTACAGTTTCCTTCAATACATCTGGATACTGAATTAATTTCTTCATCAAATTACGTTCGTAAATCGAAATATCCGCGAGGTATTTTGCTTCTTTTTCCGCCGAATCATTTTCTGAAATTAAAGCCTCAGTCTCCGATTCAACTTTATTTAATTCCCCACTGATTCGGCCACTGAAGATTTTACCCAAAATTTTCTTCGCACGCACTGCCGAATATTGCAGATATGGACCGGAATTTCCCGTCATCGAGACTGACTCTTTTATATCAAATATGATATCTCCGCCAATTTTATATTTCGCCAGTGCATACTTCAGAGCCCCCATTAAAATTTTCTCATCGCTCGATTTATCCATCGCCTCACGCACCATTTCAATCACATCAATCGCGCGTAAAAAGTTCCCTTTTCTCGAAGACATTTTTTCATTACCTGGCAATTTCACCTGACCGTGTGTAATATGTAAAGTTCTACTCGAAAGTTCCGGCGCATATTGCGAAATCGCCGAGAGCACCACTTTCATGTATTCAATAATGTCGTTACCAGTAATAATGATTGATTTATCAAAATGAAAATCTTTATATTTCTCAAAAATCAAACCCGTATCTTTGGCTTCGTAAGTTGGCAGGCCATTATTATTAATAAATACCCTGGTATGAAGTCCATGCTTATCGCCACGGTAAACTACCGCCCCATCCGACATTTCATACACCCCGTTCTTAAGCTCGCGACGCACAGTCTCCAAACCAGTCTTCGCCACCGTAGATTCAGGATAATATTTATCAAATTTCACTTGCAAACGCTTATAAAAATTCTCAAAATATTGATAACTATTTTTACGGCCCCAGAAATAAAGTTTCGCTACTCTTGCGCGCTCCGGATCCCCGCTATAATCTGCATCCTCGCCTGCTTCCGCAATCTCGAAAATCATCTTATTCAATTTCACAATTTCCGCATGCGCTTCCGCACTATCTTCATCGGCCCTGGTACCAAATACATAGCATTCTGCCAGTAAATCTGCCACTTTTTCTGGTGTTAAATCCGTCGGAATCTGGTCAATTTTACGCAGCATCCCATACATATTCCTTGCCACATGCAGACCAATATCCCCACCGAAATTCGCGCGCACTACTTTACCACCAGCATATTCAATCACGCGTGAAATTGCTTCGCCCACAATCGAAGTATAAAGATGGCCAACATGTAGCACCTTGAATGGGTTTGGATCTGAAAATTCACAAATCACTGTCTGACCAGAATATGCGTCTGATGATATATTTTTTGTAAAATCTTTTTCGAACTTATCGATATTTTTTAGAAGACTCTTATTGCTTAATTTGAAATTCAAAAACCCAGGCCGTGCGATTTCTACTTCAAAATCCTTTTCGCGAATTCTACGCACGATTTCTTCCGCGATTTCCATCGGATTTTTCTTTAATGTTTTCGCTAATAACATCGCCACATTTGTCGCGAAGTCGCAGCCAGTATTTTCTGGCGCAGGCGTCAAAACTACATCCATTTCTACGGCGTACAGTTCGACGATCGTCTTTTTTAGGGTATTTTGAATTTCTTCCATATCTCTATTTTATCACAATTTTAGTTACACAACATTTTTCCCAAAAATACAAAAAACCACATAATGAAGTCAACCACACCTTCGCACACTAAAATTTATTTTTAAAATTTATCAAAACCCAAAAAACTACAAGCTTTTAATGAATTCCATAAACAATGGGTGCACACGTAACGGTCTCGACTTGAACTCTGGGTGCGCTTGAGTCGCCACAAAGAATTTCTTCCCTGGTGCTTCCACAAATTCCACCAACTTTCCATCCGGTGAAGTTCCCGAAACTACAATTCCTCCTTTTTCAATTTCTTTCAAGAATTTCTGATTCACTTCATAACGGTGACGATGACGTTCCACAATATTGGTTTTTTCATAAATTTTTGCCGTTCTACTTCCCTTCACTAATTTTGCCGGAAAATCCCCGAGACGCATACTACCACCGGTCGACTCCTTACCCTCTTGCCCATTCATTAGATAAATCACGTTTTCTTTCGTCTCTTTATCAAATTCTTCCGAATTCGCTTGCTTAAGTCCTGCTCTTCTTGCGCTCGCAATACAAGCCACCTGCATCCCGAGACAAAGTCCGAGATAAGGCACATCGTGGTCCAAAGCATAATTTGCCGCCGCGATTTTTCCTTCCACCCCACGATTACCAAAACCGCCCGGCACCACTAGACCATCGACTTCAGATAGCATTTTTTCATCAACTTTTTCTGCGTTAATCCAACGCAAATCCAGATTCACATTATTCCAAGCCGCCGCCGCCTTCAAAGCTTCGGTCACGCAAATATAAGTATCTTCATTCCCGACATACTTTGCCACCAAACCCACCTTCACGGTTCGCGCATTTTTCTGCGCTCGCTTTTTGGAAAATTCCTCCCAGTCGGACATATCTGGCTCTTTGTCGTCCCCTACAAAATCATTGAGAATTTCCAGTACTCCAGATTTCAAAACATTAAACGGCACATCATAGACCGAATCAATATCTGGCAAATTCAGCACTGCCTCGTCTGCAATTCCCGAAAACTTGGCAATCTTTTCACAAATTTCGCGTGGCGCTGGTTTTTCCGTACGGCACACCACCACATCTGGAATAATCCCAAAACCGCGCAAATCTTTTAACGCATTTTGTGCCGGCTTACTCTTCAATTCTTTCGAAGTATTGATCCATGGCACGTAAACCACATTCACATAAAGACAATTTCGGCGTCCCACCTTATTACCGAACAACCTAATCGCTTCAATGAATGACAACCCCTCATAATCTCCCACTGTACCACCAATTTCCACGATATGAATATCCGAATTTTTCGACGCATTCATGATTTTTTCTTGCACTAATTCGGTAAAATGTGGCACCAACTGTACGGTTTTGCCATGAAAACCTCCGGCGCGCTCTTTTTCAATCAGCTCCTTAAAAATCGAGCCCGAAAGTGTAATTGAATAGCGGCTCGTTTCAAAATCCAAGAAGCGTTCATAATGACCGAGGTCCAAATCGGTTTCCACACCATCATGTGTCACATAACATTCACCGTGTTCCACCGGATTCAAAAGTCCCGCGTCCACATTTAGATATGGGTCGCACTTTTGCATCGTCACCTTATAGCACTTCGCCTTCAAAATAGCACCAATCGAAGCCGCCGTAATTCCCTTACCGACTCCCGAAAGTACTCCGCCAGTCACGAAGATGTACTTACATTTATTCTTCTCTTTTTGTTTTTCGTCTTTATTTTTCATGGGACACCTCTCCTTTCGCCCACTCCATTAACTTTTACATACCTTCATATTAGCATAAACATTAAATAAAAATAGTCTATTTTCTCAGACTTTTCTTCATTTTCTCCCTAAATTCTGTTATAATATAGAAAATTGTTGGAAGTGTGTCCGAGTGGTTTAAGGAGCACGCCTGGAACGCGTGTATGCGGGGAACCGTATCGGAGGTTCGAATCCTCTCGCTTCCGCCATTAAAATAAAATAGACCCAGAGGGTCTTATTTTATTTTAACTTGTGAGAGGATGAGAACCGTAGGTTAGACCGGACGACGAAGCGAGTGAAAAATAAAAGTTTACTTTTATTTTTTTGAGCGAGGAGGAACGGAAAGATTTTATGAAATAAAATCTTCACACTCTCGCTTCCGCCATTAAAATAAAATAGACCCAGAGGGTCTTATTTTATTTTAATAATTTTTATCGATTTTCTTTATTATGTAAGAAATACACCAGCGCCGAAACAAAAGTTCCCAGTGTTATCATGCTACCCACTGCCATAGTCGCTATCATTGTTGCAGATATACTTAGTTCCGTCATATGATTCATGCGATCATAAATAAACAATGCCGACTCACTATTCGTTACATCTTCCTTTTTCTTTTCTTCCGACCTTTCGCAGAGCCAGGCATTCTTTAATATCAGCTTCTCGTGCTTTTCAGTCCCATCGTGACAAATCGCTGGCACGTTATCCACCTCGACTCCTGCATGCATTGCAACCCTAATTTGACTCACACCCCA
Organism: Candidatus Saccharimonadota bacterium; assembly: GCA_013332955.2. GTDB lineage: Bacteria > Patescibacteriota > Saccharimonadia > Saccharimonadales > Saccharimonadaceae > Nanosyncoccus. The sequence goes on along the minus strand of JABCPS020000014.1, from coordinate 17,132 downwards.
AACCGTCAAACCACCCGATACAAATCCTAAAATTAGCAATAGCACCGTATTGCAAACCACAAAACGTTTCCTATTATTTTCTCTTCCCGCCATTTATATTCCTTACGGTTACTTTTCTTCATTATACTAAATTCCTCACAAAAAAAGATTGCGTTTTCGCAATCTTTTTAATTATTCTGCCTTAGTCTCCGTTTTAATTTCTTTCGGCACCACAATCTGGCTACGCAGATACTTCTGGAAATTCGTGTAATTATATAGCGACCCCTCCGAATAAGTTGAAACACCCGCTGGAATTACCACACTTGATAACCCAATTCTCCCCGTACCAAATTGATCAACCGTCGAAATCGGTTGAATTCCCCCTTCTAGTTTTGTACCAAAATCAATCAAAGTCCTCACCTCAGACATCACAATATTTGTTCTCAAATTGTCTCCTAAGCCGTCAATAATACTCATTACTTGACCCGGATTCATCAAGATTCCGATACTACTCATCTTATTTTTAATCGCATTCATAATCCTCTGCTGATTAATTTCGCGGTCAAAATTACTCCTTGAAAGACCATAATCCCCTGGTGCACAGGCCGCATTACGCGCTCTCGCTAGCTTCATCGCAAGGTCACCGTTCATGTTGTAATACATGCCTTTTTTCAGATCAATTCCCTGGCACGAATCATAAATTCCGTCCTCATCATCCGCATAAACATCCACGTCAATCCCGCCGATTTTATCCACGATCATCTTCACCACACTCCAGTCCGCCGCCACATAATAATGCATCGAAAGACCTGTCACTTCAGAAATTTTCTTCGCAAAATATAGTGATGCCGCATCCTTCGCATTACTCACGCTCATCGAATTTTTGTATTCTTCTAATGCGCAGAGATAGGTTGCATTAATTTTTCCCCGATCCCCTACTGTACAGCTCATTGGCTCACTCCCCGCTACCGAATAGTTAACCCAAAGATCCCTTGGCACACTAAAAACTTTCGCCGTTTTATATTCCTGATTAATCGAAGCCACCAAAATCGAATCAGTTAACTCTTGACCACCATGACCCTTCGCATCTTCCGAAGTACCAAAAATCAAAAAATTCGTCTGTCCATTTTCATCCTTCTTTAATTCTGAACTAATCAGAATATCCATCGGATTTCCCTTAAATACCGCCGTGGAATGTGAAAGTAACATATAAGCCAAAGTGATTGCCGTAATAATTAAGACTAAAATTACCGACAAAGCAATCATCACAATTTTCGCCCAAAGCGGCACTTTATTTTTGTCTACTTTTTTTGCCTTCGATTTTTGGGATTTTACAGTATTTTCCGTTTTTAGTTTTTTAGTTTCCGCTTCCGCTTTTTCTGAAATCGCTTCCGCTTTTTCTAATTTTGCTTCTGCTTTATCTGAAACCGATTCTGCTTTATCTAATTTCGCTTCCGCTTTTTCTGAAACCGCTTCCGCTTTTTTCAATTCCGCTTTTGCTATTTTTTCAGTTTCCTTTTTTGATGTCTCATTTAATTCAACTTCATTCAAAACCGCTTCTGCTTTTTCTACCGAATTTTTAACCTCAGAAAAATCCTTCACAGCCATTTGTTTCTTACTGTGATTATGATTTTTCTTTTGATTTACCCCACTTTTCTTCGACTTTTTTTTCTTTGCCATAAAAACCCGATAAATTTCTACATAATCATAACATATTTTTCTTTTTAGTTTATAATAAGACTAATGGCACAAGAGGTAAATAATCAACAACCATCCCCAAACAACTTGATTGAACTTCATGATATTAATCGTGTTTTCGGCATCGGCGAAGCGGAATCTTACGCTTTGCAAAATTTTTATTTGCAGGTCAAACCTGGCGAATTTATCATGATTATGGGTCCATCCGGTTGTGGTAAAACCACGTTACTTAATATTCTCAGTTTTCTCGATCACCCCACCTCTGGTCAATATTTCTTAAACCAAACTCCGACCTCTCATTTTAGCAGTCGTCGTCTCGCCAAACTTCGTTCCCAAAAAATTGGTATTATTTTCCAAGAATATAACCTCATTCCTACCCTCACCGTTCTCGAAAATGTCGCCCTACCCCTTATTTATGCCGGAGTTAGTCATACTAAGGCCATCATTAAAGCTTCCGAAACTCTAAAAAATTTTGATCTTCAAACTAAAGAATATTACTATCCATACCAACTTTCCGGTGGCCAAAAGCAACGCGTCGCCATCGCTCGCGCTCTGGTCGCCAATCCTGAAATTATTCTCGCCGATGAACCGACCGGCAGCCTCGATACCAAGAGTTCCGAAGCTGTTATGCAAGAACTTCATCGCGTTCATCAGGCCGGTAATACTATTATTATGGTCACCCACAACCCAGCCCTCACCAAGTACGCCACTCGTGTCCTCCATATGATTGACGGTTCGATCGATCGCGATTTCAAATTCGTCGCCGACCATAATCTCCCAGAACGTATCGATATTCATTTCAATCCTAAAACTGCTAAATCCGAAACTACACCAGTTTCTTCTTGCTCTGAAGAAATTCCTGTTACTAATAAATCCGAAATTCCACGTATTATTAAATCGGAAACTCCACGTATCACATCAGAATCAAAACCTACTTCAATGCGTCCGAAAATTACTCGCGCCCCTGAACCATCCGCCAATCCTTTTGAGCCAAAATTTATTCCAAATACTCCAGAAAAACCTACTGAAAAATCCGTCGAGAAACCTCTTTCCTACAATCTAGGCACGGTTTCCGAACTCCCAACTTCCTCCAAAAAACCGGTTTCTACCCCTGTCAAGGAATATTTCCCACCAGTAAAATCCAAGACCGAAGAAACTAAACCAGAAACTCCTAAAAAAGAAGCCGAGGAAGTCGAACCAGTCTCCCAAATCGCCACCATTACTCCAATCAAGCGTAATAAATCTAATTCTGCACTCAAATTTAATCTTAATTTTAATAAAAAATCTAAGTCTCACACTAAAAAATCCACAAAAAAGAAAGGTCACAAATAATGTCATTGTTGCTTCGCACAAATTACGCCATCGCCCGCTCTTCCCTGAAGCGCCAAAAATTACGTACCTTTCTCACCTCTCTTGGTATCGCCATCGGCATCGCCAGTATCGTCTACACTTTTGGTATCATCGGCAGTTTTAAAAACCTTGTGAAATCCGAAACCAATGACGCCCTTCTCGTGCTCCAACAAAAACCCGAGGAATCTACCGACATCACTTCCATTCTCACCGCCAAACCTCTCACTTCTTCCCCTTTTAATAAAGAGACTGTCGAACTCGTCCAAAAATCTATTAATACTACCGCCGCCGTTTCACCTCTTGCGCCTATCACCTGTAATCTCTCAGGCGATAATCTCGTCGCTAACGGTAATATTCTTGGTGTCAACGAATCAGCTCTCAAAATTCTCGGTCTCAAAATCAAAACCGGTTCCTTCCAAAGCGACGCCAGTCTCAAAACTATCGTTCTCGGTCACAACCTTTCCCTTCAACTTTTTGGCACCGCCGAAAGTATTGGCAAAACCGTCAATATAAAAGGTGAGCGCTACATTGTTACTGGTATTCTCGAAAACCAGGACAACCCTCGCAATTTTACTCGCTTCAATTTTAATCAAGTCGGTCTAGTTAATTTCGATCAGTTGGCCACCCTAAATCCCATTATCGAAAAAGTCCTCATTCAATTACCAGATCATGCCACCATGCTTTCCGTCAAAGATTCTCTGAATAAAAAACTTTCTGAAAATCCTAACCTCGCCGGCGCCTTCCAACTTGCTTCCGAAGAACAAATTTCCCACCCAGCTTCTTCTAATGTCAAACTTATCACCGTTCTGCTTTCCATTATTGCCATTATTTCTATCGTCGTTGGATCCATCAGCATCACTAGTATTATGATTGCCACGGTTACCGAACGTACTCATGAAATCGGTGTTCGAAAAGCCATCGGTGCCACTCATTTTAATATTTTCTTGCAATTTATTTTCGAATCCATCCTCCTTAACCTCTCAGGTGCTGTACTTGGTTTCATTATTGGTTATGCCGCACTTCTCGTCACCGCCTTCCTCACCGAGTTCAAAATTTATTTCTCCCCAGAAATTCCTGCCATCGCCCTCGGCGTCGCCCTCTTCACTGGTTTTATTTCAGGCACTATTCCATCTTTAAAAGCTGCAGGTAAGAATCCTATCGATTCCATCAAACAACCAAATCGCTAACCTCATCCAATCATTCACCTCAATTTCTCTCCGCCTCACCCATTTCTCCGTCCTAATCACTCCTCCGTTTCAACCATTCTTCCCTGTTCGTGGTATAATTTACTCATGAAAATTTTGGGTATCGAAACTTCTTGTGACGAAACTGCCGCCGCCATTGTCGAAAATGGTGATCAAATTTTGAGTAATGTCGTAGTTTCTCAAATCGATATCTTCGCAAATTACGGTGGCGTGATTCCTGAAATCGCTGCCCGCTCCCATCTCGAAGCCATCCTGCCAGTCATCCACCAGGCCTTCATTGAAGCCGGTCTCAAACCGAATGATTGGTCACAAATTGATGCCATCGCCGTCACTCACACTCCAGGTCTGCTGGGCTCACTTCTCGTTGGTACACTTTCCGCTCGCACTATCAGTATTTTGCATCATATTCCATTTTACCCAGTACATCACCTCAAATCTCATATTTATGCCAACTGGCTCACCGAGAAACCCGAATTTCCCCTCCTTGCTCTTGTCATTTCCGGCGGCCATACTCAAATCATCCGCATGAAACATCATAATCATTTCGAAATCATCGCCTCTACCCGTGATGATGCCGTCGGTGAATGTTTTGATAAAATCGCTAAAATTCTCGGTCTCCCTTATCCAGGTGGACCAGCTATTTCTAAGCTCGCGAAATCTGGCAATCCTCATCGTTTTTCTTTCCCTCACCCTCTGTCTAATTCTCTCGACTTTTCTTTCTCTGGCCTCAAAACTGCCTTTCTTCGTACCGTCCAAAATCTAGTCAACGTCCCAATTTCCTACCCATCTTCCAAGCCCGCTGAATTACTCGACGAAACCACCAAGGCTGATCTCGCCGCCTCCTTCGACCAGGCCGTCACTGATATTCTCCTTGAAAAAATCACTGCGGCCATTAAACAAAATCCCGAAACCAAATCTCTCGTCATCGCCGGTGGTGTTTCTGCTAATCAAACTCTCCGTGAAGACACTAAAAAACTCGAAACCAAATTCCACGGTCTCAAATGTTATTTTCCATTACCAAAATTCTCTGGTGATAACGCTGCCATGGTTGCTTCCGCCGCCTACTATGAAATTTTATCCGGTGTCAAACCTTCCGATCCCTACAAACTCAATATCCTTCCCCGTTCCGAAATTAAATAATCTCCAAATTACCACCCAAATATTCCCCATATCGGGGATATTTTTTTAAACTTCTATTTATTTTTCATTTGAAAATCCGGCTAATTTTATATATAATTAAGCATAATTAGTTTATTGGAGGTTTATTTGTGTTGAGACTTTTAGGTCTTAACCGAATTAATTTTTTGGTTAAGAAAAGTTTTATCTTTCTAGCCCTACTTGGGTCGGTTTTTCTCATTTTTAATTCCCCAAGCAATGTTTATGCCGAAGATTCATCTGCGTCTCTAACCGTTACCGGCAATTTTAACATCGATCTTACCCCTCAAGGCACCGAACAAATCATGCTTCGCGCTTCCGGCATGCAAGCTATTGCTAAAACCAGTAGTATTGCTGGTTACTCTCTCTACGTTTCTGGTGGTGATGAAAATGGTAATTTTACCAACGAAAAAGCACCAAATTCTATTCTTAAACCTCTGAAGCAAAATTCCTACTACGGTTTTCCTTCCGATGGTATCAATATTTGGGGATTCTGTAGCCAACCATATGGCGCGACTAATAGATGCGATTCAAGTTATTATGCTATCGGCAAACCTAGCGCCCCTACTCTTCTAAAAAAGTCCGATACCGCCACCCCGTCAGATGGTTTTACTTATAAAGCTAATCTTTTTGCTCGTGCTAATCAACAAATTGTCTCCGGAAAATACGTTGGTGATATTACTTTTTCACTTATCGTTAACGATGAAATCACCTCTACTTTAGTCACCGGACGTGATTTTAATAAAGCCATCCGCGAAGCCACTGGCGTCACAGATCCAACTATTCTTAACAATCCTACCACCGAACTACCATCCCAAATTTCTACTTTTAAATTCGCCAAAGCTGAACCATCTGGTACAGACAAGAAAACTGTAAAAGTTTCTATTGAAAACTCTGAAGAACCAGTTTATCTTACCGCCGTCAAAAATTATAGTAATCGCTACGATCTCACCGTCTGGTCTAATGCACACCACATCGTCGCTAATCAAGATTCGTCCTATATGTTTTCTGGCCTCGCGAATCTTTACTATGACATCTTTTCCGCTTGGCCTTCCAATAATCTTCTTGATTTCTCTAAAGTTAAAAATTTTTCTCATTTCTATTATAAAATTGATAGCTTCAGCAAGTCTGAATCTTCTTACTACAAGATAAATGTTCCTGCTTATCTTTATAATGCTATTGCCAAATCTAATCCAACTAATATTGATTCAATGTTTGAAGATGCCAACGTTGATCCACATCTAATCCTCAATACCACCGGCCCTATTTCCACCAATCAAACCTTTAAAAATAATGGTAAACGCAGCTATAGTGCCTACATCTCCGGCAACTTTATTGAAAATAGCTCTGATATGACTTCACTTTTTGAAGGTAGTCAAATTTCTTTCAATAGCAGCTATACTGCCTCCGAAAACTTTGGTCAGTATACCACCTCTACTAATTCCATGTTTAAAAATTCAAGCACCACTATGATTGATTTTGGTAAGGCTAATTTTGTTAATCTCACTGATACTGAAAGTATGTTTGAAAATTATTCCAGAAACTACGTTCGTTTTTATATGCCGAAAAAAGCTAATAATTCTAAACTCAAAAAGATGCGAGCTATGTTTAAAAATATTCAAACCGACTCTGATACTACCATAGATCTTTCATCGTTTAACACTGAGGCGGTTACCGATATGAGCTATCTTATCGGTAACGATCAGACTCAGCGCTATAAATATAGTAGAGTTTCCAGTATTACTCTGGGTGATAACTTTATCACCAAAAATGTTACTAATATGGAAGGCATGTTCCGTAAAGTTTATGATGTTAGAACTTTAAATCTAGGTGCAAACTTTGATACTAGTAAAGTCACTAATATGTTTGCGATGTTTGAAGGTGGTTATAATCTTCAAAATCTTATTCTCGGTGACAAATTTAAGACCGACGAAGTCACCAATATGAGCCGTATGTTTGCCGGTTGTTGGTATGTAAAAGATATTGATTTTTCAAAATTCAATACTAAAAATGTTACCGACATGAGTTACATGTTTAACGATGCTACTGCTTTTCGTAACTTTACTAATACCGCGAAATTTAATACTGAAAAAGTTACTGATACGAGTTACATGTTCTCCAATACACGCTTTACTACTCTCGATCTTTCAGCCTTTAATACTAAAAATGTCACTAATATGGCCTACATGTTTGATCGCACTAGTAATAGTGTTAACGTTACTTACCCAGCAGTTTTTGACACTAGTAAAGTTACCGACATGAATCACATGTTCAATGAATCCTATATCAAGAATCTTCCAGCTGCCGGTTTTGACACTAGAAATGTGACAAATATGTCTTACATGTTTAGAAGAGTTTATTATATGAAGGATCCTCAAGTTTTCAATCTCAATACTAGAAATGTCACCAATATGGAAAACATGTTCGAGCTTGCCTTTGAATCTCAACCAAATCAAAATGCTATCTTCGGTTCGGATTTTAATACTGAAAAAGTTATAACCATGGCTAATATGTTTAAAGAATCTAATATTAACGAGATTGATGTAACTAATTTCGTAGGTGCACCAGAAGCTACTACCATGGCATCTATGTTCGATAAAACTAAAACCACTAAAATCACCTTCCCAGCCACCTTCAATACCTCAAAAGTTACCGACATGTCTAGAATGTTCGCCCAAATGCCAAATATCCCGTCTAATTACGAACTTAATCTCCCATTCGATACCAGCAGCCTGACTACTATGTCTCAAATGTTCTATAGTTTCCCTGGTACATCCATTAATGTCTCATCCTTCCGCACACCAAACCTCACAGATTTCTATATGGCTTTCTATAGTGCAAAAATTACTAACCTCGATCTCAGCCACTTTGATCTTGAAAATGTTACTACAATGTCTAGTGCCTTCAGTGACTGTAATAATCTAGCCTCTCTTAATCTTACTGGCGTAAAAACCACTAATAAATTAACTCAGATGAGCAGTCTCTTCAATCGTAATTATAAATTAACTACTATTGATCTTTCTGGTTTTGATACGTCAAACGTTAATAGCTTCTACTACATGTTCTACCAAAACCGTGAGCTTACTACCATCTATGTATCTGAAAAATTTGTCGTTAAACCATCTGCCGATAAATCCTACGTCTTCGATGATGATAATAAACTCGTCGGTGGTGCCGGAACCGTCTACAATTACTACAATAGCAACGCAAATTACCTCCGTATCGACGACCCAACTAACAGCAAGCCAGGCTACTTCACTTACAAGGCCGCACTGTAATTTCAGATTAAACTAACTAGCTCGATTACGTATATAGTCCCGTATTATGGTTAGTAAATAAATTTCGTACACCCCAACTTCACATTCGAAGTTAACCGATAATTCCCTCTCCCCTCTCTCACTCTCCGAGAAATTTCAGCACGTAAAAAAGACTCGTCCTCCGCGAGTCTTTTTGGTTGAACAAAATTCTACTCAATGGTAATTATTTTTTAGAAAAATCTACCTTCAAAATTATTCAGCATCATCATGAAAAATTTCAATATCTTCCACTAGCACCGGAATCGCCCGCTGAAAAACTTCATAAATCTGCTTAGCAATTTTCCGAATTCCCGGATGCGCCATTCTCGAACCACGTAATTTAAGAAAATGTCGCCATTCCCTAAAATTCGCCGTCATCATCAACTCCGTTTTTAAACAAAGCGGCAATACATCGCGCGCTTTTTCTGGCTTCACTCCGCTGTCGATCATCAGTAGATAAGTTCTCTCCAGATGCTCCATCGCGTCCAGCCATTCCCTTGCCTCATTTTCCGCCAAGCCACTCGACTCTATTACGGTAATTTCTCGAGAAAATTTCCCGTTCGCATAATTACAATATCTCGTAGATTCCTGCGAATAAGAAGCCAAACGGTGTCTCACAACTTCCTGCGAAATCGCCCGATCTGTCACAATCTTGAATGTGCACCCACCATGTTCCAGCGGCGACTCATGACCATTTTTGATCAACATCCGAATAAACTTATCCGTGCTTCCATCTGGGTCTTTCGGCTCACTCAGGTAACAAATCCTACCACATTTTTCTACATGTTTTAATTGTAGTTGTAAATAAAGATTGTCACTAATCTCATCATAAAATGGATTCAGTAACTTTGCACTTGCTTCCGTAATTTTCATTTCAACCTCCTAATGTGCTAAACCAATGTTTCTCTGTCGAATAAATATTCAAGCTAATTCAAATCATATCAATAAATCTAAATTTTTCAAGCATAAACAAAATTAGTAAAAACTAAAAATCTAAGTCAAAATAAAACTACTCAGAAGACCAAACCAATCTAAGTCAAAATAAATCTACCCTAAAGACCAAATCCAGTACCAATAAATCGAAAAACCACATAAAAAATAAACCTCCTTACAGTGGCTAACCAAAAATTTCTGACGGCAATCCATCAAAAATAAACCAAATTTAGTTATTTTTAACCGCACCTATTAAATCGCTCCTTGAACAAATTTAACAATCAATCAAAAATAACCTTAATTTGCGATCATCCAATCAGAAAAGCCTGCGCTTCCCTGCATCGATAATATCTTGGGCCTTTCTTAGAAGTTTCGTTAGCCCGAGCTCTGAGTTACTTGAACCCACATGAACCAGCTTCACAACCTTGCCATACTCTTTATAGCAAACTTGTACACCAGTCGCACCGGAACCTGTCTTAAACTTTCTAATATATGCCACAACCACATTTTAACATAACCTTCTTCCCTTTCCAACATAACCCAAAAAATCACCCGATCAACCCGTGCATTTTTTGCACTAGTTCCCTTCCAGAAAATTCCTATACATCCTAAACTAATAACCAGATCCAAGCCCGAATATCCCAACCCGTGCATTTTTTGCATTAATTCCCTTATCCAATCTAATCCCATAATATCAATATCAATCTTTTCCACCATTATTCCCCCGACTTTTCCAGAAAGTGCATAAGTTTATTTCAAATCTTCCCTATATTTAGAACCCACTTGACTTAGCAACCCGCTCACGCTAATATAGACATAACAATTATCGAATTTTTTTAACGGAACACATAATTTTAAATACGATAGCGCCTCGGTAATTGGGTCATAAAAGAACAGATCAGTACCTTATTAGGAAATGTTTATGCTTATTTGTCAAGCATTAAACATTAGTATTTTACACTGTACAAGATTTTTCATGTGCTTAACAGGGAAGCATAGTATTTTCACGCCATTTTTTCACATGGAGAGGGAATATTATAGCCTTAAAATAGCGCATAGTATTTTTGTGTCTAAATTTTATAAAATAAAAAATACTTCTTTTTAGGATGCTAAAAGTAAGCTAAATTTTACGTGAAAATTATATCTAGGATGTTAAAATAAGGCTAAATATATCATCAAAATTCTATCAAGGATGCTAATATTCCTCTATAAAACTATAAACTAACAGGGAATTACACTACTTATTTTGCTTTTATAGCCATAAACGCGCATTAAGCTTATTTTATAGCCTCTGAGTCAAACAATCATTAAACTTAACTCTCAGCTTTTATATTGAATACCACGAAAAACTTCGGCTTATCACCGAAGTTTTTCTCTAAGTAAATTACATCTACCTCTGATATTTAGCAGGGAATCATCGAACTCCTTAGATCACATTTAGCTGCATCTTCATTTCTTCGATCAGTTTTTCTTTTTCTGCGATCAGATTACGCGTCTCTCTTACCAATTCCGCCGGAGCTCTTTCCACATAACTTGGATTCATCATGCGCGAATTTAATCCATCGAGTTCTCGACCTACTGCTAAAATCTTCTCCGTCAGTTCATCCTTATACTTAGCTATCACCTCAGCTGTCACATCGAGGTATAATTCGTGGTTTGCAATCGCTAATTTCAAACCTCTCGGCGTACCATTAGTCGAGGAAATATAAGGCACGTGTGATAAGAATTTCAAAAGCAAAGTATTTTCGATCGCCATTACATCTTCACCGAAGAGTAAGCCGAATTTCTTATTATTATTTAGAAGCGACAGGGAATTGTTCGTCGCACGAATCTTCGTCACCACCTCAATCATCCGTTCAAAATTCATCGCTGAAATCTCATCATATTTCATAATTTCAGGCCAACCCGCGTCGATCACCATACCAGAAGTCCAAGAAAGATTTTGCCAAATCACCTCTGTTACGAAAGGCGCAAAAGGATGCATCATCATCAAAACATTTTCTAAAGTCTTCTTAAGTAAAGGAATATTCTTAAAAATCTTCTGACTCTCTAGGAACCAATCCGCGTATTTATCCCAAACTAAACTATAGACAATTTCCACCGCCTCAGAGAAACGATATTCGCTCATCGCCTGTTCAAGCATCGAGCTAGCCCGGTTAATTTCTTGACAAATCCAGTCTTCACCCGCATTTTCCGTTGTATATTCTACAACGCTTGTCTCTGTTGAGTCCACTGCAGATTCATCCACCATTCCTTGCACGAAACGTGAAACATTCCACAATTTATTACAAAGATTGCGACTCGAAATAACCGAGTTTTCTGAAAAAGCTTGATTCAGACCCGCCGAACGACCACGTAAGATTCCCATACGGAACGCATCTGAACCATATTTCTCTATCATCTCCATTGGGTTAATCACATTACCCTTAGATTTAGACATCTTCTTACCCTTAGCGTCCAAGACTAAACCATGTAGATAGCCTTCCTTAAATGGCACTTCGCCCGTCACGTAAACCCCCATCATAATCATTCTAGCCACCCAAGCAAACAAAATATCTGCCCCGGTCTCCATTACATTTAACGGATAGAATTCATTTTTGAAGCCCTCTTCCCAGTTCGTACAAACAATTGGCCAGTGCGAAGAAGAGAACCATGTATCAAAAGTATCTTCATCGCGACGATATTTTACACCGCCGATTTCAATCTCAAACAGATGCGTTCTAGTATCAAACACCCATTCCTCACCTTCTGCATTTGGATCAATCTTATGGAACATCGGAATTGCAATCCCCCAAGGAATCTGACGTGAAATATTCCAGTCCTTCAACCCCTCGAGATAATTAATCAAAACCTTCTGTTTATTCTCTGGATAAAACTTAATTTCATTATTATTCAGGCGCTCAATCGCCATCTTCGCCAACTTCGAAGTGTCAATAAACCACTGTTCTTTCAGCATCGGCTCGATCACCGTACCACACTTATAACAGTGCGCCACTGAGTGCTGAATTTTCTTCTCACCCACCAGTAATCCCGCTACGTCAAGCATTTTTACCGTCTTCTTACGTGCTTCTTCTACGCTGAGGCCCGCAATTTCTTCACCACAAATTGGCAACATCTTGCCATCAAACCCAATCACCTGGATTCTCGGTAAATCATGTCGCAATCCCACCTCAAAATCGTCGTTATCATGCGCTGGCGTAATCTTCACCACCCCTGTACCGAAGCCAATCTCTGCATGTTCATCCAGTACTACCGGAATTTCACGACCCGTCAAAGGCAAAATCAAAGTCTTCCCGTGCAAAAACTTATAACGTTCATCATTCGGGTTAACCGCCACTGCCGTATCACCGAATAAGGTTTCTGGACGCGTAGTTGAAACCACTACACCCCCCTCAATTACTCTCTCGACTTCACCATTTTCATCTAGAAGTTCCACCTTAGCGTCACTGTCCACGCCCGGCCCGAATGGATATTTAATCTCATAGAGAATACCTTTTTCATCCTTATATTCCACCTCAATATCCGCAAAAGCCGTCTGATGTTTTGTACAATAATTTACCAATTTTTCACCACGATAAATCAGACCGTCCTTCCACATCTGTTCGAAAGTTTTATAAGTACGACGCACCACATTTTCATCCAGGGTAAAAGTGAGGTCCTGCCATGAACAAGAGGCCCCGAGCGCGCGTAATTGCAGCTCCATATCGCCGCGCTTACTCTGGACAAAATTCCAGACTTCACTATAAATTTCCTCACGACTCATCGAAAAACGGGAACGACCCGATTTTTCAAGTTCACGTTCATAAACCACCCAGGTTTCAAAACCAGCATGGTCCGCTCCTGGCACATACCAAGTTCTGCGTCCGCGTAATCTGTTATAGCGGGTCAGGGAATCTTCCACTGCCACTGTTAAACCGTGGCCAATATGCAAATTTCCGTTCGCATTTGGTGGTGGCATTACAATCGAATAGCGTTTCGATTTCTTGCCATCCACCTCAATTTCATCTTTTTTTGGCAAAAACTTACCCGCCGCTTCCCAAGCCGCGTAGATATCCGCTTCAAAATCCGCCGGATTATATGCCGGAGCAAATTTCATTAGTTCTCCTCACTTTCTAAGAATAATTTTTCTCTAATTTCAGCCATTTCCGCTTCGGAAATTTCCACCACCTGGCCATATTTATAATTTGGATCAAAAGTCACTAGATGCACATGTGCATGTGGTACATCGGTGCCAATCACCTTAATCAAAGTCCTCGCCCCCAGAACTTTCTCCATGTTGGCCGCCAATTTCTTCACGGTTTTCATCACATCCAGATAATAATCATCCGGCAAATCGTAAAGTTTGTCGACTTCGAGTTTCGGCACTACCAAGGTATGACCTTTGGTTTCTGGGTGAATATCCAAAAAAGCCAAGGTCTTTTCATCCTCATAAATTTTATAGCAGGGAATCTCACCCGCAATAATTTTTGAAAAAATACTTGCCATTTTGCCTTCTCCCCACCATCCAATTAATTTTCTCTCTTAATTATACTAAATTTCTCCCCTGATTTCTACCTGTAACTATAAAATTCATCAAAATATTCCAAATTAAAATATCTCATATATGATATATTTTATTAGCAAATAATTTTATATTTTCTGCAATCATAAGCATTAACAGGGGTGATTTTTTTATTTAATCTGTAAAATTTGAATATTTATGTTACAATAAATTCAATATGTCAAATCATCGTCGTGTTGAGTTATTTACCGCTAATCTTTTTGCCATTACCATTTCTTTTTTAATTACCTACTTTTATCGCTTCGGCTGGGAACCTAATGATATTGCCTTTTACAATATTCGCACCGTCTCTATTTACCTCTATCTTCTTCTTTCATATCTAATTGTTTTTACTTTCTACCACAGTAATCCTGATACTAAAAAACGTGGTATTCTTCGTCATGCTAAATCCGCTCTTCTCACTAATCTGTTTATGGCCATTATTTTCTCTGCCATCGTTTACCTCTCTCATACAAGCAATAGTATCCCACGTCTCTTTTTCGGCACATTTTTCTCAGTTAATTTCATAGTTTCCTTCATTATGCTTTATTTAATTCATTTTCTAAAACGCGAATACCTCGGACATCATACCAAAAAGACTGTAATTTTTACTGATAGTTGCAATCTTCGTAGTGTAATTAGTAAAATTCAAAAACTCGACGTTGAAGATTGTGAAATTATCGGTATTAGCTCGCTTTCTGGTAAATGTAAAGATCTTTTCTATAAATTAAAACCTCTCACCAAAAATAAACTTACTCCTGAAGCTATTACTAATCCAGCCGAAGCTTACGATTTAAAAGAACTCACCACCCCGGCCACTGAATATCTCAAGCGTCATCAGGTCGACTTTGTAATTTTTAGCGTTGCCCATACTGATCGTGAAAAGATCCGCGAATTAATTGAACTAGTTAGTAAAATGGGTATCGATTCACTTATCACGATCGATAGTTTTGCGATTGAAACCCTTGAAACTAAACTCGAAGACTTCGGTACCTCCAGCGTAATTCGCCTTTCGCCTCGTATCTTTACCGATGGGGAATTAATCGTCAAACGTCTCATGGATATTCTTGGTGCCCTAGTTGGATGTCTGATTTGTATTCTTTTTGGTATTATTGTCGCACCATTAATTTACCTAGAGGATCCAGGACCTATTATCTTCAAACAAAAACGCGTTGGCCGTAATGGTAAATTCTTCAACATTTACAAATTCCGCTCCATGTATCAAAATGCCGAAGAGCGCCTCAAGGATTTGCAAGAGCAAAATGAAATGCAAGGTTTTATGTTTAAGATGAAGAATGATCCACGCATTACTAAAATCGGTAAGATTCTTCGCAAAACCAGCATCGACGAATTACCTCGATTCTTTAACGTACTCGGAGGCAGCATGTCGCTCGTTGGTACTCGTCCACCAACAGTGAACGAATATAATCAATATGCCGCCCACCACAAGCGCCGTATTAGTATTAAGCCTGGTATTACTGGACTCTGGCAAGTTTCCGGCCGCAGTGAAATTACCGACTTTGAGAAAATCGTTCGTCTCGATTGTTACTATATTGATCACTGGAGTATCACCTACGATATTAAAATTCTCATCAAAACTGTCGCCGCCGTTTTCACTGGCAAGGGAAGTGAATAAAAAAAATAAGAATCGTATAGGTCCTTATTTTAACTTAAAAAATAAAAAGACTCTTTAGAGTCTTTTTGGTTCCGACATTTATGGCGGAAGCGAGAGGATTAAAATTTCGCTTCGCGAAATCTTTCCGTTCCTCCTCGCTCAAAAAAAATAAAAGTAAACTTTTATTTTTCACTCGCTTCGTCATCCGGTCTAACCTACGGTTCTCATCCTCTCGCAAATTAAAATAAAAAAAGACCTAAAGGCCTTCTTTATTTTAATGGCGGAAGCGAGAGGATTCGAACCTCCGAGACCTTTCGGCCCACACGATTTCGAGTCGTGCGCCTTCAACCACTCGGCCACGCTTCCACCTCTTATTTTAGCAAAAAATACTCTTAACTACAACAAATTACAAACCAATAAAAAAATCGTTATTTCCTAATTCACCTTCTTTTAACCCAAAAAGCTTATTCATAAATTTTCCAACACGTCAAAATATTTCACACAAAAAAATCAGCTCCGAAAGGGAACTGATTTTCTCATAATCTCATTTGGTACACCCGACAGGATTCGAACCTACGACCTTTTGCTCCGCAAGCAAACGCTCTATCCAGCTGAGCTACGGGTGCATGCGTGAATACCACATAAAGTAATATTCACCTAGAAATTAAATGAGCATCGTATTTATTACGACATTCATATTATAACATATTTCCTTTTTGATTTGTACCCCTAAAATTTAGATTTTTTATTATTGGGTAAAAATCACATATTTTAAATACGCAGTCTTTTTACCAATTTATCTAATAGATCCAACTCCACCGGCTCCATAGGCAATTTCGCACCAAACATATCGACAATCCCTTCACCCTTATTCTCTGGAAAATAAATCGTCACCGCTGGCGACAAGCGCTTTCTTGGCGTCAAAACAATCGCAAAATGCACATCATCCTGTAAAATCCCAAAAGATTTAAATTCAGAAAACGCATAAAATTTATCGCCCTCTGTAAAACCTTTATCGGTCAAAGTATAGGAAATTTTTCTGGCTGGCCTCACCGCTAGAATCAACAGAGTCAAAGCTGACACGATCACCAATGCCAAGAAAGTCCACCACTGTAAATAGAATGAAAGCAAACTCAAAACCAAGGTCACTGAAAATAGCCCCACATACCACCCCGCACCATTATTATGTGAAATATATTCTTCACCTTCCCACTTTACAATTTTTTCGTCCATATTAGCACCTTTTAACTATTAACATTATAACATGTAATGGCGGAGAGTGGGAGATTCGCCTTCAAGGAGGAGTTCGAAAAAGTGCTTGCATTTTTGAGACGACGACGCAGAAGATAGAGAATCTCTTT
>JABCPS020000013.1 GCA_013332955.2 Candidatus Saccharimonadota bacterium | reverse complement strand
GGGATATTCCATAAAATATTGTGATCTTCGTTACCGATAAGTTTATGCCAGTAGGTGAAATTATTAGGATTCATATTATTGGAATTCAAAATATTAAAAATTTAGGGTGATAGAAATTGGGCAGTGGTCAGATCCGAGAATGGTTTCGTAAATTTCAGCAGCTTCGAGATTTTTTTCGAGTGACTTGGAGATGAAGAAATAATCAATGCGCCAACCGATATTATTTTCGCGCGCTTTTCCCCAGTGTGACCACCAAGTGTAACGAGCAGTGTCGGGATTTAGTGTGCGGAAAGTGTCAATGAAATCTTGTTTTAGAATTTCGGAAATACCTTGACGTTCTTCGATAGTGAAACCGGCATTTTTGGTGTTTTGTCTTGGGCGCGCAAGGTCAATTTCTTGGTGTGCGGCATTAAAATCGCCACAGACTACCACCGGTTTGGTTTTTTCGAGATGCTTTAAATAAGCTAAAAAAAGCGGATCCCAAAGCTCATGACGTAGTTTGAGACGCGATAAATCAGTTTTAGAATTTGGGGTGTAAACATTAACTAGATAGAAATTTTCGGTCTCAAGTGTGAGGACGCGACCTTCAGAAAACGGTGAACCAAAGCCGTCATTTTTGAGAAGTTCTGATTTTGCTTGATCGAAATCGGGACTTTTAAAGTATTCGGAGAGGTTGGTCTCGATGGAAAGAATTGGTAAATTAGTTTTTGCGATGGTCATGGTGCCAGAATAGCCTGGTCGGACGGCGGAATTCCAATGTAACTGATAATTTTCTAGTGGAGTGTTTAAAATTTCTTTTTCAACTTGTTCGGGTTTAGCTTTAACTTCTTGGAAACAACAAAAATCTGGATTTTGTTCGTTTAGAAAATTTTGGATGGCCTGTTTTTTAAGGACGGCACGCAGGCCATTCACGTTCCAGGAAAAAAGACGAATTTTAGACATGTAAGCGTTTCCTTGCTTCGCGATCGAAGTCGCGATTTTTAATCGAAACGCGCTTGTCATAACGTTTTTTACCAGTAGCGAGGGAGACTTCGATTTTAATATAACGGCCGCCGCCGAACAATTTAGTTGGTACGATAGTATTGCCGAGTTGTTTGGATTTTTCGAGTGAATGAAGTTGTTTTTTGGTGATAAGTAGACGGATATTACGGGCGGTTTCGGCACCAAGTGTAAGGTTATTTAACCAGAGCTCACCATCCTTAATGGTTACGAAAGAGCCTTTAAGCTGGACGTGATGATCACGAATTAGGCGGACTTCCGGTCCAGTCAGACTCATGCCGCAGATAATTTTATCACCGAGATGATAATCAAAACTCGCGCGTCGATTGACGGCGACAGAAGAAGTTTGCTTTGGTTTTGATTTTTTACCCATAGCTTAATTATAACAGATACTAAAAGTGTTATATAATAGAGAATATGAAAATTGCAATTGCTTCTGATATTTATTATCCGATGACAAATGGGGTGGCGGTCTTTGCGCATAATTTGGCAAATGGCTTAGCTCAGGCGGGTCATGAAGTTTTGGTGATTGCGCCAAGTTTTACGGGTGAATATTACGAAGAAATCGACGAAAAAACTGGGGTGAAGACTGCTCATTTATCTTCAATTCGCTTCCCTTTTTATCCTGATCAAATTAATCCGGTGCCAGATAATCCGGAATTTTTGGGTATGCCATTACCACGTTTGACTTATAAGAATGGTATCTGGTGGACGGTAAACCCTTGGGTGGAGGTGAAAAAAGTGCTGGATGAATTTCAGCCAGATGTTATACATCTCCAGACGGCGGAATTTATTGCGCTTGCGGTGATGAGTTATGTGAAAAAGCGAGATGTTCCACTAGTCTCAACTGGGCACGCTTATCCGGATAATATTACGGATCAATTGTTTTTCTTGCAGCCTAAACCTTTGAAAAAATTATCAAATGCGATTTTGAAGGCGCACATGATGAGTTTTTTGAAAAATTCTGAATATGCGACGATGCCAACTGAAATTGCAATCGGTGACTTAATACCAAAAAATCGTAAGTATTTTAAAGTACCAGTGGAGGCGCTTTCAAATGGGGTGGATTTGTCGCAGTTTAAGCCGGCTCCAGCCAGTACGGAGATTTTGAAAAAATATCAGCTTGATGATGGTAAGTATAAAATTATGTACATCGGTCGGGTGGATCCGGAAAAAAGCATTGATGTGGTGGTAAAAGCGTTTGCTTTGCTTCTAGCTGATGGGATTTCGAATACTGAACTCGTGATTGTGGGCGACGGTATCGATATGGCGAGATTAAAGGAACTTACTGAGGATCTAGGTATTAGTGAGGAGGTAAAATTCCTCGGTAAAATTATGATGCCGGAACTCGCAAAGGTTTATCGTATGGGTACAATATTTGCTACGGGCTCTGAGACTGAGACTCAAGGAATTGTTTTGATTGAGGCGGCGGCAACTGGTTTGCCTCTTGTGGCCGTGAATGCTGGAGCGGTGGGAGAAATTTGTGTGAATGGCGTGAACGGCGAATTGGTGGAGGCTGGTAATGTGGAAGCTTTTAAAGAAGCTATGAAAAAGATTCTTTTGGATAAGAAACTTCAAAAAGAATATAGTAAAAATTCTTTGGAGATTTCAAAGAAGCATGATTTGAGACATACCTTGAAGCGCTTTGAAGAAATTTATGAAGAAGCGATTCGCTTAAAACACGCAGAGATTGAAGCGAAAGCGGAATAAGAATAAGCGGAAGCGGAATGAATTTAGGCTAAACCGGAATAAAAAATAAGCGGAAGCAAAATAATAAGATTTTGAATTAGATTGGAGAAAAAATGCAGAAAAAATGGTCTTGGCAGGATTTACCTAAACATTTTACGATTTTAGCCCCGATGGAGGGGGTGACGGATGTGGTTTTTCGTCAAGTAATTAACCGAGCAGGTAGACCGGATGTGTTTTTTACAGAATTTACCAACGTTTCTTCTTTTGCTTCAGAGAAAGGTCGCGATAATGCACTTGAACGTCTCGATGTGGTAGAGACTGATTCACCGATTATTGCGCAAATTTGGGGAAAAAATCCGGAGCAATTTGGTTTACTGGCGAGCAAACTGGAAGGACTTGGTTTTGATGGACTCGATATTAATATGGGCTGTCCGGATCGCCATGTTAATAAAGCGGGTGGTGGTGCGGCGATGATTCGTACGCCGGAATTAGCGCTTGAATGTATCCGCTCGGCGAAAGCAAATACAAATTTGCCAGTGTCAGTGAAGACACGCTTAGGTTTTACTTATGTGGATGAATTTCGTGAATGGTTGCCGAAAATCTTAGCGGAAGATGTGGCGAATTTGACGATTCATTTACGCACGCGCAAGGAAATGTCGAAAGTGCCAGCGCACTATGAGTTAATCCCAGAGATTTTAGCTATTCGTGATGAAGTCGCACCACAAACTTTGATTACGATTAATGGTGATATTGCGGATATGGCGGATGTAGCTAAACTAAGTGAGGTTTATCCAGAGGTGGATGGTTTTATGATTGGTCGTGGGGTATTCTTCAACCCATATTGTTTTACTAATCGCAAACCGGTGGGGTTAGGTGGAGAAGTTGAAATTCCGGAAATTATGGAACTATTTCGCTTTCATTTGGACGTCTTTGATGCAAGATGCCGAGAGATAGAAGAGCGCGGTTCGAGGTATCCATTTGAGCCATTGAAACGCATGTTTAAGATTTATGTGAATTCTTTTGATGGAGCTTCGGACTTACGAGTGAAACTAATGGATTGCAAAAATACGACAGAAATTCGTGCGGTGCTAGACGAATTTTGCGCAAAATTGTAACAAAAAAGAGGGTGTAATTCCCTCTCTCTAGATTAATTAGCCGCAATGTGCCAAGTCAAATCTGTAGCGTTAAACATCAGACGACATTGCTCCTTTCCGACTAAGACGTCGAAGACGTGAATCGCGGTATTGCCGACGAAACGAATGTGAGTGCGGAGTAATTCCGTCACCTCAGACTCCTCATAGCCACGTCGCTTGAAAGTCAGCGGTTGGCACGGAGTCATTTGATAGCCGAAAAGGGCCATCACTTCGACACGTTCTAGATTGTTAAGATTAGTTTGGTTTTGCATAAGTAACTCCTAAATTTAAATATAAGAGTCATTTATGTGAGCCTGATTTATTGGCTCCTGGCTAAAAGTATAAATGACGATACTTAAAGCTAAAACATTTTCTCATTGCCAGTGACCGAAGTGTAGCAAGATACTTTAATTTTAGCACAAAAAGTATATTTGGATGCAAAAGATAAAAATTTGTGTAGATGAAATTTTGCTTAAAATTTAGGTATAAAAATAGGGGGGTGCGAGGTATAAAAATGGGGAGATGCGAGGCATAAAAATGGGAGGCGGAAGCCTCCCGAAAAGCGTGAAAATTGCGAGTTGATAGTGACGTTTACTGATATTTTGGAGAAGAATACTAGCGAGTAGTAGTTTTTCAGGGAGCTAGTATTCGATATCAGCAAATTTTTTTTGGAATTTTAATAATTGAGTTTTAGGTATTACGTATGATTAATCTATGATTGATCATTGCAAAAGCCTTGGGCTCTAGCAGATTCTAGCATAACCTCAATTTCCGAATCCCAGGCTTTCTGGAAGTGATCCGGATGATTTCTGTAGGCTTGAACAAATGCTTGAACATGCTCAGGTCTCCAAGAATCGTATCTAGTGCCATAAATATCGTCGGTAATAGTAACACTCATGTGAAATACCCCCTTTCACAAAAAAGCAATTTTCACGTACACTAACCTAAATCCTAGTTAGATTAGACAGTTTAATTCTACCATAAAAATATAAATATGTCAATGTTAAAAATTGACAAGATTAGAAAAAAGTTGTAGAATATAAGCACTGATTAAGATTAATTAGTGTGACTTTTGATAGTAGTTCTTTAAGAGGAGGTTTTCGTATGGAAAAAGATTGCGAAAATGAAGTTTATGTTGCTAATGGTGAAATTCGTGTACTAATCATTGCAAGAATACTTTCTTGTTTTGTGATTTTTGGATTATTG
>JABCPS020000012.1 GCA_013332955.2 Candidatus Saccharimonadota bacterium | reverse complement strand
TCCAGACTGGCTAGTAAATCGCCACGAGGAGTACGCAAAAGCAGACTCTGGTCAATCAAAAGACGAAGTTGCTGTTCCTGGTTAAGTTCGGAAAAATGCGCGAGCTTAGCCTGAAGTTTCTCAGAAGTAAGGCCGATAATATAATGCCCGGTCATATTATCGGAGACCTGGACTAACGGCCAAGATTCTTGGTTGCTTCGGCCATCGAGATAGAAGCGTTCCTGTTTTTCTCCTTCAATAATTGGGAAACCAGGACGCGTAATCCATTGATTCATAAAATCTGAAACGTTAAATTCTGCATAAGGTTGCAAGGCGACCCAGAGGTCATCGCCAGTAGTGTTTTGGTATTGATGTTTTTCAAAATAATCCCGTAAACCCTTCAAGAAATTCTGTTCACCCATCAGGCGCATTAGCATAAACATCAGATGCGAACCTTTGGCGTAGACAATAGCTGGGTCGAAGAGAGTTTCAATTTCGGAAGGATGATTAACCGCCTGCTTGACTGCCTGAATATCCGGCGAGGCATCACGAGTCAGCGCATAATAACAGTCCGAAACAAAATATTCTTGCCAAACTTGCCACTCTGGGCGAATCGCATCAAGACAATAATACTCCATCATATTGGCGAAGCTTTCATTGAGCCAGAGGTCATCCCACCAGGCCATGGTGACGAGATTACCGAACCACTGATGCGATAATTCATGAGTAATCACCGTGGCGATTTGAATTCTATCAGTCAAAGTGGCGGTCTTATCAATCAAAAGGCAGGATTCACGGTAGGTTACCAGCCCCCAGTTCTCCATAGCACCGGCATCAAAATCTGGTACCGCTACCTGATCGAGTTTCGGCAATGGATATGGCACACCAAAAGCTTGATCATAAAAATCTAAAGCCTCTCCGGCAATTTGGTTCGGTTCAGTCAGGGACTCCTTGGCTTGATTAAGTGGGGCGTAGGTAGTGATTGTGACGCCGTGCTGATTTTTCGTGGTAACACTTTGAAAATGACCGAGACAGAGCGCCAAAAGATAAGTCGACATACGCGGAGTGGTTTCAAATTCCACAATTTTACGCGTCACCTCAGTACTCAGATTCATGGCGTTCGGATCAGTTTTCGGGTTAAGCTCACTATTCACCGAAGTATAGGTGAGGGTTCGCTCAGTCTTGATCGGCATATTACTGAGGATAGTGTCGGTCGGATCCGTATCGATGATCTTGAGAGAGAACTTAGCCTTAGCGGCAGGCTCATCGACGCACGGGAACATCATACGCGCATAATGCGATTCAAACTGAGTAGAAACAATACGCTCGGTCTTCCCCTCATATTCATAAGTCGAAAGATAAAGCCCGGTCATACCGTGCGAAAGTTGCAAGGAATAACGGGCTTCGATACTAATTTCAGCATCTGAAACCTGCGAAGCAAAACTAATAGTTTCAGCTTCAGTGTCCTCTGTAAAAGTCACTGGGCGCTGATTGACAGTTAGCTGATTAATTTTGAGATTTTTGGCATGGAGTTTGACGGTGGAACTTTTGGCAGCACCCTGAATCTTCACTCGACCTTGAACCTGTTCAGTGTCTTTATTGATTCTTAATTCAATTTCGTATAATTCTGGTGTAAAGTATTTGGCTAATTGTTCCACCCTGTTCTCCTTAATCTAAAATTGCTTTAATGCGACGAATGCCAGCGGCTGAGGATTCTTCTTTTTTAATCTTGAAATGACCGAGCACGCCAGTATGTTCGACGTGAGGTCCACCACAAAGTTCACGCGAGACGGGATTTTCTGCGGCGCCGATAGTATAAACTTTGACTACATCACCATATTTTTCCCAGAAGCTACCGTGAGCCTTCAGAACGTCACGAGCGTAAGCCTTGTCATATTCGGCGAAAGAAACCGGGTAGTCGTCCTCTATCCATTGATTGACCTGGTCCTCGATTTGCTTTTTCTCTTCATCAGTGAGTTTGCGATCGAGATTAAAGTCAAAACGTAAACGCTCAGAGGTAATATTGGAACCGGCTTGAGCGATATTCGGGTCGACAATTTTCTGAAGCGCAGCTAAAAGCAAGTGAGTCGCAGTGTGATATTTCACCGAGGCTTCACCGTGATCTTCGAGGCCACCCTTGAACATACCCTTACTGGCAGTTTGGGAACGTTGACGTTGCTCATCGAGGGTAGCCTGGAATTCAGCTTGCCAGTTCTTACTGAGACTGATTTGGTTTTGTTTAGCTTCTTCGAGAGATAATTCGAGTGGGAAGCCATAAGTATCCTGAAGCATGAAGAGTTCTTTACCAGTGAGACCCTGATCTTTAAGCTTATGAAGTTCCTTAAGACCACGGTGGATACTACGGCGGAAGGCCTGTTCTTCACGAATCAAGACATTCAAAGCGTCAGTACGGTTGGTAAGGATTTCATCCGAGAGATCTTGGTAATTTTCGGCAATAATTGGCACAATTTGAGCCAAGAAATCTTGGTCGATGCCGAGATTAGTGGCTTTCATCACCGCACGACGAATCAAACGGCGAAGGGCGTAGCCTTGTTGTTTATTACTTGGCACGAGACCCTGAGCCGAAAGTAGATAAGCACCGCGCAAATGATCCGCAATCACGCGCATTTCTTCGGTATGTTCAGCATAGCTGAGACCAGAGATAGCTTCGAGCTTAGTAATAATTGGTTTTAAAAGTGAAGTTTCGAAAACATCGAAAGAATCCATAGCGGCGGCAGCGATACGCTCAAGGCCAGCGCCGAAATCGATATTTTTCTTGGTTAATTCCGAGAAGGTACCGTCTTGATTACGCTTATACTGCATGAAAACCTGGTTGCCGATTTCCATGAAGCGTGCGCCATCCGAGGCCGGATGAGATTTGCCATATTTCGCGACATCTTGCTTATCTTCGCCAAAATCATAGAAGACTTCGGAATCTGGACCACATGGATCACCAATCGGGGTAGTTTCGACGCCACCACCACGACTCCACCAGTTTTCGTGGTCATCGTAGAAAAAGATATGCTCATTTTCCTTGATACCACGCTTGGCACCGTCTTCACTGGAGCCAATTTCAGCAATTTCTGCTTGTACACCCGCTTCGGCAAAGATACGTTGCCAGATTTCGGCCGATTCGGTATCTTTTGGGATGCCGTATTTTTCGTTACCAATAAAGCAAGTGACGTAAATTTTGTGTGGATCGAGACCGACAATTTCGGTGAGAAATTTGAAGAAAGCCGGAATTTGCTCTTGCTTGAAATAATCGCCAAGAGACCAGTTACCGAGCATTTCAAAAACCGTAGTGTGGCGTGGATCACCCACATCTTCAATATCTTGCAGACGCAAGCATGGCTGTGAATCTGCCAGACGCTGACCGGCAGGATGAGGCTCACCGAGAAGATATGGCAAAAGAGGCTGCATACCTGAACCGGTAAAGAGGGTGGTTGGATCGTTTTCCAAAACCAGACGCGCAGGAGCAATTACCTGGTGGCCACGAGCAGTTTGATATTCAAGAAATTTTTGACGGATTTCACTTGCATTCATAGAGATAATTATACCATAATCTGTGGACTTGGAGTTTTACACAACTTTACAAAATGCTTATGCCATATATAATGGGTAGAGATAAAAACAAAAGGACGCCACAAATGAAAAAATTAATTACCCTGTTCCTGATCGGGGTTGCGGGTATCATCCTCTTCATGATTGTAAAAAATCTGGCTAATGGCGATGGACTGCTAACTGTTACCTGCCGTTCAGCCAAAAATACGCTCACGATTAAACTCGACCCAAAGGCAGAGAATTTCATCTCAGCTACTACGGATGACGGGGAGGATTTCGACTTGGGTAATCTGGACGAAAAAATTCAAAAAGATGGCCTAAAGAAAGCCGTCGACGATCTAAAGAGTAAACTAGAACTGACCAAGGGTTACGCCTGCTTCGATAAGAAATAAAAAAATAGCCGCAAAGAGCGGTTATTTTTTATGCGCGGCGATCTTTCGATTGTCTAATCTTGTGATAAATTTTCTGTTAAAAATTATTCCGCAATGATATCACCGCCGATGCAGAAATTATTCGGCAATAATGCCGCCACCAATACAGACGTCACCAGCATAGAAGACCACGGATTGACCGGCTGCTGGATGTTTAATTTCTTCATTTAGTGTTACTTCGTTAGTTTCTGGATTAAAACTACAAGCGATAAGTGGCGCACGATGACGTACCCGACAGGTGAGCTCAGAAAGATTTGGCTGAATATTGCCAGATTCCTGATGAATTTGGCGAATGATTACGTCTTTTAATTTCAAGGTTTTCGTCCATAAATTTAAGTGATTAAGATTTTTTGAAACGAAAACCTGGTTTTTCTCCATATCTTTCCCTACTACATAGTAAGGTAGTCCACCCCCGAGATTTAAGCCGTGGCGCTGACCAATCGTATAAAACACTGCGCCCTCATGCGTGCCAAGCACCTCATTGGTATCACGATCGATGATTTGGCCCGGAGTTACTTCGATATATTCCTGCAAAAAATCTTTAATCCCAACTTCCCCCACGAAGCAGACCCCCATGGACTCCTTTTTATAGGCATTATCGAGACCAAATTCGGCAGCTAATTGTTTCACTTCTGGTTTCAACATTTTACCAAGCGGAAAAAGGGTGCGTGAAATCGCTTCATCGGAAATACGATAAAGAAAGTAGGTCTGATCCTTATTTGTGTCAGTCGCTAATTTCAAATTACCACCCTCAGATACAGCATAATGACCAGTCGCGATAAAATCCGCGCCCTGACTCATGGCAATATCATAGAAAAGTTTGAATTTAATTTCTTGATTACACATCACATCGGGATTCGGAGTATTTCCCTTCCGAAACTCCTCGATCATATAATCTACCACCTTGGCGTGATACTCCGTCTCAAAATCAAAAATACGAAAATCAATATCCAACTTGGTAGCTACGCGCTTAGCATCCGCCAAATCCTCCGCCCAAGGACATTTCATACCCGGAAGGTCCTTCGACCAGTTTTTCATATAAACCCCAACTACGTGGTAGCCGGCATTTTTGAGTAAAACAGCGGTAACCGAAGAATCGACACCACCAGACATACCGACGAAGACGGTTTTCGGTTTTTCTGGAAGACTAGACATGGGCGACTCCTTGATCTTGGCTGAATTCGGTAGAAATTTCTTGGCCTAATTCAGTATCGTGCGATTCTTTTAAAACTACCTCGCCCGACACCAGTCCGATGCGCTTAGCCTCTTGATTAGCCACTTCGGCAATCACCGATGCGGCTTCACGAATTTGCTCTTCAGTATTTAGCTCACCAAAAGTTACGCGAAGTGACCCGGTAATTTCCGAATCAGTGAGGCCGATGGCGGAAAGCACATGAGATTTTTGTCCCTTAGAGGCGGCACAGGCGGCCCCAGTAGAAAGCAAAATACCACGATCTTCTAGCTTAAAAATCAGACGTTCAGCATCCAGGCCGTCAAAACAAATTGGACAGAAGTTAGCCAATTGGTGTTTTTTGTTACCTAGGAATTTCGGCGTAACGAGGGATTTTTCAGTCAAAATCTGGCGGAATAATTGATTATATTTTTCATATTTT
Organism: Candidatus Saccharimonadota bacterium; assembly: GCA_013332955.2. Classification (GTDB taxonomy): domain Bacteria; phylum Patescibacteriota; class Saccharimonadia; order Saccharimonadales; family Saccharimonadaceae; genus Nanosyncoccus. The sequence continues at coordinate 3,464 of JABCPS020000012.1, read as the reverse complement.
TTGCGACTGGCTGAAACGTGAGATTTAGCCCGAACGGAAGCTTCGGCAAAACCCATGAGTAATGGGACATTTTCCGTACCGGAACGCAGACCCATTTCCTGGCCACCACCATAAGAGATGGGACTGAGTTTAACCCCGCGAGAGATATAAAGCGCGCCAATTCCCTTCGGCCCATAAACTTTGGCGGAATTGAGCGTTAAAAGATCTACCCCGAGACGGGCTACTGAGAGGTCAAGCAGGCTAGCGGCTTGTGAGGCATCAGAGTGAAGATAAAGTGGAGTTAGATTGCCACTGGACAAGCGTTTTTCACGCGTACGGCGGATAATTTCGGCAATTTCACTGAGTGGTTGGATAGTCCCGAGCTCATTATTGGCAATCGCGACCGAAATTAGCACAGCTTGATCGGTAATTTTCGCCACGAGATCCTTTAAGTCGATAAGGCCAGTCGAGTCGACGGCAATTTCCCCGACGGTTTTTGCGAAATGTCTAGCGGATTCCCGCACCGAGGCATGCTCGGTAGATAAAATTAGGGCTTCGGCGTCCGGATAATTCTCTAAAACAGTAAACGCCAAGTTAATTGATTCGGTCGCACCAGCCGTGATGACTAAATCCGGTGATTTTGCCCCAATAGTCTGAGCCAGAGCCGCTTTTTTCATTTCGTATTCACCACGTAAATGCTTGGCTGGGAGATACGGCGCAGAAGGGTTATAAAAATTTTCACTAAAATATGGCAACATCGCCTCAAGCACCTTAGGGTGAACTGGGGTGGCAGCGGCGAAATCTAAATAAATCATTTTTGAGCTCCTAAATTAAAGAGAGTCTCGGAATTTTCGGTAGTAATTCTCGCGACCTCATCAAAGTCTAATCCGAGTTTTTCGGCTAACCATTTCGCCACATAATAAACATTGGCCGGCTGGTTGGTTTGCCCACGCAGTGGCACGGGGGAGAGAAATGGTGCATCGGTTTCAAGTAAAATTCGCTCAATTGGCGGCATCGGTAAAGTGGAATAAGTAGCAAGACCGTTCACGCCAATATAAAAATCACGTTCGAGAGATTTTTTAAGATTTTTCTTGTTATCAGAGAAAGAATGTACGACGCCACAAATTTTGACGGTAGAAAAATTATCTAAAATGGCAAAAAAATCATCAAAGGCTTCGCGAATGTGAAAAATTAGCGGCAAATTTTCGCGGATCGCGAGATCCAACATTTCTTCGAGCAATCTTGCCTGATTCAATTTATCATTTTCTCCGTAATGATAATCTAGCCCCACTTCACCAATTGCCACAGGACGATTATTATGTTCAAATTGAACATCTTTTCTAGGCTTGTCAAATTCATTGGGGTGGATACCATAACTCCAGAAAAGCTTGGTAGAATTTTGAGCGGCAGATGTGGCGGGATTTTGGGCGGCAAATTCGGCGGCCTTAAAAGAATCCTCGTGGTCAGTACCGATACAAATTAACTTTTCGACCTGCTTTTCGGCGCAGGCAGCAAGGGCCTTAGCTTGTGCTTCCGGCGTATAAAAATCCAGGTCATGCAGATGACAATGTGAATCGATAAGATACGCCGGATGAGACATTTTAGTTCCTGGCTTCGCGTTTTCGCTTGATCGGATCTAGTTGGCGCTTGCGAAGACGTAGACTCTTCGGGGTGACTTCGAGAAGTTCATCGTCGAGGAGGAAGTCGAGACATTGCTCGAGGCTGAGATTGGTATACGGAGTGAGCTGAATAGCACCATCGGAAGCGTGAGTACGCATATTAGTGAGCTGTTTTTCGCGACAAACATTAATATCGATATCTTCTTTCTTGTTCGAAAGACCGACAATCATACCCTGATAAACTGGGACCTGTGGTGGAATAAAGAGAATACCACGAGCCTGGACCATATCGAGAGCATAAGCGGTAGAAGTACCGGTTTCAAAAGAAATCAAAACACCATTACGTTCTGGCTTGTACTTACCTTCGACTGGACGGTAGCCCTTCGGAATAGAAGACATAATCACGGTACCCTTAGTATCGGTCATCAGGCCATTACGGAGACCGATCAGAGCAGCGGTAGAAATTTCATAAGTGAAACGGACTGCACCACCAGAGGTAATTTCCTGAGCAATCAGATCTGCCTTGCGAATACCAAGCTCTTGTGAAACTGCACCGACATACTCTGGGGTGACCTCAATCGTGAGATCCTCAAATGGTTCACATTTTTGCCATCAATTTCTTTATAGACCACTTCTGGACGGCCAGCTTCGAGTTCGTAACCCTCACGGCGCATAGTTTCGATTAAAACTGAAAGGTGAAGTTCGCCACGACCAGAAACTTTATAACCGAGACCATCTTGGGCGATTTTCAAAGCGATATTAGTTTCAAGTTCTTTGTGAAGACGGTCAGAAATCTGACGGGAAGTAGTAAATTCACCTTCTTGACCCTTCAAAGGACTGGTGTTTGGACCGATATAAATACTAAGAGTAGGTGGTTCAAGCTCGATGGTTGGAAGAGCTTCTGGATTATCAAAAGCCGCAATCGTATCACCGATATTGGCACTTGGAATGCCAGTCACCGCGACGATATCGCCAGCAAAAGCTTCATCAACCTCTTCCTTGCCGAGACCACGATAGACGAAGATCTTATCGACTTTACCATTTTCGGTAGTAATTTCTGGCTCACCGTCGGTAAAGTGAGTTTTCATAATTTTAACGGATTGACCATGCTTGATATTGCCACGGAAAATTTTACCGATAGCATATTTACCGAGGTAATTATCGGAAGCGAGTGAGGCTACGAGAAGCTGCAAACCTTTTTCGGAATCCTCATCGACCTTCGGTGAAGGGATATCATTGATAATCGATTCGAAAATTACATGCAGGTCATCATCTAAATTTTCGGTCTTACCGGCACGACCATCACGCGCGATAGCGTAATAAATTGGGTAATTAAGCTGAGATTCTTCAGTGGCAAGTTCCAAGAAAAGGTCAGAAATTTCGTCTTTCACTTCTTCAATGCGAGCGGCAGGCTTGTCGATTTTATTAATAATCACAACCGGCTTTAATTTAAGATCAAGGGCTTTCTTCAAAACGAATTTGGTCTGTGGCATTGGGCCTTCTTGGGCGTCAACCACCAAAAGTACACCGTCGGCCATATTTAGAGTACGTTCCACTTCACCAGAGAAGTCGGCGTGGCCCGGAGTGTCGATAATATTAATTTTATGATCGTGGTAATAGACCGAGGTTTGCTTGGCGGTAATGGTGATACCGCGCTCGTGTTCCTGGTCACCAGAGTCCATAATGAGGGTCTGACTCATTTCGGCTTGGTTGTCACGGAAAGTATTAGATTGTTTCAAAAGTGCATCCACCAGCGGCGTTTTACCGTGGTCAACGTGCGCGATGATTGCAACATTACGGATATTTTCTTTATTATTCATATTGCCCTTATTTTTTACTCTGAATATTATACCATATTTTGCTTGA
>JABCPS020000011.1 GCA_013332955.2 Candidatus Saccharimonadota bacterium | reverse complement strand
TAGTGTAATTTATAATTTCTGTGCCAATGCCATGTACTATTCCACGGTCGAGACCGAATCTTGCTTAATTATTTCTGACAAAAAAGATAAAATCGTGGTCGATGTCAGAGATTATGGCCCGAGTCTCCCTACCTCAGTTTGGCGTCAAATCAAAGCCGGCCTCACCGCTCCCACCAGCATTTCGATGCGTCCCGGAAGCTCCGGTCTAGGTCTCTACATTGCTTCAAAATTCGCCAAATATTTAAATGCGGAAGTTTCCGCCGTGCGCCACCGTGACGGTACCAGCTTCCAGGTGATATTGCCAGTTTCACATCAGGCGATTTTACCGATGTTTGATTAGGAGGAAAATGAGCCAGCAATCTAAAAAATTATCATCCAAAATTGCACAATCAAAGACCCCGTTACTGGAAACTATGCAGCCTAAGACCTCGCGCTCAATTTTTATTATCGAAGACGACCCAGACTTTGCGGAAATTTATCAAAAACATCTAAAGCGCAACTTTCCAGAAATTCCGCTGCAGATTTTCTATAATGCGATCGAGGCTAATGCAGCTTTTTCGGAACTTAGCGAGGAAGAACTGCCGTCTTTAATTATCTTGGATGTTTTGCTTACTGGCCCAGATGGTTTTACCTTACTAAATGAGCTACTTTCTTATCCAGAAACTAGTCAAATCCCGGTACTTTTAATTTCATCGTTAAATCTCGGTCAAATGTCCCTACACGCTTATAATGTCCGTGCCATTCTTAATAAAGAAACTTTCACGCCAGCGGATTTTGTCAATCAAGTTCAAGATATCCTAAAATCAACCAACCACTCATCAGCCCGAAATGACAATTTGGCGATACGCGGATTGGAGGGAAGTCATGTCTGATCTGCGTACTCAAGCGATTGTGCTTTCGCGTGTTAAATATCAAGAGTCCGATCGTATCCTCACGCTACTTACCCCTGAAGGTCGTTTCTCGGCAATCGCGCGTGGTGTCCGTAAAGAACGCTCCAAGTTGGCAGGTAGTATTGAACCTTTCACGGTTTCCGATGTGGTTTTACATTTTAAATCCCAAAACCCCGACTCGGGTGGTGGCCTCGCAATCCTTACTTCCGCCACCATGTTGAAGTTTTATCAAAACATCATCACCGATCTCGATACTCTGACGATTGCCTCGAATTTTCTCAAAGTGATTAATCGTCTGACTAACGACGCCGATTCAAAGGATTTTTTTCATCTCCTAAAAAATGCGCTTTCGGCATTAAACACGGCAGAAAAATACCAAATTCCACTCGTTGAGACACATTTTTATCTTAATCTATCTTTTATTTCTGGTGAAATGATCAATTTGGCTTCCGACTCGAATGGTGACCGCCTCACTCTTGACGGTTCTTATAATTGGCATAGTTTTGACCGCTGTTTTGTGCCTATGACGGATGGCACCGGAGAATTTAATGCTGATACAATTAAAATTTTACGCCTCATGACCTCCATGCCGGTCGCTACTATTTTGAAAATTAAAGACATTCACACTCATCTCAATGCATTAAATATTATTTTGCGCACCCTGCGTGAAATGTTTTAAGATTTTATAATTTTTAAAAACTCAAACTTTTTATGGTAAAATAAGGCAAATGCAGAAGATATTTTCACAGCAAATGTGTTTTCTTAAAAGGAAGCAGAAAATTATTTGCAATTTCGCATTAATTTTAACTTTTAGTTTTGTTTCTTTAAATATTTTATCCAATAATACTTTTGCTGTTTACACACCAACCCTCTCAGCTTCAATCGATCAATCCGAGCTTACGGTAAACGGAAATCAAATAATAAATTCAATAAGTAAGAGTACGAATTTAACTCTAAACCTTAAAGTTAATACAAATAATAAAACTGGCTACACCACTACTATTAGTTCAGAAACGGAAAATACCGCTCTTATGAATACGAATCCAGGTGGAACAGATAAAATTAGTTCTATTTCCGATATCACCTCACTGAATGGTTTTTCCGCCAATACTTGGGGTTATAAGCTTAGCAATGATGTAAATTATAATCCAATCCCCGCGCTTTCTAGCCCAGCGAATCTTATCCAAACAACCGCTAAGACCAATGGTGATGAGGTTAATAATATAGATTTAGGGATAAAATTAGGTAATAATCTCGAATCCGGAAATTATAAAAATAAGCTAATCTTTTCTGTAGTGACAAATTATTATGAAGAAAAAGCTATATTATCTAGTAGTAAAGTTTTTAATGAAAAACTAAATACAATTATGGGTATAATATCTTGTTATGCTAAAAAGAAATATGGCATTGATATTTATAATAATATAACCGGCGAGGAGGGGAATCGCCCAGAAATAAATTTATCTGAAGAGGTTGAGGGGTGTAGCAAAAAAATATTTCACTTGGAAGAATTCCAGATTCAATTGATGCATATTATCTCTGGGTTCTTAAAGAGTAGCACGCCACCCTCCTCAAGCGATAATCCAATATCCGTTGAAGATGATTCATCTGATTTTCCAATTTCCGTATGGGTTGATAAAAATAATGGAGTAATCAAGTTTTATTCGCTAGCAAACAAAATATATTTAAATCCATACTCAAGGGCCCTCTTTGCTTTTTTTAATTTGAAAAAAGGATTTGACACCCAATACATCGACACTAGTATGGTAACTGATATGAGCTATATGTTTTTTGAACAAGGATTGTATGGTGATCACGAATTAGATCTATCAAATTTTAACACTAGTAATGTTACGACGATGGAGAGTATGTTCGAGTGTGATGGAGAGTGTACTCATGATTTTAAGATAAACCTGTCTTCTTTTAATACCAGAAAGCTAATAAACGCAAAAAATATGTTCAATTTTTTAGTCGGCACTAAGAAACTTGATTTGTCTTCATTTTATACGCCAAACCTCATAAATATGGAGGGGATGTTTTCGCATTGTTCTGCGCTAACTGATTTTAAAATACCAAATATTACTACTGATAATGTGGTTAATATGGATCATACTTTTGCTACTTTTGGCTATAATAAACTAGACATAGCAAATTTCAACACTTCGAGAGTTACGAATTTTAAAGGTACATTTTCTGGCATGTTGGCTGACAATGATTTGGATTTAAGTAATCTCGATACGTCATCGGCGGTAAATATGAGAGAAATGTTTATGGGTAACCAGACTAAAAAAATAATTTTAAGTCATAAATTTAACACTACCAAAGTGACTGATATGACAAGTATGTTTAGTTCCATGAATAATATTACCGAACTAGACTTATCAAATGCCGTATTTGATACTTCAAAAGTTATAAAAATTTCTTGGATATTTGGCTATGATTCTTATGGTCCACATTCTAAGCTCCAAAAAATCTATGTTAATCAAGATTTTGATATTACTGAGGCGAAAAAATACAGACAGGAAAATAATTTACCAGATGAAGGATTTTTCGAAAGGCAAGAAATACTTCGTGGTGGTAATGGTTCATTTAAATCAAACCCCTCTGAGGCGGATCTCACTTGGCTTCGTATCGACCGTCCAGGCGCTCCAGGTTATTTTACGCAGAAATAGTATATCTTAATTACTCTAAACACAAACATAAACAAAACTTCTGCTCTTTTATGCCGCTCCGCAGGTCCAGAGGTCATCACTCTAATTTTGTGGTATAATAAAGAAAAACTAACCAGGAGTGTTTATGGCAAAATTAGAAGATATTGTCAGCTTATGTAAACGTAGAGGATTTATTTTCCAAGGCTCCGATGTCTACGGCGGTATGGCTGGTACCTGGGATTTTGGCCCACTCGGCGTTAGTTTGAAGAAAAAACTCAAAGATCTTTGGTGGCAATATTGGGTAGAAAATCGTAATGACATGTACGGTGTCGATGCCGCTATCATCATGAATCCACGCACTTGGGTGGCCTCTGGTCACGCCGCCACTTTTTCTGATCCTTTAGTCGAATGTAAATCTTGTCACGGTCGTTTTCGTGCCGATAAATTAGCCAAGACCGCTGAAGGCCATGATCTCTCCACCGAAATCACCGGCGAAGAGCTCATTAAGGCTCGTATAAAATGTCCTACCTGTGGCAAAATCGAATGGGGTGAAGTCAAACCATTTAATATGATGTTCCAAACCCATGTCGGTGCTGTGGCTGATAATAGCTCGATTGCCTATCTTCGTCCCGAGACCGCTCAGGGTATCTTCACGAATTACAAGAATGTGATCGACACGATTTATCCAGATATGCCATTCGGTCTAGCTCAACAAGGAAAAGCCTTCCGTAATGAAATTTCGCCACGCGACTTTATTTTCCGCTGTCGTGAGCTCGAACAGATGGAAATTGAATATTTCGTCAATCCAAAAGATTGGGAGCGAATTTTCGACGAACTTCTCGCTGACGTACATGACTTCCTGGAGAATATCGTGAAACTGCCAGCTGATAAAATTCATGAATACGATGTTCCGGCCGCCGATCGCGCCCACTACTCTAAGCGCACTATTGATCTTGAATTTGATTATCCGATCGGCTGCGAAGAATTGATGGGTATCGCTTATCGCACCGACTTTGACCTTGGTAATATCGAGCGTGAATCGAAGAAGAGCATGGTTTACCGTGACAAACGCACTGGTGAAACTTTTGTGCCTCACGTCATCGAGCCATCTTTTGGTGTCGAACGTTTGATTATGGCTGTACTTTCGAGTGCTTATCACGAAGATGAAACTAACGGTGAAAAGCGCATCGTCTTGCAACTTCCAGAGCATCTTGCTCCATACCGTTTCTGCGTTCCACCACTTCTTAAAAACAAGCCAGAATTAGTGGAAAAAGCTAAGTCTGTCTATGCTAAACTTCGTGAGAAGTATGGTAATGTCACTTGGGATGATTCTGGTAATATCGGCAAGCGTTATCACAAGCAAGATGAAATTGGTACGCCAAAATGTGTGGTTGTCGACTTCGATACCCTTGAGGACGACACTGTGACCGTACGTGATCGCGACACTATGGCTCAAACTCGCGTCAAAATTTCAGATCTCTAAAATAAAAAGAGGTAAAATAAAAAGAGGCCTTCGGGTCTCTTTTTATGTGACCATATTTACTAAGCTATCTTTTGTAGGTGTTTAATCGCCCACCAAGGTTTGTCAGTTTAATATTATTTGGTCTATTTTTCGCCAAAAAACTCTGCTTCATATTCTGGTCTGATTTTGGCCTCGAATAAGACAATCGGTACCTTCGGTGGTGGCGTAAAATCTGTTGGTCTCAGTGGATAGCGAATTTTCGTCGTGTAATATTTATTCAAAATATATCCCAGCTGACTGGTGTAGTGACGGTCAGAAAGAATTAGTTTGAGGGCCAATTGTTTTTGTAAAATTAAATAAATGGCTCTTGGCGGATTTTTTAGGCCTTTTTCAATAATCTGGCCATTTTGATTCTCGAGATTTAGTAGTTTATAAAAAACTTCCGCCGATAGGGAAAAAGGTGGATTAGAAAAAACCTTATAATTTTTAAAATCAAAATTCACTTCGCGAAAATCTTCACGTACTAGCTTCACGTTATCGAGATTTTGTTTCTTCAGGTTGGCTTGCAGTTTTTTGAAAGTTTCCGGGTCTTTTTCGATGGCGTAAACTGCCCCACATTTTTTTGCCAGTGCCGCGGTAATCACGCCGCTCCCCGCGCCAATCTCTACCACCGTGTCGCGGCGCTTCAGGTTGCTGTGCCCAATTAACATGAGCGCTAGACGAACATTTTTCAAAAAATGTTGGTCCAGTAGGTGATTACGGCTAGGCATTCTTGCCTCCAAGAATTTGACACGCTTTCTTCAAAATTTCGTTTTCCGCAAAATAATTTTTCACTAGGGAGTTGCCGAAAAGCAGCCAAACTTCATTAATCTTTTCTCGGCGCTCTTTCGGTAGTTCACGATAATTTTTCATTAGTTTTGGTGCATATTTTTGCCAATTCTGCATCAAGCTCACCGGCTCCTCCACGTCAGATTTTTCAAAAACCTCAAAAATTCCATCCACAAAAAACCTTAATTCTTCTGGCGAGGCAGAGGCTAGAAAGTCATCCACGGTCTTGTTCAGAGTGTCGCTCAATTTCGTATTTTTGGCACGGCAGAAATGATCGTCTTTAATTTCCCAAGTATAAATATCGTGTTGATAGAGATTTTTTGCCTGACTTTTGACCACCACGACCTTTTCTTTATGGGTAAGTAGTCGCCCGATCACCGAACCCTCTGGGATATAACTCACAATTTTTGGTAAAATTTTTATCTCTCCCGTATCCTTACTAAGTAGCTCTTCTCTTAGCCCCGGCCCATCGTAATTTAAGACCTTCAAGATTCTTTTTTGCAGTCGATCTGGTGCCATAATCGCCGAATAGATCGATAAATTACCACCTTTCGAGTGTCCGCCGAGGTAAAAATTTTTATAAAAATAGCGACGCGAAATATTTTTTAGATATTCCAAAGCTTCTTTTTGGGCTGGAATCTCTGGCAGAAACGACATATTAAAATCTTCTTTCCAGCCAAAGAGTGTCCCATCTGTACCAAAGAAGGAAACATACATAGTGAAGAAATTAATTTGAATCGTCACCGCCGAGAACTGTTTTTCAAGCTGCTTATTATTTTTTCGCACAAAAAATCCCACTTTCAAATTCTGAAAGCGTGGGCTTTCCCCGAGTTTCTGAATGAATTTCTCGTCCTCCGGCCAAGCAAAGTCGGAAGTTTTTAGTCCCTTCATCGCTTCGGCAATTTCGGAGAGTTTAAAATTTTGTTTAGTTAAATCAAGCTGCTTTTTAATTTTATGAAATGGCAAATAAGAAATTCGTGCAAAAGCCAGCTCGTCCAGCTCGGTAATCTCGGAAGTTTTTGAGATTCGTTTCTGATTATCCTTGAGGTAGTCTAGAATATTATTTGCATTCATAGTTATTATATTAATACTATTTTACAGTTTTTATGATGATTCTGTAAAATATGAGTATTTTTGTATATAAAAAGGAAGTTCCTGCGGTAGGAGCATACTGCCCCGTGCTGGAACTTCATTGCTTTTATGATATCAAATTAAAGAAGTTATGTCAATCTGACGGATATTATAACGCGTGGGCACAAAAAATGGTGGTTCCGACTGGACTTGAACCAGTGACACAAGGCTCTTCAGGCCTCTGCTCTACCAACTGAGCTACAGAACCACTTCCCTAGATTATAGCATAGTGCGTGGTATAATTAAAGTATGAAAAAGATAAATACTGCCCCAATTTCTGGCATGCAAGAGCTTTTACCTCGTGAGCAGGCCATTTTTGATCAAATAAAATCGCAAATTATGCAGGTTTATCATCTCCACGGCTTCAATCATATCGAAACTCCAATGATTGACCGTACGGAAATTCTTCTTGCCAAGGCAGGTGGTGACACTGAAAAACAAATTTATAAAGTAGTAAAAACTGCCGAGACTTCTGACGATGCAGATCAGGCTTTGCGCTTTGATCATACGGTACCGCTAGCGCGTTACGTGGTCGAGCATCAAAATGATCTAGCTTTTCCGTTTCGTGTTTCGCAGTTCGGTCGCAATTTTCGGGGTGAGCGTGCGCAAAAGGGTCGCTTCCGTGAATTTTATCAAATGGATGCTGACATCATTGGTCGCAATACTTTACCAATCGGTTATGATGCTGAAGTCGTTGCTACGGCTTTTCATGCGCTTTCGCAGTTCGTGAAGACGCCTATTTTAGTGCGCCTTTCGAATCGTAAAATCCTAGCAGGTCTTCTCGAAGCTCTCACTCTCACGGAAAAAAGTTTCGAAATTTACGGTATTATCGACCATGCTGAAAAAGTTCCAGCCGAGGTTACCGAGGCCAAACTACGTGAGCAAGTCGCTGACGAATCCAAAGTTCAAAC
>JABCPS020000010.1 GCA_013332955.2 Candidatus Saccharimonadota bacterium | reverse complement strand
CTAATTTTAAAAATAGTAAGACCTATGATAATTTAAAAACCGCTTTTGCGGGAGAATCCCAAGCTCGTGTGAAATACCAGTTCTTTGCTTCTCGTGCCAAAAAGGATGGTTATGAACAGATTGCTGAAATCTTTACCGAAACTTCCGACAATGAAAAAGAACACGCTAAGCTTTGGTACAAGTACCTCAATGACGGCGCTGTAGCTGATACGAGAACCAACCTCGAGATTGCCGCTGCTGGTGAAGATTACGAATGGACCGACATGTATAAAGAGTTCGCTCGTATCGCTCGCGAAGAAGGTTTCGATGAAATCGCAGATAAGTTTGATGGCGTTGGCGCAATTGAAAAAGAGCACGAAGAACGCTACCGCAAATTGATCAAGAACATCGATGACGATGTAGTCTTTAAGTCTGAAAAAGTCACCGTCTGGAAGTGTCGTAACTGTGGTTACACTTTTGTCGGTAATGATGCACCTGAGGTTTGCCCAGTATGTGCACATCCACAAGCCTACTTTGAATTGCGTGCAATTAATTACTAAGTAACGGAAAGCTGGAAAGTATTTATTTTTTGAAAACACGCTCTAGGCCGCTCGGCCAAGCTTATGGTTTTCAAAATAACAAATACTCTTCCAGCTTTTTTATTCAGCAAAATTACACGCAAATTTAAGGTTACTAAAAAGCAAATAGGCTTCATTTTTTATGCGATAAAATAAATCGCACGCAACTTTAAAGTTTTACAAAAAGCAAATAGGCGTTTAGTTGCTAAAAAAGAGAATGCCGCTTACCCCTGACAGAGCATAAGCTTGGCCGAGCGGCCTAGAGCGTATCAGGAACGAGGTATGCGGCGTTCTTTAATTATGGCGGTTTTTCTTGATGTAGTCGTCTTCTTTTTCAAGTCTAGCGCGAAGCGTGTATTCGCGACATTTGCCGTTATTACAATCAGCGGAAATGTAATTAAGTGAGCCACCTTCACCATTAATATAAACACCGTTCGGGTCGGTGAATAATTTAGGGTCCATAACCGTGAGATTTTCATCGGTAATGGTTTCTGGATAATAGCCATTCTTAGTATAAAAACCTTCCTCGAGGGCATAATACATGGCGTTGATCGCTTCCTTGCGTTGCTCGTCACGATGCATGGCGTCAAGATTTTGCTTCTGGAGGAAGAAAAGCACCAATGCGATAGAAACAAAAACTAAAACTACCACGAGTTCAATAAGAGTGAAACCAGATTTTTTGACTGTTTTATTCATACTCCCATTATACATGGAATTTTGGGTTTTCGCCGAGAGATTGGTATAATTTCAATATGAAAGCTACTAAACAATACGTCTGTCAAAACTGTGGAGCGCGCTATAGCAAATGGGCTGGCCACTGTAATAACTGCGATGCGTGGAATACTATCGTGGAAGATTTAGTAGTTGAGGATAGTTCTAGTGCGGGTAAATTTGCTCTGGCGCAGGCTAAGAGTAGCGGAAAAACTTTGAGTTTTTCCAGTATTAAGGAAATCGCCGCTTCGGATGAAAAAGAGCGACTGAAAACCGAATTTGATTCCCTGAATGAAGTACTGGGCGGGGGGATTTTGCGCGGTTCAGTGATTCTCTTTGCTGGACAGCCGGGCATTGGTAAATCGACGATTTTGATGCAGATTTGTGCGAAGATTGCCAACGGTCACAAAGTGCTCTATGTTTCCGGCGAAGAATCGGCCGGACAGGTGAAGATGCGAGCGGTAAGATTAGGAGCAAATTCAGAAACCTTAAGTTTTGCAGCTTCGACTTCTGGGAACGACATCGCGAAGACGATTGCTGATGGCGAATTTGAACTGGTGATCGTGGACTCAATTCAGACTCTGGCGATTAATGAAATTTCTTCGGCGCCGGGGACGGTTTCACAAATTACCAATGCCGGTAATCTAATTATTCAGGCCGCAAAAAAGACCGATACGGCGGTGATTATTGTAGGACATGTGACGAAGGAAGGTACCTTGGCGGGACCGAAAGTTTTGGAACACCTGGTAGATGTAGTGCTGAATTTTGAAGGTGATCGCTATGGTGGTTTTAAGACTATTCGTGCCATTAAAAACCGTTTCGGCTCGACCAGTGAGGCGGCAATTTTCGAGATGACGGAAAAGGGTTTACAGGAAGTACAAAATCCTTCGGCGGCCCTGCTAGCAGAGAGGCAAAACACGGATGGTTCGATTATTTTAGCGACTTTAGAGGGTACCAGGCCACTGCTGGTAGAAATTCAAGCCCTAGTTTCGAATACAAATTTTGGCTACCCAAAACGTGCGGCTTCGGGTTTTGACTTGAATCGATTAAATTTGCTAATCGCAGTGATTGAACAACGCACAAAATTAAAACTAGATGATAAAGATATTTTCCTAAACGTAGTGGGCGGGATTAAAATTAAAGATTCGGCAGCGGACCTAGCGGTATGCCTTGCGATTGCTTCGGCGGCGGCAGGACGCAAGCTCAGTGAAGAATATGTAGTGTTCGGCGAGGTGGGTCTAGGGGGAGAAATTCGCTCGGCCTTTCGTCCTGACCAAAGAATTAGCGAAGCGAAAAAATTGGGTTTTAAGCATGCAATTGCACCAGCGACAATTCACGATAAATTCGTAATTCCAGTCAAAGATTTGCGCACCACTTTAATTAAATATGTAAACGAATAGAGCTAGATGAGAATTTTAGGAATTGCCCCGGGCACAGGAATTTGTGGTTTTGGCGTAATCGAAGTAAAACAAACTGGACGCGCCAAAATGATTGATAACGGTGTGATTGCCACGCCGCCACACACTCCACTTTCAGAACGCCTACTCGATATTTACGAATCAATGCACGAAATCATTAAGTTAAATAAGCCAGATTGTGTGAGTATCGAAAAACTTTTCTTCACCAAAAATATAACGACCGGTATTTCGGTGGCAGAGGCCAGAGGAGTGGTACTATTAGTTTGCAAACAGCATGAACTACCAACCTTCGAATATACACCAAACGAAATCAAAAAGACCATGACCGGCTATGGATCAGCCGATAAAAAGCAGATGCAAGAAATGGTCAAACTACATCTAGATTTAGCTAGCGTGCCAAAACCAGATGACGCAGCAGATGCTTTGGCGGCTGCGATTACCCATTCTTTAATGCATCGGTTTTAGAAGATTTATAGATAAAAAAACACCTGCAAGCGCAGGTGTTTTGTAAGCTAAAATTATTTAGCGATGACTTCGTCGATAATGCCGTAATCTTTGGCTTCGTCGGCAGACATCCAGTTATCACGATCCATATCTTTGATGATTTGGTCGACTTTTTTGCCGGTATTCTTAGCGAGAATTTCAGCGAGGCGTTTCTTCAAGAAAATACCTTCTTTGAGCATAATTTCCTGATCGGTAATCTTACCCTGAGTGCCAGAACTTGGTTGATGAATCATCACACGAGCATTCGGCAAGGCAAAACGCTTACCTTTGGCACCACAGCTGAGTAACATGGCGCCCATGGAGGCCTGAAGGCCGATACCAATAGTTTGAACATCTGGCTCAATGTAATTCATCGTATCAATAATGGCAAGACCATCATAAACGGCGCCACCTGGAGAATTGATATAGAGCTTAATGTCTTTCTTTGGGTCTTCGTGAGCGAGAAAGAGAAGCTGGGCCACCACGAGATTAGCAGTATGAGCATTGACGTCCTCACCGAGGAAGATAATACGGTCATTTAAGAGCCTAGAGTAGATGTCATAAGAGCGTTCACCACGATTGGTGGTTTCAATGACGGTTGGGACGAGATAATTTTTGGGATTTAGGTTAGTTTGCATAGAATTTTCCTTTCCTTATTTTTGAGATTCGAGGTTGTTAGAAACGGCGTTAGAATTAATCTGATTCATCAGCTGATTTTCGAAAAGTACATGGTTATTATATTCGGCAATTTGCTGATTAATGGCATCGATAGATTGCTGGATACTCTGATAAGTAGCTTCATGACGATTGATACGTGCTTCCAGAGTAGCGCGTTCGTTTTGATAACGCCAACCAGAGATTTGACCGGATTCGACGCGTCGATTAAAATCGAGAATTAATCGATTTAAGGCATTGGTTTCATTATTGTAGATCTCAGTTTGCTGATTAATAGCAGTCTGCTTGGCGTCGATTTCGGACTTAAGTGAAGTGAGTTTATCATTAAGCTTTTGAAAAACGGAGTGATATTGCTGATTAAAATCCGTGATAGTTTGACGATGCTGAAAATAGGCGGCGTAATGTTTTTCGAGAAAATCTGACAGATCTGCCACCTCGGTGCCGAGTCGCGAATGTAATTCATCATAGAAATCGTCCTCAGAATAACTCTTGATCGAGGTACGAATCTCGTGATCGGCTGGGAGGTTATCGTAAGCCTTTTTAATTTCCTCGTTCAAGCGATCTTTTTCCCAGAAGGGGACGCGCTGATAAGCAGCATGAAGCATTTCGTGAGCCGTAGTCACCTCGATTACTCCTGGGAGGTCATTGGATTCGACATGGTAAAGATAAATGCGATCACTATCATGAACGTAACAACCCAGAACGTAAACTTCGTGATTATGAGAATGACAGCTCTGATTGAAGGCCTGTTTTTCTTGCAAGGCTGGATGAGTAGCGAGCAGAGTCTTTGAAGCTTTTTCTGTAAGATTAAGTTTCTGAACGTAAGGCTTCAAGGTGTCAGAAATTTGAAAATCGTACCCCTTAATATCATCTTGCAAACAGATAAAGGCAAAAGCACCAGCGAAAAGTGTACCAAAAATCACAAGTCCGCTAAGCAAGTCGGCGAGCGCCGGACTGCGCCGACGAGGCTGAATGGAGACTTCTGACGGTGAATTTTCCATATTATTTTTCAGTACTTTCGATCTTTAATTTAAGCTTATCACCTTTTAGGCTAATTTGGGCGATTTGTCCTGGCAAAATTTCTTCCGCAATAATTGCATCAGAGAGCAAGGTTTCCAAATTATCTTCGATGGCACGGCGTAATGGTCTGGCACCATTTTTTGGATCAAAACCTTTTTCGATAAGGAAGTCACGGACCTTAGTGTCGAGCTTCAAGCCGATAGCCTTTTCGGCGAGACGTTTTTTCAAATCTTCAATCATATTATCAAAGATTTCTTCGACTTGTTTACGAGAGAGGGCATGGAAGACTTCGATGGCATCGAGACGGTTAATGAGTTCTGGACGCATAGATTTCTTCAAAGCTTTCATCGCAGCATTCTTACTGGCTTCATAATCTTCAGTGATAAATTGATCCTTAGTTTTTTGATGACTCGAGAAGCCAAAGGCCTGATCGTTATACATTTCGTCGGAACCGAGGTTGGAAGTCAGAATCACGATGGTATTATTGAACTTCACACGATTACCTTGACCGTCGGTGAGAACCCCGTCTTCAAGAATTTGCAGCAGCATATTAAAGACATCTGGGTGAGCTTTTTCAATCTCGTCAAAGAGCACCACGGAATATGGGTGACGGCGTACCGATTCAGTAAGCTTACCGCCATCGTCATAACCAACATAGCCAGCTGGCGCACCCACCAAGCGAGAAACGTTGTGCTTTTCACCAAATTCTGACATATCGATTTTAATCAAGGCATTCTCACCACCGAAAACTTCGCGGGCAATCACACGAGCAAGCTCGGTTTTACCCACACCAGTTGGCCCCATAAAGAGGAAGGAGCCAATCGGACGTCTAGGATCACTAATACCGGAACGACCACGGCGAATAGCCTTAGCCACGTCATGAATTGCTTCATCTTGGCCGATGATAGCCTTATCGAGATGCGCTTCTAATTTCGAAAGAACCTTCAATTCACTACCGTGCACCTTGGAAACTGGAATACCGGTCTTGAGAGAAATGGCTTCCGCGAGATTTTCTTCAGTGAGGACTGGTGAAACATTTTCATCCACGCCAGCCTGCTCGAGGGATTTGATTTTTTCCTCTAATTTAGCGAGACGAGTTTTGTAGAGAGCAGCCTTTTCAAAGTTCTCCGCCTCAGCACTATCTTCATTTTTTTGTTGAAGAGATTCGCGCTCGATTTTTAATTTCTTATATTCGCCACTACCACTCTTATCAGCGGCAACCTTGGCGATGGCGCTGGCTTCATCGATCACGTCGATCACCTTGTCTGGCATATAACGATCATTAATATAACGCTTCGACATACTGACGGCGGTTTCGATAATCTTATCTGGGATTACCACGCCATGGTGTTTTTCGTAATGCGATTTAATTCCTTTCAAAATACGCACAGTAATAGCGTCGGAAGGCTCTTCGACGATAACGGTTTGGAAACGACGCGCTAGAGCCTTGTCTTTTTCGATTGATTTGCGATATTCGTCCATGGTAGAAGCACCAATCAGATGAATCAGGCCACGTGCGAGAGCTGGTTTCAAGATATTCGCAGCATCCAGACTACCCTCAGAAGAGCCGGCACCGGTTAAGAGATGAATTTCGTCGATAAAGAGAATAAGATCCTTACTTTCGATAGCTTCGTCGATGATACCCTTAATACGTTCCTCGAAATCACCACGGAATTTAGTACCGGCGACCACGGAACTGAGGTCGATTTGGTAAATTTTCTTTCCAATTAAGCTACCTGGTACCTCATTTTTGGCGATACGAGTGGCGAGACCTTCGACAATGGCAGTCTTACCCACACCCGCTTCACCGATCAGCACAGGGTTAGACTTGGTGCGACGAGAAAGTACAGTGAGAGCGCGCTCGATTTCACGATCACGACCAATCACGGTATCGAGGCGACCATGGCGAGCCAATTCGGTGAGATCCACGCCGTATTTGGTGACCACTTGAGCGGTCGCTTGCGCTTAAAGTCATTTTTCTTTTGATCAATCTTGGCTTCTTCAGCCTGTTTTTCGGCAAATTCTTCGATAGTTTTCGATAATTCCGTGAGATCAACATCGAGACCTTGAAGAATCAAGCTGGCGCGAGAGTTCGGCTGGCGAATCAGAGCGTAAAGTAGATGCTCAGTGCCAATCAATTTAATCCCCTGCTCTTTCACAAAGTTGGAAGCGAGGCGCAGAGTCAGAACAGCGGCCTCGGAAAGCGACATCATGGCCATATCCGCACCGGGAACTTCGATGGCGGTATGATTCATCAGTTTTTCAACCTGGTCGAGATTCACATCCTCATCGGCGAGAAAGCGCGCACCAGTAGAGGTATCCTGCGAAAGAATACCGAGAAGCAAATGTTCGGTGCTCATGTAGCCGTTATTATAACGCTTAGCATAATAATCGGATTTCTGAAGCGCAAAACGAGCATTCTCAGTCAATTTATTCATTATTTCAGTAAATTCATCTTGCATAATTCTATTGTATAGCAAATATTAGCACTGTCAAGCAATGAGTGCTAATTATTTCCAGCTCCAAGACAGGTTTAGGTAATTATTACAAAGTTAACAGAGGCGGATTTTAACTTAGGCAGATTTTAGAACTTCAAGACCTGGGAGAGTACCATGAATTAAGAATTCGAGACTGGCGCCGCCACCAGTGGAAACTAAGGAAAAATTAAGTGGAGACTGGTCGGAATATCGATTTTGTAAGAGGTTTTCTACGAAACCCGTGGTATCACCACCGCAGATTACGGAAAGATTTTCTACTGGATTCTTAGCACCAATGGATTCGGCGATGACCCTGGAAGCAAAATCAAAAGGTGGTTTTTCGGTAAGACCGAGAGTGCCATTCCAGATAATAGTACGAGATTTTAATACGAGGTCGATTAACTGGTCGAGGGATTTGGGGCCGATATCGAGTTTAGCGCCGGATTCATCCTCGTTAAAATCAGAGGCAACAGTGATCTGGGGTAAATCCGAAGTAAATCCATCGGCAGCGATTTTACCTCCGACAAAAATATGGTCAGAGAGCGAGGCGAAGTGTTCGATGAGCGGAGATTTATCCTTAACCTTAGCCCCACCAATAATTAGAAGTACAGGGTGAGGTGGGTTTTCTTGTACCTTCTTTAGATTTTCGATTTCTTGCTCGACTAGTAAACCCATGGCGCTCGGCAAGAGGCGAGGTAAGGCGTCAGTGGAAGCGTGAGCGCGATGTAAAACGCCGAAACCGTCCTGAACAAAACAATCTGGCTGGACAGTATTAAAGATGGCCTCGGCAAAATCTTTTGAATTCTCTTCCTCGCCGAGATGAAAACGTAAATTTTCTAATAAAATTACTGCACCTTCTGGAGCCTCAGAGATTAATTGCTTGGTAGCTTCACCGGTAGTTTCGGGCGCAAAAAAGACTTCGCGTTGCAGTAAGCGAGAGAGTTCAGCGGCGACCGGCCGTAAGGAAAATTCCGGCATCACTTTTCCCTCTGGACGACCGAGATGAGAAATGATTACCAGTTTTTTCATCTGATGATCCAAAAGATATTGGATGGTAGGAAGAGATTTTTCGATACGTAAATTATTTTGAATCAGACCATTTTCGAGCGGCACATTATAATCCGTACGAAGTAAAACGGTTTGATGTTCGGGGTGCAAAAAATGAAGATTGCGATACATGTTTTAATTATACCGCAATCTTCTAATCGTGCTGAAGCTTAGAATTAAATGCTACGAATTTGAATAGTGTCCGTACCACCAATCACGTTAGGTTGGCCGGAAACAATCACAGCGAGCACTTTATCTTCACCTGGCTTGGTATTGATGTAGCCAGAAGCCTTAAGTTCTTGAACGAGATCAATACCATAATTCTCAGAGAATGGACGTTCGAAGCTAGCGTTGGCATAATTCAAAGCTAATTGGCTAGCCACACGCTTATTCGAAGTAACTGAAATGATTGGGAGATTTGGACGTTCAGCGGAGATTGAAACAGCGGTCGCACCAGAAGCAGTTTCACAAACGATGACATCAGCGTGAATTTTTTCAGCAAGACTGACAGCAGCATTAGCCACAGCGTTGTACTCACGATTTTCACCAGTGACATCTTGGTCAATTGGATCAACCTTAGAATGGTTCTGAGTGTAAAGAATGATTTGCTTCATTTGTTTGACGGCTTCGATTGGGTACTTACCGTTGGCAGTTTCATCGGAAAGCATGACGGCGTCAGCACCCTGGATTACAGCGTTGGCAACGTCAGAAACTTCAGCGCGAGATGGACTAGGACTATCCACCATAGAGCCGAGCATCTGAGTAGCTACGACACAGATTTTACCGTGCTTGCGGCAAAGGCTAATAAGTTTGCGTTGGACGATAGGGACAACTTCGTTGCCAGCTTCGACGGCCATATCACCACGGGCGACCATGATACCATCAGCAGCCTGAACGATAGCTTCCATTTTTTCATCAGTTTCGATAGCTTTTTTGGTCTCGATTTTAGCGATAATCTGAGCGGTAGAACCGAGAGAAACCAAGATTTGACGAAGTCTTTCGACGTCATCGGCGCTTTGAATGAAGCTCATCGCGACATAGTCAAAGTCACGAGTGGCACCGAACTCAATATCAGCCATGTCTTTTTCGGTAATCACATCACCACCGAAGTCGGTATCTGGGAGATTGAGACCCTTGCGGCTCATAATCGTACCTTCGTTTTCAACCTTAACCTTAATAGCAGTGTTGCTGACGATTTCCGTGACAGTTGAGCGAATTTTGCCATCGAAGATGAAGAGAGGTTCACCAACTTTCATACGCTCAGCAAGATTATACTGAACTGGAAGAAGATTCGAACCATCGTGTTCAGCGACAGCATAATCGAGAATCAATTCGTCACCTGGTTTGACTTCATAATGATTATCTTTAATGATGCCAAGGCGAATTTTAGGACCTTGAAGATCCTGGAGAATGGCGACAGAGCGACCTTTTTTCTCAGCAGCTTTTTTAATCCATGCGATTTGCTCATCGCGTTCTTCGTAACTTCCGTGAGAGAAGTTGAGGCGGCAGCAGTTAACGCCTGCCATGACTAACTCGGCAATTTTTTCTTCAGTGAAGACGGCTGGACCGACGGTAGCCAAAATTTTAGTTCTTTTATATAGTTTACTCATATCGTTTGATATTATAACATAATTGTGATAATCTTGTGTTTTCGTGGTAAGATAAACATATCTGGGTGTGGCGCAGTTGGTAGCGCGCGCGGTTCGGGACTGCGAGGCCGCCAGTTCAAATCTGGTCACCCAGACCATAGAATGATACCTACCAAACTGGCGGAACGTCCCAAGGGGTAAACGCCAGTTCGAATCTGGTCACCCAGACCATTCAAGGAGGAAAAATAAAGAAAATTTATTTTCTTTATTTGATCGACGCAGAATGGAAAGATTTTGCGAAAGCAAAAGCTTACCATGAGATTATTGAAAAAGACTGGAGCGATTCCAGTCTTTTTGGTTTATTAATGTTTAATCTTTTTTGTAGTCGATATTTTAGTTTTATTAAATATCCTGAGATAGCTATTTATCATTCTCGACTGTATCGTTAAGCATCTCAATTTCTTCCTCATTTTTAGGATTATTTTGAAGACGTAAGTTTATTTCACGAATACGAAATTGAATCCGACCGAAATGTCTCTGATATTCAATATTTGCATCAACAAATGACTTGTCAATCATTATAAAGCTGCCGATGAAGCCTGCGACGACTAGCCCAATACAAATTATTACAGCAATAAAAAGTTTATTATCACTGCTAGATTGCGATTTTGATGTTTTTACTTGTGCCATATTATTCCCTTAATTAACGATGGTTTGTATTTATATCGTTAAGTCTTTCTATTTCTTTTTCATTTTTAGGATCATTTTGAACACGAAGATTTACTTCGCGAAGGCGCGATTGAACTAGATTTACATGTCTATGGAATTCGTTATTTGATATTTCAAATGAATACCTTATTAACAGAATATTACCAATGAAGCTTACGATTACTAAGACAATGCAAACAATCACGGCAATATGGAGCTTTTTATCGCTGCTAGATTGCGGCTTTGATATTTTCGGTTGTGCCATATTTTCCTTTTTATTTTACAGTTTTGATTTTCTTCCCCGTTACCTGCATTATATTATAGAAAAGTGCTTATGGCAAATAAAAAATAACCCGTGGAATGTGGGTTATTTTTCTTAATTTATTCTTGAGATTATTTGGCGTATTCAATGGCGCGAGTTTCGCGAATCACATTCACCTTAATCACGCCTGGATAACTCATGGTAGCTTCGATTTTTTCGGCGATATCACGAGCCAATTTCAAAGCGGTGAGATCATCAATTTGTTTCGGCTCGACAATTACACGAATTTCACGACCGGCAGAAATGGCATAGGCTTTATCGATACCATTAAAGCCAGTAGCAATATTTTCTAGCTCTTTCATACGTTCGGCGAAATTCTCGGCGGAAATATTACGAGCACCTGGACGAGCAGCGGAAATCGCATCAACAATCTTCACAATAATAGCTTCGACGGTAGTTGGTTCGATATCGTTATGGTGGGCGGCGATAGCGTGAGTTACGCGATCAGAAAGACCATATTTTTTGGCAAGTTCAGCACCAATTTCAGCGTGCTTACCCTCAATCTTATGAGTGACGGCTTTACCGACATCGTGAAGCAAGGTAGCAGTCTTAGCGACACGCACATCGGCACCAATTTCTTCGGCAATCATACCAGCCATGTGTGCCATTTCAATCGAGTGAAGCAAAACATTTTGACCATAGGAAGTACGGAATTTGAGCTCACCAAGCAAGTGTAAAATTTCGTGCGGAATACCAATCACGCCGACTTCACGGGCAGCGTCTTCACCGGCACGCACAACTTCTTTTTCAATTTCGCGTTCAGCCTTAGCGACAGCATCTTCGATACTGGATGGATTAATACGGCCATCTTTCATCAAACGTTCCAAAGCATATCGCGCGACTTGGCGGCGGATTGGATCAAAGGAAGAAAGCACCACCATACCAGGAGTATCGTCAACCATAATATCCACACCGGTGGCACGCTGAAGGGCCTGAATATTACGCCCTTCCTTACCGATAATGCGGCCTTTCATTTCATCATCTGGCAACTTCAAAGCGGTAACCGTACGATCAGCAGTGACTTCGGAAGACATACGTTCCATAGCGGTAACTAGCAGAGCCTGAGCAGTTTCGTCGATATCGCGGCGAAGTTCTTTTTGCTCCTTGGTAATCAAGCCGACAAGATCATCCTTGATATCTTTCTCGGTCATCTTAATCAGCTTATCTTTAGCGTCAAGCTTGGTGAGGCCAGCAATTTTTTCTAATTTTTCTTGCTGCTTGTCGCGAATTTGGTGAATTTCAAGCTTCAAATCATCAATTTCACGTTCTTTGTTGGTTAATTTTTCCGAACGTTTTTCTAACTGGTCGAAACGATTATCAAGTGAGGTTTCACGCTCAGAGAGACGCTTTTCGGTTTGGCGCCAATCTTTGCGACGAGCCTCCTCTTCTTGCTGAGATTTATCAGCAATACTGCCAGCTTCTTTTTTGGCCTTGAGGACGATGTCGGCAGCCTCGTTTTTAGCCTTGCGAATGAGATCTTCGGCCTTGGCTTTGCCACCAGATTCATTCTTTTTGTTATAGACCAGGACAAAACCGGAACCACAAACAATACCAGCAATAATACTGAGTGCTATCGGAATAAACATTTGACTTCACTTTCTATTTGTCGACGCCAATATCTTCATCATACCGGCAGTTTTACAAAATTAACAAAATTATTTAATAAATCAAAATCCCCCTGTCTTGATTTTATCATAAAGACCGCTCTTATTCGTAGGTTTCGAGGGCAAAAATCATATTGCGAATGATTTGATTGGAGGCAGTTTCAAGACCGAGTTCTGCGCCATCCTTACTGCTGATAGTTGGGTCGGTGTAGAAGAAATTATAATCCTTGTAGGTAGTAACCTTAGTACCGAAACGTTTACCAGTGGAAGCCTCGAAATCGCCTTCAGAGACTGGCACACGCACGAGACAGCCTTGCTTGCCAAGATTCTTGGCCGGGTCAGCGAATTCCTGCTTAGCCTGGACGCCTTTTTGAATACCATTGAAACAAATTGAGTTGCGATATTCGTAAGTGTTTAAGACATAACTCATGGTGGAAAGATTATCTGGGACTTTTAATTTAATATTCCAGTCAGAAAGATAAATGTAACCGAGAGTGGTTTTGTAAACTGGTACATCAGCTGGAGTAGAAATTTTCGCCACGCCAGAAGATTCCTCGACAGCAGCGATGATTTGAGACTGGTTCTTAATAGTATTATTCGCAGTAGTAATTTTATCACCTTGAGAAATACCATAAACTAGGCCAATTAGGCTAAGTACGAGGAAAAGTACGCTGAGAATACCAAAAACCATGGCCATGGTAGTCATTTTCTTCAGGGCTTTCATGGCGATAGTGCGCGGATCTTTTTCCTTGGCTTCTTTTTCAGCCTTGGCAGCCTCGGCAGATTTGTCTGCGGAAGCATTTGGATCGACGACGGTGAATTTTTCTTCAAAATGAGTTGGCGAAGCCACTGGAACATTGAGCTGATTATAAACAATTTCGGGACCGTTATTTACTTCTTGACCTGGATTTTTCTGAGCTTCGGTAGCTTGATTTAACATGGCAGCATTTTGGATGGACTGATCAATCATGCTCTGATTAGAATTAGGATTACCATTACGGGCAGCCTGCGTGAAACCATTTTCACCAAAAGGGTTGGAGTTGTCGTTAGTGTAAAAATTATTGGTGGTCTCAGCAGCAAAAATTTGTTCAGCAGAAGCGGCTGGAGAAGTGTAATTATTGGCCTGATAGGCATTAGCTGGGTTTTCAGTAGCTGGAGTAGAAACTGGAGTGGACTGAGGAGCAGAAAAAGCGGCAGAATTATTATTAAAGAGATCAGCTGGACTAGGGATAGTAGGCTGAGGAGCAGTAATATTCGACTGCTCAGAAGCTGGCTTGGCGAAACTTGGCTGATTGGAACCTGGGCTCACTTGCGGGGTGACAGGATGCGAAAGGCCAGCAGAAAAAGTCACACCACCGATAGTTTGGGGTTTTTGGTTGTTTTGATTTTGATGAAGATCTTGATCCATGAATTTCCTTATATCATATATTATAGCACAAGCGAAATGCGCGGCGGAATGGGAGATTTATTTTTTGGATGGCGTAATATTGGCCGGGCGACCGTAGTTTGGCAAAATGATGGGCACCACTTCCCTGTCCTGATTCTTCAAAGGAATTTGCAACTGATCAGCCAAAGCATTAACTACGGCAGCACCGATGCGGAGGCCAGTAAAAGAGCCTGGACCGGCGAAGAAAGTGATTTCCGTGAGATCGGTCCAGTCGGCCTGATTTTCAACAAGTTTATCATGAATAAAAGTAAAAATTTGCTCGGCTAATTGATTTTTGAGAGGAGCGGAATATTCCTTTTCGTCAAGCCTGAGGATGGTATTTTCAGTAGAAGTATCGAGATAGAGTTTCATGTTATTACTCCGAAGTAAGATTTTTGGTTAGATTAAGCGTGCGACTACCGTCGTCATTAATGAGAATTTCTAAGCGCAAATGATTGGCGGGAAGAATTTCACTAACCGTATCCGCCCATTCAATAACCGTGACAGTCTGGGGGTCCTGTAGGTTTTCAAATAAATCTTCCACCATGATACCCGGATTTTCCAAGCGATAAAAATCGTAGTGCACAAGTTTTTGACCACGCGAATTTTCATAAACTTTTGAAATAGTAAAAGTTGGCGAAGTGATCTCTTCGGTGATTTCGAGACCGCGAGCGAGACCTTTAGTGAAAGTAGTTTTACCAGCACCGACGTCGCCCACCAATTCAATCGCACAAGGCAGAGCATCTTTAGATTGCAAAATCTCGCGCATTAAATTTTCCGCAAAATCAATCACAGCGGCTTCGTTTTTCAAGGTGAGATTTTTCGTATTCATGCTTATATTATAATTCTAGGCGGCTAAAAATAAAAATTCTTATGCTATAATTTAACTATGAATATCGACCGTCGTGGCGCCAAGCGCAGACACAAAAGGAACGCGACCAAACTTAGTCCTAGCTTCAAAAAACTCTCTAATCAGATTCGCCTAGAGACTCTGAATTCGAAAATTATTCGCGGACTAATGATCGTGGTGGTCCTGATTTCGACCTGCAGTGTAGGATTTTCTTTGATGGTAAAGAAAAATGTGACGGCCGAAGCTTTGGCGGAAAGACAATTTCAAGAACTGGCGAAGAGTTATTACGAAAATTTCTTTTATGATAATTATGTGAATGGACATAAGGACGAGATAGCAGCGAAAGGTGCGGAATTTGTTTTTAAACCATATCTAAAAACTGGCTTTCCGATGGTAAAACTGCGTAGGCTGCTGAGCTATAGCGATGAAAATAATTTGGATAAGCGCATTTATTTTGAACATAAAAAATTAACTTGCAACAAAGACTTGTCTTCGGTGACGTTCAAGCCGCATGCCCCATTCGGTAAAACCGACTACACTATGGATCCGATTTTAAGCTGCGAAAAAGTTGAAAATTAAACTTCGAGATTTTTAAAAATTAGAGTTGCCGATTTTTTTAAATCTGTTATAATAGAAAAGTACATTTCGGAATTGGTCTCTTAGTATAACGGTTAGTACAACGGGTTTTCATCCCGTCAACGCGGGTTCGACTCCCGCAGAGATCACCATAAATATAAAAAGCACCGTGAGGTGGTTTTTTTATTTATGATATTTGCCGGAGGCGAACCCAGGGGTTCGCACCGAAGGTTTTGGCATTTGCGTAGCAAATGACAACCTCCCGCAGAGATCACCAAACATGGAAAAGACCCTATGGGTCGTTTTTTGTGTTTGATTATTTTTCGAGGGAGGCGAACCTTTTGGGAAGATTTGTCAAGGACATAAACAAAATTTTTTTGATAAATTTATATCTTCTCCGTTTCTCTCTTGATTAGCTTTAGTATTTTATCCTTGTATGTTTCCCCTGTACCTTGCTTGAAATGTAAGTTTACGGTGTATTTTGTTTTTCCAATATCCATTATTAACTGTTTATGTTGTGGTTCTTTTATTACTCTTTTTTCTTCTTCCATGTGTCCTTCTTTCCGTTTTTAAGCAAAGAAAAAACAGCAAACTTTTTTGATTTACTGCTTTCGTGTTAGCTTTTATTGAATTGTTAGTTTAGCAAGCCAAAAATATCCTACTTGCAATACTCTTTTATTTTATCGGCATATTCAGTCAAAAGATTCTTTGAATAATTTTTTTCATTTCTTGAATTTCTGACTTCTTTCCAAAGAATAGAAGCTACTTTTAATTTGTTTGAGTAGTTGCAACTATTTTCGTCTGCATAGAAATCCT
>JABCPS020000009.1 GCA_013332955.2 Candidatus Saccharimonadota bacterium | reverse complement strand
TCGACTTAAAATCGAATGGAGAAATCCATATGGGTTCAAGTCCCATTTCGGGCACCAACAAATTTTCCCTAAATACTTGACTTTATGTCATATTTCGGTAAAATTAAAAATAGCATGCGAGCTTAGCTCAGTTGTTTAGAGCGCTTCCTTGCCAAGGAAGAGGTCGAGAGTTAGAGTCTCTTAGCTCGCACCAATTTATCCCCACTAAAACCCCCCTTTTAGTGGGGATATTTTGTGTCTAAAAAGCTTACCACTTTTTCAATTTCTGATATAATTAAAGTATTAACAAGGAGTAAAATGAACACACTACAAATGATTTTAATCGGTGTAATCGCAGTTGTAATCCTAGTTGCTCTCTATGCAATTTTTGTTTATAACCATGTAGTCACCGTCAAGGTTCGCGTTGATAATGCTTTTTCAGACATTCTTGTCCAATTGAAGCGCCGCGCTGACCTTATCCCAAACCTTATCGAAACTGTGAAAGGTTATACTAAGCACGAAAGTGAAACTCTTGAAGCTGTCGTAAAAGCTCGTTCTAGCGTCCTCACCGCTTCTACCCCAGCTGAAGTTGCTGGCGCCGAAAAAGAAATGAAATCAGCCCTCAGCCATATCTTCGCACTTGCTGAAAGTTATCCAGAATTAAAAGCTAACGAAAACTTTATCCGTTTGCAGGATCAACTCGAAGATACTGAGGATAAAATTCAAGCTTCTCGCCGTTACTACAATGGCGCAGTTCGCCAATACAACGAATTTATCGTTCGCTTCCCAGCCAATATTTTCGCTGGCATGTTTGGTTACAAAGCTCGTGAATTCTACAACGTTTCCGAAGAGGAAAATGCCAAGATTCAAGAAGCTCCAAAAGTTTCTTTCTAATCAATTAATACGACGATTTAATATCCAGTGGGGCGACCCACTGGATCTTGTCAGAAAGGGAATATGTATTCTCAAATTGCAGCTAACAAAAGAAATACCGTTTTGATTCTTGCCGGCTTCGTCGGTTTTATTGGTTTTATCGGGGCGCTTTTTGCAGCTGTTTACGGCGATAGTAGTATTTTTATTTTCACTCTAGTATCCGCTATTATTTATGCCAGTATCATGGTCTTCTTGTCTTCTAATATGGCCATGGCGATGACTGGCGCTCGTCCTATCGCTAAAAAAGATTATCGTTCTCTTTATAATATTGTCGAAAATCTCACCATCACTACAGGTCTGCCGATGCCAGAAATCTACGTGATTGATGATCCGGCGCCAAACGCCTTTGCTACCGGGCTCGATCCCGCACATGCCAAGGTTGCGGTAACCACTGGTTTGCTAAATATCATGGATAAGGACGAGCTTACCGGGGTTCTAGCTCACGAAATTTCTCATATTAAGAATTACGATATTCGTGTTTCCTTGGTAGCTTTCGCCTTGGTTAGTGTAGTGGGTTACGTTGCCGATATTGGTCTTCGTATGATTTCCTATACTAATCGCCGGGACGAACAAGACAGTCCGGTCGGAGTGATCGCGCTGCTTTTTACTTCGATTTTGGCTCCTCTAGTCGCCACGATTGCGCAGATGGCGATTTCGCGTGAACGAGAATATCTTGCCGATATGTCTGCCGCCGAAATTACTCACTACCCAGATGGTTTGATTAGTGCTCTGAAGAAACTGGATGAACACGGTCAACCAATGCGTCGTCAAAATACCGCTACTGAAGCGATGTTTATTAATAATCCACTCAAAAAACGTCGCACCAACTCGCTTTTTCGCACTCACCCACCAATTGAAAAACGCATCGAACGTCTCGAGCGCGCAAAGGATAATATTTGATGAAAAAATCTAAAACTAAATCAGTAGTATCTGAGTCAGCCTCTGATGAAAAAAATCCGGTTTCAAAGCAGGCGCAGCGCCAAGCTGAAAGGCAGCAGAAAAAACTTCAAAAACAGGAACAAAAACAAAAAAAGCAACTCGCGCGCGAAAAGAAACAGCTAATCAAGAAGCAGGATGAAGTGCGGCTTCACCACTCCTTTAAGCGTTCCTATTACGAAGATTATCAGCGTAAAACTGAGCTCCCGAGTTTAACCAGTCAAGCTAGTGCTGCTTTTAAAATGTTTTTCAAATTCTGGAAAATCTTTCTACCACTGCTTTTAATTTTTGTCGGCCTCTATATTTTTCTCATTGGCGCCATGTCGGAAAACACCCTTGCCGACGTCAAGGCAAACGTCGAGCAAACTAATAAGGATGTGGCGGATGGTAAAATCGGTACCGTCGGTAAAGCGGGACTCACTTTGCTAGGTATTATTTCCACTGGTGGTCTCACCACCATGAATGATGCGCAGGTCGTCATCGCGGTGCTTCTATTTACTATTATCTGGTTAGTCACTATCTATTTGGCGCGCCACCTCCTTGCTGGTCACCAGGAAATTAAGATGCGCGACGGGTTTTACAGCGCCTTGTCTCCTCTGGTTTCGACTCTGGTGGTTGGGCTAATTATCTTTCTTGAGGCCATACCAATCATGCTTACTATTATTGTTTTTCAAGTTGCTCTCACCACCGAATTTCTC
>JABCPS020000008.1 GCA_013332955.2 Candidatus Saccharimonadota bacterium | reverse complement strand
TGGTGATTCCGGCGGGGTTCGAACCCGCGATTTTCTGGATGAGAACCAGACGTCCTGGACCACTAGACGACGGAACCGTGAAATAATAATAACATTTTTTGGTTACAGTCGCAAGAGCTTAATTAATCGCAGTCGAAGCTGGCGTCATTCCATTCGCAGTCGTCGATTGGATCAAGAAGATGTGGGTCGGTGTCAGAGTTGGTAGTACGATTACGTAGGCGAAATTCTTCGTCGGACATGTCGCCGAGATCATTCTCGTCGCCTTCGTCTTCGAGATGGTCGTCGTCGGATGGATCATTTTCTTCGTAATTTTGATAGTGGTCTGGTAAATCTTTTTGGAAGGCACCAGAGTCCCAGGAATCGTTCGTGGTGTCGGGATTATCTCTTTCGGAAACCCAGTTCATTTTACTGTTTGGTTCCCCCGCATTTTGATAAAATTTTGCCATAAACGACTCCTTTTCTACTATTATGGCAAAGCTTTTGAGGCTTGTAAAGACGTGTTATGGGGGTTGAGGTTTTAAGCTTGAAAAAAACATAAACAAAAACCCGCTCATTGAATTTTTAAGAATGAACGGGTTCTTTGCAAACTGAAGTCTTGGGTGTAGGGCTTATTCTGTAACTTGTCTTTAGTCGTGAGAGATTGCGGTATGAACACGGTTTAAACGAGCTAGAGTACGGTTTTTACCAAGCACACGCAAAGTTTGATGCAGTGCTGGACTAAACGGCGCAAAGCTGACGGCAATGCGAATGAGGCTGAAATATTCAGCTGGTTTTTTGCCAGTAGCAGCGAGAAGCTCATTAAGCTTGGCTTGAAGATTGTCGTCGGTCCAATCAGTCTCTTCGATCTCTGTTAATTTTTCGATAGTGAGGTGTAATAATTCACGATATTCAGTTTCAGAAAGTTTCTTGAGGAATTTATTATTGTAAATTAAATCAAGATCGATGGTTGGCTCTTCGAAGAAATAAGTAGTCATAGTGCGCAAGTCAGAGAGTGTCTTTAAGCGATCATAGATAATACTGAGGACGGATTTTTTGTATTCGTCAGTTTCTTGGTCGGCGGATTCTGGCCAAAAATTAAGTGGCTTAAAAACTTGATAGCGAGAGAAATCTTCGGAACCAGAAGTAAGGCAGGTTTTGGCGTAGAGTGCGTCAATTCCCTGTTCGTCGGCAATTTTGCGAATCCATTGGCCATTCATCCAGAGAATTTTGGTCTCGTCGAAACGAGCGCCGGAGTTTTGAATGCGGGAAATTTCAAATTTTTCAATCATTTCATCGATTGAGTAAATTTCTTGTTCAGTGCCGTCATTCCAACCAAGACAGGCAAGGTAATTGAACATAGCTTCTGGGAGAAAACCATCGTCACGATATTCGGTGACGGATTTGGCGCCATCGCGTTTACCGAGCTTTTTATTGCCGGTAGGAGCGAGGATGTGTGGCATGGAGACAAAAAGATGACGAGGTAATTCTAAAGCGTCGTAGAGGGCCAGATAATTCGGTGTGCTAGAGAGATACTCGACACCACGAGTAATGTAGGTAATCTTCATTAAGGTATCATCAACAATGTGAGCAAAATTATAAGTAGGAAGACCGTCTTTTTTGATTAAAATAATATCATCGAGTACTTCTGGACCAGTTTGCATGTCACCCATGACTTCATCGTGCCACTCGTAATGCTTTGGAGTGGTCTTGAAGCGAATTGGCAGACCTTCGTGCCATTCTGGTGGATTGGTTGGGCGATGGTTGCGGTAAAGATAAGGAATTTTTTGCTCGTTGTCGAGTTTTTTGTACTCTTCAATTTTTTCGGAAGGTGTATCGTCGGCGTAGGCAAGGCCTTTTTCGAGTAGTTTTTTGGCCCAAGCCAGATAAATATCTTTGCGCTCGGTTTGATAATAAGGTTCGTCTGGACCGCCCACCATTGGACCTTCATCCCAGTTTAGCCCGAGCCATTTAAGAGTATCGAAAACAAGTTCGGCGGCACCTTCTACGAAACGACTTTGGTCGGTGTCTTCAATGCGCAAAATAAACTGACCGTGATTTTGTCTGGCGATCAGATATGGATAAATGGCACTGCGAACATTGCCGATGTGAATGTAGCCGGTAGGGCTGGGTGCAAAACGAGTTCTAATTTCCTTATTCATAATGGCTTAATTATACCACTACCATCAAGAGAAGAAAAATCCCAGCTTGGTTAGCTGAGATTCTGGGGAGTTGAGTTTTTTGAAGTTCCGAAAGAGTGATGTGGTTTATAGTGAGGTGATGATGTTTTTAAGCTGTTTTTTACTGAGACTACCTGAGGTGGTATTGAGCTTATAAACAGTTCCGCCATTTACCCAGGCCGCGTTGGATTGATACATGTAAATAGTGAGGCCCTGCTCGCGGATAGTATCGTATTGCTCACCCCAGGTTGGTTTGACATAATTATTTAAGAGAGCATTGCTATCCCAAGGGAGTTTTTCTTGGTCAAGAGTGAAACGAGTTTTGTCTGGTCCGACAAATTCAAGAGAAAAAGTATTTTTCTGGAAAGAGGCACTGCGGGCGGTAAAATCGCGTGGTACAAAAGATGGATAAGAAGCACCATTTTGGGCGGCAGCGACCTTGGCGCTAATATCTGGCATACTGAATTTGAGAGTGGCATAGAGCACGCCCATGCAACAAATCGAGCTAGCGACAGCAAAGATGAGATGTTTCTTAGAAACTTTTGGTTTTTTAACCATGATTGGAGCAGATTTTGGCTTAGTCTCCTCTTTCATGGCAGACATTAGGGCCTTGGAGTTTTGGCGGGATTTATTAGTAAGTTTTTTGGCGGAGAAATGTGAAATTGTATCGGCTTCACGGCGACGTTCAGCAAGTGACTGCAGAGGTGCAACTGTGGAGCGAGTCTTAGTAGTGGCGCGCACTAGGCGAGCTGGAGTTGGTTGAGCTGCCGGAATGGCTGGCACAGCCGGAGCAACTGGTTTGGTGAATGGAGCAGACGTAACCGGTGCCTTTGGGGACGTAAAGCTTATCGGGGTGGATGTTGGTTCTGAGATATTGAGCGGACGTGGAATGGAAATAGGGGTAGGCTTGGCAACTGGGGTGGGTTTAGAGAGATTGAGTGCGTTAGAAACCGGAGCTGGTGTAGAGAAATTAAGTGGTGTAGTGACTGGGGCGGGTGCAGAAATATCTAACGGAGCAGAAATTTGGATGCGAGAAGTGGCAGGACGAGACTTCGGGATAGAAGTAGCTTGGGTGTTGGAAGTAGGGCGCATGGTGGCATTATTTTTGAGTGATTCGCGAAGTGAATCAAAAGAAATGGTCACTTTTTTCGTGGTGGCAGTAGGGGCTGGTGTGGCATATGAGGTTGGGGCTGGAGTGCGAATGTCTGAGACAGCAGAAAAATCATCAGAAAAGACAATTTTGCGAGGAGCTTTAACGAAGTGACGATTAAGGGTGCCAGAGCTTCTGACAGTAATATGGGCGGCACGACTCTGAACGCGCTGGTTCGTTAAATTTCTTTCCATTTTTCCTCGCTTATTTT
>JABCPS020000007.1 GCA_013332955.2 Candidatus Saccharimonadota bacterium | reverse complement strand
TTTTTTCTCTGGATTCATCAAGTCGCGAATACGTAAAGCGAAAGATTGGGTATCACCGTACATGAATTTAACCTGGTTTTCGGTGTTTTCAGGAATAGTAAAAATCTCACCGTACTTATGGTTAAAACGTTCGGCGATGTTGCGAGTGAGTTCGATGTGTTGGAATTGGTCTTCTCCGACTGGCACGTAATTGGCGCTATAAAGCAAAATATCGGCGGCCATGAGGATTGGGTAGTCAAAAATCCCGACATTGGTGGAAAGATTGCCGTTATGACTTTTATCCTTAAATTGGGTCATGCGAAGAGCCTCACCCATAGTGGTGTGGCAATTTAAAATCCAGGCTAGCTCTGAGTGAGCCGGGACGTAAGATTGGCGATAAAAATGCACATTTTTGTTTAATTCGAGGCCGGCAGCGAGATAATAACGAATAGTGCGGAGCATGTTGGACTGAAGATCGCCATCGGTTTCACTAATAATGGAATGAAGATCTGGGACGAAAATATTGACGTGATGAGTGCTAGAGTATTGATTGGCAAGGCGAACCATCGGAAGCATGGCGCCAAGAAAATTGCCGAGGGTGAGGTCGGAGTTAATGCGAATGCCGGTCAAGATTGTTTTCATAAATCTATTATAGCAGGATTTCGGGGTTAGACGCGAGGTTTGATGAAGTCTATAGCGTCTGAAGTTAGGGAGTCGTCAGAGATTTCGGGTTTTTCGGTCTGGAATTCGATGCGATTTAGCTCGGATTTTAGGAGATTGAGATTTTTAAGATGTGGTTTTAGATTATTCTTATGACAAATTTTAGCAATAGCGTCACTGATTTGGTGGTCGGTGAAATTCTGATGGGCGATTAGATTTTGGAAAAGATTTTGAATTTTTGAGTTTGTGGTGTCGAGGGTCCAAGTGGCGACATTTCCATCAATATCGACGTTAATTTGAAAATCAGGATCCGTCAGATTTTGTCTTTTTATTTCACTCAAAAATAAATCATAAAAAGCATAGGCATGAATATGGGTATAATTAGCGTTTTCTGATTTGGTGTAGAATATCATAATACTATTATAATATTTTTTTATAAACTTGCAATTATGTTTATTTAGTTGTATATTTAACTTGGTTTTCTATTATAGAAAGGGGGTGATTTATGTGGCTTATCAAAAAGGTTTAAATAAGAATAGAAACCACCATGATAACCTTTCCTTTTCCGGTAAAGGACGTGCGAAGAAAGATGACTTCTATACGCAGACATTTAAGGCAATTGAACAGAGTATCAATGCCGTAACAAACCCTTATGGTCAAGGAAAACATAAAAAAGGTGGAAAACCAAAGCAGTTTCATTGGTAATTAATATTATTACCACGGCCTCCTTCTAGTGAAGGGGGCTTATTTTTTACTAGTATATTAAAATAAAAATAGTAGAAAAAATCTCCCTAGTCCCGTAACTATAACGGGGGGGAGATAAAAAGCTCCCTGCCCAAAACATACGATGGTCGAGCTTTTGGTTATATATTATGGCTAGAGTGGGGGTTTGTCAATAAAAATAGTATAGAATATCTAGATATTTTACTAATATAAGATGAGATGAAACTGATTATACTTGAGAAATCCATAGATTGCGATATATTTAGTTTAATAACTATTTAATACTTAGGAGAGATTCTCGTTATGGCGGAAGAAAACACATCAAACAAAAAACCAGTTTATAAAAAATGGTGGTTCTGGATTATTGTAGTATTTATTGCGATTGGTGTTATGAGCCAGAATAAGGACGAGGGAAAAAAGGTTAGTGGAGACAATTCTTCAACCCAAGCTACAACCCAGGATACAAAAAAAGAGTTCAAAGTTGGAGATGTGATTGCTTTTAAGGGCGCTGAGGTTACTGTTACATCAGTTCAACGAAATTTTGATTCCGGTAACGAGTTTATACAGCCTAAATCTGGAAAAGAATTTATAAAGGTATTTGTTCAGATTGTTAATAAAGATAAGGAAAAGCTCTCATATAGTTCATATGATTGGAAAATTCAAGATTCAGATGGGAGCATTCAAAATCCTAGTTTTCTAACCACTGCAAACATGGATGATTATTTGGAATCTGGTGAGTTAATCAAGGGTGGAAAAAAATCCGGTTCACTAGTTTTTGAAGTTAAAAAAGGTGACACTGGGTTAATCTTACACTATAAGCCATCATATTTCTCCAACGACGCGGTTAAAATTAAGATTTAATATTCGAGAAGACACAAAAAATGAGCGCTCTAGATAGTTAGGGCGCTCATATTTTTTTAGGAATGGCTGAAAATTTAGTATTGAAATTAAAGTAAGATTAAGTGCTAAGCTTATTTTACTTTTTTCTTGTCTGTGCTATTTTGGAAAAGCGAATCAACTCCGGAACATACAACAACGGAAATGCTGGAGATAATTAATAGATATAGTCCAAATTCAATCTTTGCAGAAGAAATCATTGCATTAGAGATATTCTCGGCATCACCTTTGCTTATATAGCTACTGTTACTAATACGTCTATTTGAGACTTGTTTTGCGGTTTTAATTTTATAATCAAAATTTGCAATTTCCACAAAAATCCCACAAAAAATTACTAAAATACCGATAAGGATATTGGCAACCTTCACCTGCTTCTCAATTTTCTTAGTTTTATCTCCTAGAAGTACAAATAGTAATGGGATTACCAATAATCCAGCATAAATAAGACCATCTCCAGAAGCTCCATTCACTGTGCCAACGATAGGAAAACTCGTCCAAGGCATAAAACAGGCTAAAATGCCAATACCAGCTGAAATTGCTATCGCTATTCTTTGAGGATTAAGTTTTGAAGATGTTTTTGACATAGATGACCTTTACGTTTATAGTGCTAATTATGATTATAATATTACTTTTGGTGGAGCATGGGGGGTTCAAACCCCCGACCTCGGCAATGCGAATGCCGCGCTCTATCAGCTGAGCTAATGCCCCGACCAATTAATTATACTATTGTTTCTTGAAAATAGCACCCATGAGCTTGATGAAGTTTGGTTTTTCACCATACATCAGGATGCCGACGCGGTAAATGCGGGCGGAGAGCCAGCCGATAAAGTAGGTACTGACGATTAAAACTAAGATTGAAAGGATAATTTCCAGGGTAGAAACATTGGAAATAATGGCGCGAGTGAACATCATCATCGGTGCGGTAAATGGGAAGTAGGAGAGGAAAACATTGAATGGAGTGTCGGCATTGCCGGATTTGATAGCGGACATAGTGACGATGAAAGTGAAGACGATGATGATCTGGACTGGCATGACCGCAGAGCTGAGCTCGTCGATTTTGGAGACCGTAGAAGCGAAGGCGCCGTAGAGGAAGGAGTAAATTAGGAAGCCAAGCAGGAAGAAGATTAGCATATAGACTAGAATTTGAGTCGGGATATTGGAGATGATTTGATTTACAGGAAAATCTGGGTTGTTGGCAGAGGAAATTTTCACACAGATGAAAGCTTCGATAATGATGGCGGCGATTTGGATGAGTCCGGCGAGGCTGGTAGAAATGATTTTACCGAAAAGCAGAGCGTTTGGCTTAACTGAGGTAGCGAGGACTTCCATGGCGCGAGAGGTTTTCTCAGTGACTACGCTATTCATCACGTGAGAGCCATAGAAAGTAATAGCCATGTAGAGAGCGTAGATGAGGACAAAAGTATAAATCACAGAGGCGGCGCCGTTTTTGTTGACGGTTTCGAGATTGATTTTGACATCAGGATTTAAAACCTTAGCGATGGCAGAAGGAGCGAGATTTTGTTCGGCGAGCAGGTCGGATTGACGTAGATTCTTGACGATAGCATCGATGGATTGGACCTCGCGAGTACTAGCTTCACTAAAACCAATCTTGGAATATTCGGTAACTTCGGTAAGGTCGTGGTTGGATTCGATAAAGAATTTGGCTTTGTCATCGACGACTTCTTGTTTGGCCTCTTCGGTAGACTTGTCGGTAAGCTTGACTTCGTAATCTGGGAGTGCGGCGTGGATGGTCTGGACGAGAGTTTCGGATTTAGCATAGTCGGTTTTAATTAGAGCGACCGGAGTATTATTGTCGGAATTAAAAAGTTTTAGGTCGGAAATCAGTTGGGGCAAGAAGAAGACGCCGGCGAGAATAATGGCCATGATGCCAGTGGAAATGAGATAACCCTTGCTGAGCACGATTTTCTTAAATTCATATTTGAAGACTGTGAAAAATTGTTGCATACTTCCCTTTCTATTCCGCGTATTCGATAAAGATATCTTTTAGAGTTGATTCAAGGTCGCCAATTTGGTCAATCGGATATTTTTTGATAAGGTCGCTCATGGTTTTGGTGCGGTCTTCGTCTTTTTTCAGTCGATAAACTAATTCGCCTTCGCGTAGAATTTCAGTTTGTTCTGGGAGGGCGGCGTGGATTTTTTCGACCTCATCGGATTTGACGAGGAGTTTATTTTTGCGGTGATTCTTGAGAATTTGACGGAGATTGCCTTGGAGTTTAATCTCTCCTTCCTTCAAAATCAGGATATCGTCACAGAATTCAGAGACGTAATCCATCTGGTGGCTGGAAAAGAGGACGATTTTACCGCGTTTGATTTGTTCGCGCACTACCTCTTCGAGAAGCTGAGAGTTGACAGGGTCTAGGCCGGAAAATGGATCATCGAAAATTACAATATCTGGGTTGTGGACAATACAGGAAATGAGCTGAATTTTTTGCTGATTACCCTTGGAAAGAGTTTTGAGTTTGGCGTTCTTGTAATCGGTCATTTGGAGAAAATCTAGCCAGTAATCAATCGATGCGGTGGCGGTTTTCTTATCGACGCCTTTGAGTGCGGCTAGATAGATTAATTGATCGACGATTTTGTCATTCGGGTAGAGGCCGCGTTCTTCTGGTAGATAACCAAGGCTGACTTTGGAATAATCAATTGGCTTGCCGTCGAGGAGAACCTTGCCGGAAGTTGGCTGAAAAACTTGCATGAGAATGCGGATAGTGGTGGTTTTACCGGCGCCATTGCGGCCGAGCAAGCCAAAAGCCTTGCCGCTTTCGACGGTGAAGTTGAGGTCTTTTAGGACCTTTTTGCCACCAAATTTTTTGGTGAGATTTTTAACTTCTAATTTCATTTTACCTCCATGATTAGATATATTATACACCTGTGCGATTTTGTTCGGACGGTTTTGGCTCGGATTATTGGCGTGGTGAGTTTTACTAATTTTGGTGACGCGTGTTTAGTTAATGCCAGGGACTGGGAATTTCATGGCGAGGGTTTCGACTTGTTGGCGGATTTTGGCCAGCTGTGGCTCGGCGGTAGAGAGATTTTCTTCGGATTTTACGGATAGACAGATATCCATGACCTGCTTCATCCAGTCGGCAATTTGCTGCATTTCAGGTACACCCATACCGCGGGTAGTGATGGCGGGAGTGCCGAGACGGACACCGGATGGACGGAAGGCAGCGGAAGTGTCTTCCGGGACAGCGTTGGCATTTAGGGTGAGGCCGACGAGATCGAGGGCGCGTTCGTAGAATTTACCATCGATACCGAAATTCTTTTTGACGTTGACGAGGATGAGATGATTATCGGTGCCATTACCTTGGAGGATAAAACCGTGATTTTGAAGTGCGGCGGCGAGAGCCTTGGCGTTTTCAACTATCTTGGCGGAATATTGCTTGAAATCATCGGAGAGAGCTTCCTTAAAAGCGACGGCTTTAGCGGCGATGATGTGTTCGAGTGGACCACCTTGAGTGCCTGGAAAAACGGCGCGATCGATGAGAATTGGGATGTTTTCGAGAGTGTGCTCAGGTTTTTTCAGAGGCGAGGCGACATTGCCTTTGGAAAGAATGAGACCACCGCGAGGACCGCGAAGAGTTTTGTGAGTAGTAGTAGTCATGACATGAAAACCATAATCGAGGGGATTTGGATGAACCCCGCCAGCGATGAGGCCGGCGACGTGTGCCATATCAGCCATCAGAAGTGCGCCGATTTTTTGACCAATTTTGGCAATGCGGGCAAAATCAGGAATTTTCATGAAGGCGGAGTAGCCGATAAGGATAATCTTTGGACGTTCGGTCTCGGCGAGGCGCTCAATTTCATCGTAATCAAGGTCGCCGTCAGAGGTGACACCGTAATTGATGAAGTTGTAGATTTTAGCAGAACGGGTGACTGGGCAACCATGAGTGAGGTGACCACCGTGGCCAAGATTCATGGCCAGAATCTTGTCGCCAGGCTGACACCAGGCAAAATAAACTGCTTCATTGGCATTGGCACCAGAGTGGGGCTGGACGTTGGCGTGATCGGCGTGAAAAAGCTTCATCGCGCGGGCAATGGCGAGGCGTTCGATCTTATCGATATTGGTTTGGCCG
The DNA here is from genome assembly GCA_013332955.2 of Candidatus Saccharimonadota bacterium. Lineage (GTDB taxonomy): Bacteria > Patescibacteriota > Saccharimonadia > Saccharimonadales > Saccharimonadaceae > Nanosyncoccus. Next base: position 2,592 of record JABCPS020000007.1, on the reverse strand, counting down.
CCATAGTAACGATAATTCGGTAGGTCGGCAACAATATTTGATTCATCGGTTGGATTATAGTTTTCTAAATCTTGGAAGGATGGGTAGCCCTCAGAATATTTATTGGTGAGAACGGTGCCCATAGCTTTTAAGACGTCGGCGGAAACATAATTTTCGCTCGGGATGAGTTCGAGGCCCTTAGATTGACGGATTTTTTCTTGATCGATCAGTGAAAAGACGATATCTGACATAATTTCTCCATGTTAAATTAGATGTGTATTAAATAAATCACGTTAATAAACTGAAAAAATTAGTACATAGATATCAATTCCCTTTAATTCTGCTGTTTATTATACCTTAAAATTGACAAAAAAGTTAGAGGTTTGATATAATTATCCTATCGCAAGATGTTTGGGGCATTAGCTCAGTTGGCTAGAGCGCTTCAATGGCATTGAAGAGGTCATGAGTTCGAGTCTCATATGCTCCACCAAATATTTCGCATGAAGGCAACCGTGAGGTTGTTTTTTTGTTGTTTTATAAAATAAGCATTTGCGTTTTGTGGTAAAATATATTTAGACTATTTACGGATGAGTCTTACCATATTATAATATTTGATATGGAAGAGATTAACTTGAGAGACTTGTTAATTTACTTTAGGAAGCACCTGCTGTTATTTTTTGCGATGGTGATTCTTTGTGTTTCGGCCGGCACTGCTTATACGATTTTGGTGCAAAAACCTGAATACAAATCACGGGCGACGATTATTTTGAGCTCGGATAAATCGAAGACTACGGTGCAGAGCGAAATTACTGCGAATAAAAATTTGATTGATACCTATACTGAGGTGGTGAAATCACATCGTGTACTCGATCGCGTGATTAGTGAAAATAATTTGGCGGATTCTTTTGAACCTTTAAGTACGAAGATTAGTGTTTCTTCTTTGAAAAATACGGAAATTATCAGTATTTCTGTGGTGGATAAGGAAGCTTACCGAAGTTACGAGATTGCGAACTGGGTGGCAGATATTTTTAAGGAAGAAATTTCGCAGATTTACAACGATACGAGTGTGAATATTCTCGATCACGCGGTGGAGCCGAAGAGTCCATATAATGTCGATGTGGTGAAGCAAGAAATTAATTATATGGTGGCTGGCATGGTGCTCGGCGGCGGGATTATTTTGGTGCTATTTTATTTCGACCGCACGATTAAAACCACGGAGCAGATTGAGGAAATTTTCAAGTTGCCAATTTTTGGCAAGGTGCACAAATTAGAAAAAGAAAAACAGAAGAAAAAGCGTAAAAAGTTGGAAGCGAAGCTGGCTAAGCTCGAAGCGAAGCGTTTGAAAAAAGAAGCAAAAGAACAGCAAAAACTCGAGAAATTGAAACAAAAGGAAGCAGAAAAAGAAGCTGAATTGCAGGCGAAGGCGGAACAGGAGGCAGCCGAAAAAGCAGCCGAAGAGGCAGCGAAGAAGGCTATTGAAGAGGCTGAAAAAGCGAAGGGCGCGCTGGAGAGACCTTTTGTCGAGATTAAGGCGGTAGGGCGTAAGATTATCGCCGAAGAAAAAGCGATTCAAGAAAAAATTGCGCTAGAACAAGAGAAGATTGCGGCAGAAAAAGAAGCGGAAATCGCCAATGTGGAAGAGGTGGAGAAGGTGGAAGTGAATGAAGATTCAGAGTTGGTCTTACGCGATAATCCGAAGATGTCGGTGGCGGAGGATTTTCGCACGATTCGTACTAGTTTATACTTCTCATTAAATAATCAGAATTCGAATACAGTGCTGTTTTGTAGTTCGAGAGCGCACGAAGGTAAGAGCTTTATCGTCTCAAATTTAGCGGTAGCTTTTGCAAAAACTAATAAAAAAGTGCTTCTAATTGACTGCGATATGCGTCTGGGTCGCCAACATGAAATTTTCGAATTAAGTAATCAGTTTGGTTTGTCGAATATTTTGGCGGAAGGTGATCTAAAGAAGCTAAGACAATATGCGGTGAAGACTAATGTGAGAAATCTTGAAGTGATTACGCGTGGCGTGGTACCACCAAATCCAAGTGAGCTTCTGGAATCAAAGAAGATGGAAATGTTGCTTTCTGAAGTGAAAAAGCACTATGATTATGTATTAATCGATGGTACGCCGATTGAAGGAATTTCAGATTCTTTGATTTTGGCGAAGCGTGCCGACCGGGTGATGTTGATTTGTGCGGCGAATGAGACCACGATTGAAGATTTGCAGAATTCGAAGCGGGCTCTAGAAGCGATTGAAATTAATATGCCTGGGGTGATTTTGAATCAGGTGATATATAAGCGCCGTGGTGGGAAGAATAACTATTATAACTACTATAACAATTAGATTTTAGAGTGCTCTTTAATTTTGGTAATAAGCTTGATAATTAAGTATGCGATGAGCGTGCCGAAGCTGGCGCCGAGGGTATCGATCAAGACGTCGCGAAACTGAGCGGAGCGGCCGGGGACGAAAATTTGATGAATCTCGTCGGTACAGGCGTAGAGGAAGCTGAGGAGGATGCTCATGAAGAGTGAATATTTGATGAGATCTAGAGTAATTTTCTTCGCGACGGTTTTCGTAGTCTGAGGTTTAGAAATTTTTACGAGCGTAGTATT
>JABCPS020000006.1 GCA_013332955.2 Candidatus Saccharimonadota bacterium | reverse complement strand
CGTCTGAGCGTTAAAATGCACACTATTGGCACTTACACCAGTTTCCTTGTTTTGATTTTTTGGGCCTGTTTCAATCGGATTGACCTCGAGGTCAAAATCGAATTTATCCGCCATGCTTCCCTTTCTCGTGATTAAGTTTGCTCAAATATTCCTCTATATTTTAGCATAAGTTTAATCAGAATGAGGCAAGAAAAATCCCTCAAACAAAAAATCTCCACTCGAAGTGGAGATTTTCTAAGAATCCGTCGATTAGGCGACAGATTTTTTACGATTGAGATTCAAACAAACAAGGTAGACAGCTACACCAGCGAGAATAGCGGTGAAGACGAGATCTTCTGGACCAGTACTTGGGAGGTCAGAAGCGGCCTTGGTGGTACCATTGGCGGTATTTGACGTGGTGGTAGCTTTATTGTTTTGGTACTGATCAGCTGGAGAAGCGGTAGAAATCTTATTATTTTGACCTTGACTACCGGTCTTTTCAGATGATTTAGCTTCAGATTTAGCCTCAGTCTTATTTTCTGCCTTGGTCTCGGTCTTATTAGTTTTTTCTTCCTTAGACTCTTCGGTAGCAGCGATTTCTTGTTGGCGGGACTTTTCAGCAGATTTGATAGCTGAAGTAATAATCCAAGCACCGAAAATCACTACGATAAAAGCGATAATGGTAGCGAAAACGATAATGCGAAAACGTTTAGCGCGGTTAGGTTGATTAGTTTGCATGATAATCTCCAATTAACTCTATGATTTATATCAATTTGACTCATTATACCACTTTTTATGTTTTTTGTAAATAGCTTAACCGTAATCATTAAGATTTTGCAAAAAATTCTTATGGTTATTCCGAGGCTTTTATGATTAGTGGCGCAGAAAAAATCCCTGACTAGAGCCAGAGATTTTCCAGTAAAGCTCACTCCCTATAATACTCTTCTTCTTCCTCATAATCTGGACATAGTCCACGCAGAGTATACGCCCTGGACGGATCAATACCATACTCCGCCCAATTAATCATCGGGTCGCGAAGAAGTTTAACTGAAATGTTTCTACTCAATTCTGATTTTAGCCAATCCCCAATCTGAAGCTTGGTCGCGCCGTGACGCAGAAACCAGTTCATGATAGTTTTTACACGGTCAACCGTAAGATCAAAATAATCATTCATGTACAAAAGCATGCGTTTCTTATTCAGTAAATCTGCAACCGGCACACCCGCTTGAATTAATTTCTCGATATTCTTCCAGCCATCATTAATCAAAAATTGACCAAGTAGCAGATCGAGTGAGGCACCGCGCTGAATAAATAGGGCAGCATTTTCGGTAACAAATTCTGAACCATGATAAACATCCGAGTAATCTTCCTGACCAAAAGCCGTCATCAGCTTGTTAATGTCAATGGAAATTCCCTGTTTTGTCAGTTCGTCGTAATTTTCCCAAAGAAGCTCTTTTGATAAGACTTTGGAAATATCACGGCCATAAAGTTCGCCATTCAGAAAAGATTTAAGAATCACAATTAATGCAATCAAAGTATTTTTCTGATGCTTTCTGGTCGAAATTCGACCGTCCACTTCAGATAGCTCCAACGTTAACGTCTCCTCAACGGAGCGTTTTTTGCCATCGGTTGTAGTTTTCTTATTCAAGTTTTTCATGTCCCCCTCCTTATGAAGTCAAACTTTACCTTTTAAGGTACCCAATATTTTGCACTTAAGTAAAACTTAATGGGGTTATTATACTCTGTTTGGGAAATTTTGTCATCAGGGATGGATAGAGGTGAACTAAATAGCAAAAAGACAGCCTCTAAAAACTTAGAAAGTCTGGTAGTTTCAGGGTAGTTTTAAAATGCTAATGCTATAATAAAACTATGGAAAATATCACAATCAAAGAAATTCACGCAAGGCAAATTCTCGATAGCCGCGGCAATCCGACGGTAGAAGCTGACGTCTTTTTGTCCGACGGTAGTGCTGGCCGTGCTATGGTGCCATCCGGTGCGTCGACCGGTAGTGGCGAAGCCTTGGAACTACGTGACGGGAATAAAAACTTTTACGATGGCAAAGGCGTCATGCAGGCCGTGCGTAACGTTAATACTAAAATAAGTAGCCTGCTCGTAGATAAACACGTCGACCAGCGAGAGATCGATCAATTAATGATTCAGCTCGACGGCACGGAAAATAAGTCAAATCTTGGCGCTAATGCAATCTTGGCAGTTTCCTTGGCACTAGCAAAGGCTTCAGCCCGCGCGATGAAAATGCCATTTTATGAATACGTGGCAAAAATTGCCGGAACTTCTAGCCGGATGTCTTTACCGATGCCAATGATGAATGTGATGAACGGGGGTGCACACGCGGATTGGTGTACGGATTTTCAGGAATATATGCTAATGCCAATCGCGGCGACCAATATCAACGAAGCGATTCGTATGGGGGCAGAAACTTTTCACGCCCTAAAGAAGGTTTTGAAAGAAAAAAATTATGTCACTACGGTGGGTGATGAGGGTGGTTACGCACCAAAAGTTTTCGGTGGCAATAACGAGCCTTTGGAACTAATTTGTGAAGCGATTGAGCGCGCAAATTACGTAGTGGGCAAAGATATTGCGATTGCGATGGATATTGCCTCCTCGGAATTTTACGAAGATGGCGGTTATAAATTAAAGACCTCTGGTGAAACCAAGACCAGTGTCGAAATGATTGACTGGTATGAGGGGTTGCTAGAAAAATATCCGATTGTTTCTATCGAGGACGGCCTGTCGGAAAATGACTGGGAAGGCTGGAAGATTCTCACTGAGAGGCTTGGCAATAAATTACAGTTAGTCGGCGATGATCTCTTTGTGACCAATGTGAAACTACTGCAAAAAGGCATTAATGAAAAAGTAGGTAATGCGATCTTGATTAAGCCAAACCAGATTGGTTCACTTTCTGAAACCATCGACGCGGTGGTTTTGGCGCAAAAATCTGGCTATCGTACGATTATGTCGCACCGCTCGGGTGAAACCGAAGATAGTGCCATCGCGCACCTCGCGGTGGGGCTCGGCACGGGGCAAATTAAGACTGGTTCCCTCTCCCGCTCGGAGCGTATCGCAAAATACAACGAATTAATGCGAATTGCGGAAGCTAATCCAGAATTAGTTTTGAAGAATCCTTTCGAAGAAAATTAAAACTAAAAATAGTGAGATCCTAGGAGAGCTCAAAATACTGGACTAGATCAGAAGAGTGAGGTCCTAGGATAACCCAAAATCCGGAATTAAGCGACGGATTAAAAATAGGTGCGAGACGGCACCTATTTTTGCGTTTCAAATTCATGAGTTTATTTAATCAATTCACGAAATTCCGCTTCGGAGATGATCTTAATACCGATCTTTTCGGCTTTGGTGACTTTCGAAGCACCTGGCTTAGCGCCGGCAATTAAGGCGGTAGTATTTTTGGTCACAGAACTGGTGACCGTAGCGCCTTTTTCGCGTAATAAATCTTCCGCTTCTTCACGCCCCATATCAGTAAGTGTTCCGGTGACGACAAAACTTTGACCTTTAAGTGGGGCGTTATCATGATTAATATAGATTGGATCTACACCGAGCGAAGCAAAATCATCGAGCTGTTTCAAATTATCTTCATCAGCAAAATAAGCCAAAATCGATTCAGAAACCGTGAGGCCGATATCCGGGATTCTTAGCAGCTCTTCCTCGGTGGCGTCGCGTAATGCTTCAAGCGACTGAAAAGCATCGGCCAGAGCAACCGCGGTCTGTGCGCCGACGTGTCGAATACCAAGTGCGGTGATAAATTTCGCGAGCGGCGCCTGCTTAGTCCCCTCGATGGCATTTATTAATTTAGTAGCTGATAACTCACCAAAACGTTCGAGTTTAATCAAGTCCGATTTTTGCAAACGGTAGAGGTCAACTAGGCTTTTTAGGAGACCAGCATCGACCAATAAATTAACATTTTTCTCACCTAGGCCCTCGATATTTAACGCCTGCTTGCTGGCAAAATATTCAAGATTACGACGCAAAATAAAATCCGAATCCTGCCCCTTCACGCGATAAACCACTTCTCCGTCTGGACGCTCGAACTCAAGTTCTGGATATTGATTTTTGAGAGCTTTTTCATAATCAAAAGGCTCGGTACCCTCTGGACGAAGGGTAAATAATACTTCCTTAATTTTCGGAATAATATCGCCCGCCTTATAAACAATCACGGTATCGCCGATCCGAATATCGAGCTTGGCGATTTCATCAGAATTATGCAAAGTAGCATGGCGCACGGTACTACCGGCAATTTCCACAGGATCTAGGATGGCCACCGGAGTCGCCGCACCAGTACGACCGATTGAAATCACGATATCGCGCACCTTCGAGGTGGATTCTTCTGCAGGATACTTAAAGGCTACCGCACCGCGAGGAGTTTTACCGATGATACCAAGCTCAGAATATATCTTGCGATCATTAATTTTAATCACCATACCATCGGTGTTAAAGAGAAAGTCGCCGCGCACTTGTCCAAGATGTTTGATTTCAGCAAAAACTTCATTGAGATGCGTATAAACATGATCTTGTCCAGAAGTTTGAAAACCGATTTGGCGCAAGAAATCATAAGCTTCCTGATGGGTCGGCAAATCTGGTGTGACCAGATCATAGGCCATAAAGCGGAGTGGACGACTCGCGGCAATGCGAGGGTCGAGCTGGCGAATGGTACCGGCGGCAAGATTACGCGGATTAGCGAAAGGTTTCTCCCCGAGTTTAACCTGCATTTGATTAAGTTTTTCAAAATCTTGCTTAAAAATAATCACTTCGCCGCGCACTTCCAGATGCTCTGGTGGATTATCCAGATTTAATTTAAGTGGGATATTCTGAATGGTTTTTACATTCATCGTGACATCTTCACCTACCAGACCATCGCCACGCGTAACGGCCTGCTTGAAAATACCATTTTCGTAATGCAAGGACATAGCCAGGCCATCCATTTTAATATCGGTGAAAAAGGTAAATTCGGTGCCTTGATCAACTAACTTATAATTTCTGGCTACCCAATCGCGAATTTCGGATTCAGAAAAAACATCGGCAAGAGAAATCATACGGGAAGCGTGCGTGACTTTTTGGAATTTATCCAGAGGTTTACCAGCGACGCGTTGAGTTGGTGAATCAGGAGTAATAAATTCTGGATACTGTTCTTCCAATTGGCTAAGCTCATGTTTCAAAGAGTCGGCGGCGGCTTCCGACATAATCGACTCGTCTAAGACGTGGTAATGATAGCGATAATCATTGATTAAGGTCTTTAGTTTTTCAATGCGAGCCTTGGCGGCAGTTTTTTCATTATTCATTTTTTAAAGCTCCAGTTTAGCATCATCATTATAATCGAGAAGGGCGCGATAAAATAGGTAGAAATAAATCGAAAGATAGATGAAGATAAAGACGGTGATCGTAAGTTGGATAATGGCCACAAACGGAATTTTACTATCGGCCAGCCAGGCGAATTGGGCTTTCAGGATGCCATCGAGGATAATAGCCGGCATG
>JABCPS020000005.1 GCA_013332955.2 Candidatus Saccharimonadota bacterium | reverse complement strand
GAAAAAGATTGCGAAAATGAAGTTTATGTTGCTAATGGTGAAATTCGTGTACTAATCATTGCAAGAATACTTTCTTGTTTTGTGATTTTTGGATTATTGCTTAGTGTAATACCTATGCCTGTGTCGATAATTCTAGTGTCATTGATGTGGTTTGTAAATTTTAGTGTGGGTGGCTCGATTATTTTTGAGCGTAATTGCTTAGTTTGTCTACATGTCGATAAGCCACAGAAAATGATAACTATTTTTTCTGAAATGCTATTAAGCGCTTTTATTTGGGGATATTTTGCTTATTGGCTGAATTTTTGGCTATTGTTGGTTCTATCGTTACTTGCAATTTTAACAGTAGCTTGGACAAATTTAGATCATAATATGAAATACGTGGATTTGTATGGTAGAGGAATCAATGTCGCCGTTGAACTTGCAAATGGAAGATTTATTAACTTGGCATTGGTGCCAATGTTTATAATTTTTGGTTCAGTTTTCGGCGTATCACTTAAACTGACTTACGTAATAATTGTTGCCGTGATGCTCCACTATATTCATAATAGGATTTTAGTTAAGGCTACTAGGCCATAAAACGCAAAATCTCCTGGCGCTCCAGAAATGGGGTGCTATTTTTTTGAATTTTGATAAAATAGTTTTATTTTGTTCTCATTTTTTAAAAAAGCTTATGTTAAAATAAAAATAAAATCCGGAGAGAAAAAGATGGGCAGAAAGCATATCAAAAATCGGGTATATCAAAGAACAGAACGAAAAATTTTTAATGCTTTGGCAAATATATCAAAAGATAAAAGCTTGGCCGAAATTCAAATATGTGAACTTGTCAGAGTAGCTAAGATTGCCGAGTCGACATTTTACGACCATTATCGTAATTTGGCAGATTTAATGAATAAAAATCGTGCTGTTTTCTTGAAACATTTGGAGGATGAAGTAAAAACAAATTTTCAATTAGAGATGAGTATGGAACAATTTTATGAAAAATTGTTCATTTTTTTATACAAAGAAAATCGTTTGGAATTGATGCAAATGGATTTTCATAAAATGATGAATTTGGCGCTGTTTCGAGTGGAATTTAAGATGTTAATTTATCGCTTCTGGAATCGCTATGATCCGGAGTTGATGGAGGCAATCTACGACCATTTTCTGGCGGATTTAGTGGCGGAATTATATCGTTGGCGTCGCGAAAAATATCACAAAAATTTTATCGTGAAGCATGCGCGAAATTTGGTATATTTGACGAAAAATGCTCCGAAGTTTTATGTAAATCTGGCTTAGAAATAAAATGTTCAACTATAGAAAATGTAGGAATAAAAAGTGACTTAGCGGTAAGATTCAGGATTTATGAATTGGCGCTATTCGATACTTGTAATTTCACCATCTTTGAGATGCAAGAGACGTTGATTTTTAGAGCCTCGAAATTTTAGGGTGAGGTCACGCTGAGCAAGAATAAATGGTCCATCAATTAAGGCGTCGAGGGTTTTGAAAAATTCCCATTGGTCATTCTGTTTTGCTTTAATTTCTTCATAAGTATAGCCAGAAAATGACCAAACATTCCAACCGAGCTCTTCTTTGACGAATTTAGCAATTTCAATACAAGCTTCGGCTTGGAGTGACGGTTCCCCGCCACAGAAAGTGAGGCCAGTTTGCCCCTTGAGGGAACGGAGTTCTTGTTTGATATCTTCAATATCAACGAGAACTCCCCCCTCTTCGTCCCAGGTTTCTTGATTTTGGCAGCCTTCACAGTGAATAAAGCAACCTTGGGTCCAAATCACGGCGCGTAGCCCGTAACCATTGACGATGCTATCGTGTTCAATCGGGCCGGAAAGACGGATGTGATACTTATCAGAACCAGGGACGCGGGACGACATTTAGGCTTTTCCTAGAGATGACTTAGCGGTATGCTTGGCGTGTTCGCGGGCGGCCTTTTCGGCTTTGGTGTAGGTGCCAGAAACATTGTGTTTGACACGGTCATGCTCTTCAGCGCGTTTCGCATCATTCCAACGATCAAGTGAACCAACGAGGTAGCCAGTAATGCGGCGAAGACGTTCAAAAGGAATCTCTCATTCAAGGCGGCCACAAGATGGGCAACGTTCACCTGGAATAATTCCAGAAAAACCACAGACTGGGTCACGATCCACTGGATGGTTAACTGAGCCGTAGCCAATGCCAGAATCGTGCATTTTACGAATGACGGCTTCGAAGGCCTCAATATTTTGCGATGGGTCGCCATCAAGTTCGACATAGGAAATATGTCCGGCTGGACAGAGTGCGTGATATGGTGCTTCGATTTCGATTTTTTCGAAGGCTGAGATTGGGAAATAAACTGGAACATGGAATGAATTGGTGTAGTAGTCACGATCATTTACGCCTTCAATGAGACCAAATTCCTTGCGGTCCATTTTAGTAAAACGTCCAGCGAGGCCTTCGGCTGGTGTGCCAAAGAGACTGAAGTTAAGGTGATATTTTTGGCTATATTCATCACATCGCTTGGTCATATGTTCGATAATTTCGAGACCTTTCTTTCTGGCTTCTTCGTCTTCACCGTGATGTTTGCCGAGCATAGCTTTGAGAGTTTCGGCGACGCCAATAAAGCCAATAGAAAGTGAGCCGTGCTTGATTACGTCGCGCAATGTATCGTCTGGGCCGAGCTTTTCGCTACCAAACCAGTTCCCTTCTCCCATGAGGAATGGGAAGTTACGGACGTGTTGGTTGGCTTGGAACTCAAAGCGTTCGAGTAGCTGGTCGGCAACTAGGTCCATTAATTCGTCGAGTTCCTTATAGAAGCCTTTCCAGTCTGCTGTTTTACGCTCCTTTAGTGCGATACCATGCTTAATGCCAAGACGAACTAGGTTGATGGTAGTGAAAGATAGATTACCGCGACTGGTTGCGATTCCGTCAGATTCTGGGAAGATAGAAGAGAAAACGCGGGTGCGGCAACCCATGGTAGCGATCTCGGTATTATAGTCGCCTTTCTTGTAGTACTTGATATTGAACGGAGCATCGATGAAGGTGAAATTTGGGAAGAGACGCTTAGAGGAAACCTCCATGCTGCGTTTGAAGAGGTCGTAATTTGGATCTTCTGGGTTATAGTTAATTCCCTCTTTGACTTTAAAAACGGAGATTGGGAAGATTGGTGTCTCGCCGCGACCAAGACCTCGTTCAGTAGCTTCGAGAAGCATTTTGGAAACGAGACGACCTGATTCGGTGGTATCGGTGCCAAAATTAATAGAGGTGAATGGAACTTGGGCGCCAGCACGGGAGTGCATGGTGTTTAGATTGTGAATGAAGCCCTCCATGGCTTGGAAGGTCTGGTTTTCAGTATCCTTTTTCGCTTCATCAATGACAATGGCTGGAATCTTGAGAGATTTTAGAGTTTCTTCGTCATCGTATTTAATATCTTCTGGAATGGTTATATCAACTTTTTTACCGGAGAACTCGTTATATTTTTTAAGATTAGCGCGGAGGGTTTTCTTAAAAGTTTTGTCGACACCGGGAGCCATAGCGTAATCGAAATTTGGAATAGCCTGGCCGCCGTGTTGCTCATTCTGATTAGCCTGAAGGATGATGGCAGCGAGTGCAGCATAGGAGCCAATGGAGTTAGGCGTGCGAAGATGGCCATGACCAGTATTAAAACCGCCATTAGCGAAGAGCTTTAATGGATCAGTTTGGCAACAAGTTAATGTACCGGTGGCATAGAAATCTAAGTCATGAATATGGATATCGCCACGGTCATGAGCGGCACCAAAACGTGGTTCCATGAGAACGGATTTGGCGAAAAACTTAGCACCTTCGGCACCAAATTGAAGCATTTTACCCATAGCGGAGTTACCGTCGACGTTCGCATTACTACGCTTAATGTCTGAATTTTGTTTCGCATCGAGCACGGCAATGGTGCGATAGGCATCCATGAGGCTGGTTTGAGCCATGCGACGCACGGTGCGCTCATTGCGGTAAGAAATATAAGCTTTGGCGGTTTTCTTATAACTTGATTCCATGAGAACTTTTTCAACAATATCTTGAATTTGTTCGACGGATGGGGTTTTCTTTTGGTCAAGTTTTTCAAATTCTGAAACAACTTTTTCAGCTAGGCGCTTGGCGCGTTCTTCTTTGAATTCTTCAGTGGCAGCACCAGCTTTTTTGATGGCATTGGTGATTTTTTCGATATCAAATGGGACAACTTTTCCATCTCGCTTGACAACTTTTTTGAGCATAAAAAATAAATCTCCTTATTCTAACAATCTTCTCTTTTAGTTATTTTTGTTTGCTTTTTACGCTATATATGTTTTGGCAATTACGCTATATATAGTGTCTATGCTTATTCTATAACGCTATATGTAGCGTGTCAACATAAAATTGGTTGTACTATTTAGACATTTTATGTTATAGATGTATAATATTCAGAGATGAGAAAAAAGTTGAATAATAATAAAGTTATTATGCCGGAAAAGTGTTGGGTGGGTGATTCACAGAAAATCTGTTACAAGACTCGTGAAGAAGCCGAGGTGGCCGCTATGGTGGCGGCGCATGATTATCACGCGCCGACGTTATCTGTGTATCGTTGTGAATATGGCGACCACTATCACTTGTCTTCTCGGTAATTCTTGACAGAAATTTAAGGTGCTGTATTTTAACACATCTACTTAGAATACAGTCTTCTCTTAAGATATCTAGGTATGCCAGAGTCAGGTACGGCTGGAATAAGTTTTTTAGCATCTTTGTCTTGAGTAGTTGTTGAATCTGGTTGTGTCTGGTGATTAGATTTTTCTTTTGATCCTATGCTCGGATGAGATGAATGATCTTCTTGGTGATTTTCTGTGTTAGTGGTATCAGAGTTATAGTTATGGTTTTCATTATTTTTCTCGGAATTAGAATGCTTATCTGGTTTAGATTTATTATTAGTTTTTTGCTTATCGGGCTTTTCGCTCTCTGGCTCCTTTTTATCTTCGGACTCCTTTTTGCCTTCGGATTCCTTTTTGCCTTCGGACTTTTTATTAAAAATGCCACGGAGTCGGTCTGTAAGATTTTCAGTTTGTTTTGAAAAGGCGTTATGTTTTAGAATATCTAATTCTCGAAGTAGGTCGCCAAAATGATTGTCTTCTGGTTCTTCTGGCGGTTTCGGTGGCTCGGAAGGGTCGGGATTGGTGGAGTTACTCGGATTACTCGGATTACTCGGATTGCTCGGATCAATCGGATTGCTCGAATCGTTTGTCTTATTGGAGTCGCCTGAATTGCTTGGATTATCTGAACCTTCCGAATCGTCGGCTTTATCTGGTTCGCTATCCTTGATTGGGATGTTTTGCTCTTCGGTTTTATAAATCCTAGCGTCATCGCCGATATGATGGATTAAAATATGATGAGCTTTGGTGGGGTCGAGTTTGTCAAAATTTAGGCTGTCGCTGGAAGTGAACCCTTGAGCCACACCGTCAATAACCAGTAGCTTCTGTTTGGTTTCATGGCGATAATTTGGGTCAGAAATTTTAGTCGGAAGTGGGGTGATTTCAGCACTCCATTTACGGCCTTTAAATTCAAGCTCGACGATTTTTGGCCTTAAATCTTCGAATTCGACAAATTTAGTTGCATAATGCTCAGGATCTTGTTGCAGACGAAGTGGTCGATCAGTGTAGGTGTTGGTGATACTGAAATTATTTCCGTCGAAGGTCACAGTATAGGTTGGAATATCTCCATTTTGAGCACGAGTCTTTGGCTTATTCTCCACTAACTCTAATTTTTCATCGATGAATTTTTCACTAGCGGCGTTACTAAAATAATGACTATGCATATCAAGGGTAAAATCATAAACCGAACGGGTATATTCTGACCTACCACCATCGCCATTGATGATAAACGGTGTGAGATGTTTAGCCTCTAAAAGATATTTAAGCTTCTGGATGTACTCACCACTAGCGTAATCGAAATAGATTTCGGCTGGAGTAGAGAGAATGAAACCTTTAGTGGTGTCGTGTTGAAGTTTTTGTTCGGACGAAATTTGATAGATTGCTTGGTAGAGGTCAATGATCGATGCGTTTTTTACGGAAGTATTAGACTCGTCGTAATATTGTTTTAGTTGCTGCTCTAACTGAAGTAGATTGTCGGTGTTGGTATTAAAATCTGTAATTTTTTGATATTTGGCAAAACCATGATGGTCGGTAGCGAAATCTACTTTATAGATATGAAAAAGTGCATGCCTATGTTTTCTGGCTTCGATATTGCTAATTAGTTTTTTGTATTGCAAAGACAAGGCGGCTGGATTGGCTTTATTAAAATTAATGGCGACAATATATTCATGATCAATACTATTGATTTTTGGATGAGCCAAACGATCCTGGAGTTGCTTAATAAAATATGGCGAATAACCAACATTTAGAGTGCCAGGTTTTGCGAGTTTTTTGGCGCCATGTAGAATTTGACCAACTATGTGTGCGGATTCGGCATAGGCATCACGATTGGCATAGGCGAGATGTCCTGATATAAGGTTTTGGTGGATAAACTGGAATTTTCCGAGATTAATTTCGGAAAGACCTAGTGGGTCAAAGAAGCTGCCGCACATAAAATCACCGGAATTACACCAAGTGCCAATTTTTCCGGAGAACTTAGCGTTTGGCAGATAAGGTTTTTGCGCTCCTAGAATACCATGTTCTACGTCGCAATCAGGGACATTGATGCGATAGTCGGATTGTACGCCATGATAACATGGCTTGTCTTTGCCTTCTCCCTCTGGCAGATGTAGTTTAGGATCACCGAAAGTCGAGAGATAAATGATTTTTTCGGGATCTAAGGTGCGAATGGCGCGACTCATTACAATTGCGCCCTGAGAATAGCCACCGAGAATAAATTTGGTATTCGGGCAACGATGGGTAATCTCTTGATATAACGTCTGCATCTCTTTGATACCAGTAGTTACACTATTATTAAAATAGTCATTTTTGCCAGCATGTATATAGGTATCGGCAATTGCTCCGAGATTCTCCACACTCACGGCTGGGTATTGATATTTGTATTGATTTGATTCCCCGAGGTCATAAAAATCGTAGGATTTATTTGCTGATTGCAAAACCCCGACGAGATTATCTTTAAATTTTTGATAGTTAATATTGGTTTTAGCTTTTTCTCCTGAACCTCGAGCGAAGACGACTTGAATATCTTTGCATTCAACGGCTTTCGAATTGACAGAGGCTAGCGGTGTTAGACTAGTAATACATACGGCCAAAGCACTGGAAAAATAGAGAAAGCGCGGAGTTTTCTGTGGTATTTTCGGCTTAGATTTAGGTTTCTTACAAGCAACAAAATGAGACTGTCTGGATGAGGACATAATTTCCTTTCTATTTTGTATTTTCGGTAAAAGTTCTAATTTGATTATTGGCTGAAATGCAAAATAAAACAAGTGAAAAGGGGTAAAAATGATGAAAAAATGAACTTTCTTCCCTGTTATTTTAAGAAAAAATTAGTTAAGCATAAGCAAGTTATGGAGACAAAATAATGAAAAATAAAAAGGAGCCATTGTGGCTCTAATAAATAATTGTTGTTATTTTGAGTTAATTTTTAAGCTTTGGTAAGACTAGCTCAGCGATTTTTTCCGGAGTCTCGTAATTAATGAGATGGCCGGCCTGGGGTATAAAATCTACCTCAGCGTGGAATTTTTTGGCAATTTCTTTTACCTTACGAGATGGATTCATGCGATCTTTTTTACCAGCTATGAAGTAGGCTTGTTTTTCGAAATTAAAATCAGAAATCGAGTAAGACATAGAGAAAACAGCGGCTCGCATTTCATCTCGAATAGAAGTAAATTTACGAGCACACGCGTAGGTGAGATCGAGAATTTGACGTTTTTTAGAACGATGGGCACCCGCAATGAGAAATTCTGTGCAGACATAGCTAACAAATTTATTAGGCACCAAGGCAATTAGCGGAATTAGGGGTAAAATAAATTTTGGGGGATGTGTAGCGATAGGGCTAAGGAAGAAAATCTTATTATGAATAAGGTGGCTGTATTTTTCGGCAGTGGCGGCGGCGAGGATAGACCCCATAGAATGGCCAATCAGAATTGGGTGATCGAGGTGTTTGTCGAGGATGTAATTCGCGATAAAGTCCGCGTAGCCATCTTTATTAAAATCGGTAAAATTTGGCAAAGTCTCATTTTGGGTATTGAAAGCTGGTGGGATATCGGGATTAAAAACCTGGTACCCCTCAGCTTCGAGCAGTTTTTGAAATTCAGCCAAACCTAAATGATTGCCACGAAAACCATGGACGAGTAGAATGGGTGGTTTTTGGTCGGATTTTTTCATTAATTAAACAGCTTTAATTTTTTCGAGCGCGTTCAAAATCCCTTCACGATCAAAACCAAGAACTTGAATCGGGTTTTTGTCGGATTCATCAGTAATGATGGTAATTGGAACCGCAGAAATGCCTGGAAAATTACTAGCATCAAGTTCAACGTATTCAAGATTTTTTTGCTCTAACCAATCGAT
>JABCPS020000004.1 GCA_013332955.2 Candidatus Saccharimonadota bacterium | reverse complement strand
GTTTTTCATTAAAATCCTGGCCTTCGGTCATAACGGCTTTTGGAGTATATAAATTAGAGACTACCGAGATAATGAGCTTGTTTTCATAATTACCAGGCTTAAGGCTACTATTTAACTTCATACCAAGCTTAATGGTGTGGTTCTCCTCCGCAGTAGATTTTTCGGTAGTATGAATAAGATTAGCTGGTGTAGATAGTGCTGGGATAGGATTAAAATTAGTATTTGCATTGAAACTATAACCCCAGGTATTAGCGGGAAGATTGGAGAGAGAAGATACTGAAGAGATGGAGCTGATTTTTGTGGTGATTGCAGGGTTAGTATTTAGTAGGGCAGTTTCATCAGTCTTAGAGCTAAGAGTGGCGGTATAACCAGTCTTATTAGTAGTTTTCACTTTTAGATTGATTGCATACTCAGCAGTCTCATCGCTAGATTCGATAATTTCAGTGCCATTAATAGCCGCAGTATCTTCATTGACGGAAGCTGAAAGTGTAGCCTTGTATTCCGCAAATGAATTATGGCTAAATGTAAAATTTAATAAAACCGACACAAGACCGATAAGAAGCATAAAAATAATGCTTTCCGGTCTACGGCTAAAGATATTAGACTTTTCTCTCTTCATGATATTTTTATTTTAGCATAAAAGGAATAAAAGGAGGAGATGAGTTACTTGAATAGATTTTTCAAACCACCAGCGAGATCGGAAGGGAGAAGAATGACGGTTTTCTGAGATGGGTCGGTGCTGATTTTTTCAAGAGTTTGGAGAGTACGAATATTAAGACCGCCTGGAGTTTGAGCAAGCAAGCTAGCAGCTTCAGCCACAGCGGCAGCAGAAGCCTTTTCACCTTCCGCAGAAATAATTGCGGCACGGCGTTCACGTTCAGCTTCAGCCTGCTTAGCCATAGCACGCTTCATATCAGAAGGTAGTTCAATGTTTTGAAGCTTCACACTTTCGATATCGATACCCCATTTATCGGTTTGAGTGTCAACATTTTCCTTGATTTGGCTAGAAATTTTGTCGCGCTTAGAGAGTAGTTCATCGAGATCAAAGTTACCGGTAACATCGCGCAAGGCAGTTTGAGCAAAAGTAGAAGTGGCATAAGCGTAATTCGTGGTTTCAAAGACCGCCTTCTTCGCATCAATAACACGGAAATAAACCACCGCATCGACATTCACCGTGACGTTGTCCTTGGTGATAACTTCTTGCTTCGGCACATCCATTGGGGTAGTACGAACATCAACGGTGCGCATAGTATCGATGTAAGGGATAATCACATGAAGACCCGGCTCCATAATACGACGAAAACGACCGAGGCGCTGGACCACACCGCGCTCGTATTGATTAACAACGCGAATTCCTGGAATCACCACGAACAGGGCGATTAGAATTAAGACTAAAATTGGCATAATAACTCTCCTTTTTAGTTTCATTTTAGCGATTTTGAGGAATAATGCAAGGGAGAGAAAGATCGGTAGACGGAATAGATAGACTAGGCTATATTAGAATTAATAGATGGCCACCTACAAAATAATTTACGATATTACGCAAGATGCTTATAACTGGTTTAATTCCATAAATAATTTTGGTGGAATTAAAAAACTAAAAGATGCGCAGGATATTGAAGTAGCAGAAAAGATTATGGGGCTAAATTTTTCGGAAGCGAAGAAGATTCTGGTCCCCTACCTCGAAGAAAGAAATGCACGAATCGAGATGACGCCGGAGCGATTTAAGCAAATCATGAGTGATGAATTAAATGAAAAATTTGAATTAGCGATTAGGCGACTCGAAGAAGTGACGGAGCATCCCCTAGCAATTAAAGATTGTGCGAAAAATCGCGCTAAGGAAATTCATAAAATTTCACCAGAGGCAGTGTCACCGAGTGAGGATTTATTATTCTTGATCACGACTTTTCCAGCGATGATTGTTTATTATGAGGAGGGAGTGATTTTCACCTATGCGAAAATCGATAATGAACTTTGGGGGATGCCACTCGATGGAATTTTACATGAGTTAATGCATTTTCAGACGAATTACTATTATCGAGAAAATCCCAACTCTGCAGTTTCACATCTTTCGAAGGGAGAATACTATATTTTGAAGGAGTCTCTAACGGCCCTACTTGATGAATCTTGGAAGCCAATTATGACTTTGCCAGATGCAAGTTATCCTGAGTTTCAAGATTTGAGAAATAAACTACACGAACATTATTCCAAATATCATGATTTTGACAAACTAATGGAATATGGTGCAAAAGAGGTAAAAAATTACAAAATGTGATATAATATAGGGGTAGCCTGTTTATTTTACAGAAAGAGGGGGAAATTATATGTACTTTGACAAATCTAAGTTACAAAAAATGTCTGACGAAATCACATTGACATTAAACGAAAGAATCGACAGGATGACACTCGTGGTAAAAGCCCAATGTATGCTGATTGGCCAGGATGAGAGAGGTAACTCCTATCAGAGCAATATCTTAAGATTAATTAATGATATGGCGAGAGGTCTTCTCAATCAATGTCAATCCACTATGCACAGTCATCGAGTGCAAAAAAATTACCGCAGCACTGAATCGATTGCGTGGATGATTGAAGAGTTCGATAACTATATTGAAAGTTTTAATACCACTACTAAATTATTTCGAGATACCCTGGAGAGATTTTGGCCGACGCGGAACTTCGAACCTATGGCCACTGAGGCTAAAATTCCACCAGTTAGAGTAAGATTTGAATATTTGAGAGACGAACTGATCAAATCCAGTCAGGCAGGCTAAGAAATTTAAGGGACGCAAGATTTGCGCCCCTTTTGCTTTTTTGAAAAAATGTTATAATTATATAAAATTATTATTAGGAAATAAGGGGTTATTATGTCTGGACACAGTAAATGGGCTACCACGAAGCGCCAAAAAGCAATCGTGGACGCAAAGCGTGGTGCAGCCTTCACCAAAATTGGTAACCAAATCGCGATTGCTGCGCGTGCTGGTGCCGACCCATCCATGAATCCATCTCTTGCGATGGTACTAGAAAAAGCTCGCAAGGCTAACATGCCAAAGGCAAACATTGAACGTGCGATTGCTCGTGCCGCCGATAAAAACGCCGCAGCTTTGATTGAAGAAACCTACGAGGCTTACGGCCCGGCCGGTATTGGTTTGATTATCGAAATTGCTACCGATAACAAGAATCGCACCATGCCAGAAGTGCGCAATGCGCTTTCAAAGAACGGCGGCCGCATGGCTGATCCTGGATCCGTGATGTTTCAATTTGCACGTAAGGGTGTGATTTTCATCGAAGATAAGGGTGAAGATGTACTAATGACTGCCCTAGATGCTGGCGCAGAAGATGCCAATGAAACGGAAGATGGCATCGAAATCATTACCGAACCAACAGATTTGATGAAAGTACGCAAGAATTTGATCGACGCTGGACTCAATGTAGATTCTGCAGAACTCAAATATTTGCCAAATAACACCGTAGAGGTGAGCGAGGCAGATGCGGAAAAGGTAGATAAACTGCTGGATGCTGTAGATGATCTCGATGACGTAATTAACGTCTTCACTAACGCAGCTTAATTTTAAAAGGAGCCTTCGCGGGCTCCTTTTTGCGGAAACCTTAATAGACTACTTCTTGTTGGAGTTTTAGCAGAATTTATTGTTGGGTTTTTCGAGCGGGTTTTTCTAAGATGATTTTTCACTTTACGGGGAGGATATTTTCTGTTATGATAGTAAGTGGAAGGGTGGCCGAGTGGTTGATGGCACCGGTCTTGAAAACCGGCAAGTTAACGCTTCGCAGGTTCGAATCCTGTCCCTTCCGCCAGAAAGTGGTACCGTAGCTCAGCTGGTTAGAGCGTAGGACTCATAAGCCTAAGGTCACTGGTTCAATCCCAGTCGGTACTACCAAGTTGGATTTCATTAATAGAAACCACAGAATTAAAAGGCTCTCTAAGAAGGTAGTGGAGTCTATTTTTTTCGTCTACTCCCATATACTACGAGTTAATAATTAAAGTTCTCTATTGCCTATTACACACTACTACGAGCAGGTCGACAAGGCTAGCAGCCGAGCCAAAAAAGTAATATAATTAAATTGTCCTAAATTTCAAATCTGTCGACAGGCCTATCCCTGACAAGATAGGCAATAGTTGAACCCCGTATGGAGCACCTCGCTCCAGTCGGCTCAACTGCCTATCTGCAGAAAAGTGAAGTCTAGAACATCTCATAGCGGAGTATTACACTTGATTTTAGTGGATAAGCTGCTTTAATATCAATTTTAGGAGCGGGCTTCCCGCAAGAGAAAAATAATGGATGGAAAAATTGAAACAGTGGGAAATACCACCAATAATGGGAGTGGAAAAACTGGTTGGGAGGATGTAGCGGCGATGGCTAATAAGTTTCAGGGAGGCAAAACAGCCGAAAAGTGCAACCAGGCAGAAGTTTTAACGGCGGAAAACAATGTTTATCGTGAAATCGCCAAAAATGCTCTCAAGAACTGGAACGGTCTCTCTGACGAAGAGGCATCAGAAAAAGTTGCTGGTGCAAGCGTAGAAGAACTAGAAAGCCAAGTTTATGCTGAAAACTCAATTAAAGCCGCCGTCGATGGCATCAGTAAAGTTCTTAACAAAAAAGGCAAAATATCTGTTAAGATGGGCGAGAACGGCTTTTTACGCAGGACGGACGAAAAAATCGTGGCGGAATGGAACGGACAGGAAGAACTGCTTGATAGTATCTTGACTGGCGATAAACAGGATGTGTCGTTTGCGAAATTGGGTAATCAGATACGACATATGCTTGAGGCTCGTCACGACATCGAAGATGACTACTTTGAGGAAGATTTTATACTTGATGTCTTAGACAATATACATACCGACTGGATTGAGCACAATTCTAAAAAGTTCTTCGATGAGAAAAGAGCGGGTAAGCAATATCAATTTATGCCGCTAGACCTCATTGGGTTTAAGGAGGCGATGGCTGATAATATCTTTCTAAAACCAATCTTAAAAGCCGCAGATATGAACATACCTGATGATCTGATACTCGAAGGGGCATACGACGACAAGCGAAACAGGTTTTCAAGGAGTTGGCATTTGGAGGAGGCTGTGTTTAAAGATGGTGCAGAGCCAAATGATGAATGGTTTTCATCAAAAAGTAAGCTTACCCAAACTATGTTTAGCAGCAATTTCCCGCATCATAATGTACCAGAAAATCTGCAAGGCATATATGACGCTTTAGAAGATGAAACCACAGCCACTAGGGTAATCGAACAGATTGGGCAAAAATCGGAAGATATGTTCTTCTCTTATTAATGACTTAGAGAGACTTTGTAAAGCTTCTCAGGGACTCACAGGGCTATTTATTAAAAATACTAAACTACTTACGAGGAGCAGTCAAAAAAAGGAATCTAGACCACAAGCAACAAGGGTTATACATATTATTTACAGGGGAATATACTTTTATACCCCACTATTACAGCAATACACCAAGATATAGTATAATAGGTATATGAGTAAGAACGAAGAGATGATTAGCTTTGTAGATTCCAACCTTAGACTGGAGGGTATGAAATTATCTGCGCGCGAAAAACAGACTATGATGGACTGCTTAACCGGTAAAACCACCTACAAAAAGGCTCTTCAATTAGCCCTCGCGAAACACAGGAGAGTGGCTGCTTAACTATGTCTTCCGTTCCATTGTCTTACGAATACGAGAGAGATGATTGCTACTGCTACCCAGATAGTTCCGTCCTCAAGAACAAGCTAAATATAGAGAATGAGAAAGCCCTAAATGAGGCTGAACGAGAAATTACTGCTATAAAGACCTTAGAGCTTATAGATAAGCCATTAAAGGGAGAGCTAGACTTCGATTATATCAAGAGACTCCACAAGCATTTATTCTCAGACATTTATGACTGGGCTGGAGAGCTTCGCAAGACGGACATCAGTAAAGGCAACATTTTCTGTCAGCATGAACTAATAGAGATTAATGCCGAGGTTCTGTTTAATGAGCTGAAAGCCGAGAACTATTTAGAGGGACTGGACAAGAACACTATCATCAAGAGACTAGCTTACTATCTTGGCGACCTTAACACTATCCACCCGTTTAGGGAGGGCAACGGTAGAGTACAGAGGCTGTTTATTAGGGAGCTAGCATCAAGAGTAGATTATCTAGTTAACTTTGATGGTATCACTACGGAAGAGATGATACAGGCTAGTGACAAGACCTTTCATCACAATTACGAGATGATGGAAGACCTGTTGGCTAGAGTCATCAAGAATTAACGGCGATGAGCCGTTTTTTCTTATGGTAAAATAGTTACATGATAGCACACGTAGAAGGTACGATTGCGGAAAAATTCACCGGGCAGATTATTGTAGATGTGCATGGCGTGGGTTACGAAGTGAATCTTTCGGCAATTGATTTTGAAGAGATTAATGTGGGGGAAACTAAGAAATTTTACACTTATCACGCTGTTCGTGAAACTTCGGAAGACTTATATGGTTTTACTACCTTGATGGCGAAGAAGATTTTTGAAATGTTGATTTCCGTGAACGGGATTGGCCCGAAAGCTGGTATGGCGATTCTCTCGCTGGGGACGCCGGAAGAAGTACGTAATGCCATCGCCAATGCGGATAGTAGTTTTATTAGCAAGGCGAGTGGCGTGGGTAAAAAATCAGCCGAGCGGGTAATCGTCGATCTTAAAGACAAGGTGGGATTACCAAGTCATTACACTGGCGCAGAAATTCAGGTGAAGAAGCCAGAAAATAATGAAGCTCTCGATGCTCTAATGGCGCTAGGGTTTAACCTAAAAGAAGCCACTGAAGCACTCAAAGAAATTGATGCAGACTTACCAGTGGAAGATCAAATTCGCCTGGCGTTGAAAAATCGTTAAAGTGGAGAGTTCTCAAGAAAAATAGTTCCAGCCAGGAACTATTTTTATTAGAAATTTGGTATGAGAGCTATTTTTCCAGATTTGGCACATTTAGTGTATCGGAAGAAGTATCGGCTTTTTCAGATGAGAGGTCGGTTTTCTCAAGTGAAGCATCAGACGAAGCGTCAGTCTCTTCAGGTGAAGTTTCTTTAATCTGACGAGTGCGATGATCGATATGAATAGTATTTGGAGAAGCAGTTTCTGGCTTGGCTTCAAATTTTTGGTTTTTCTTAGCGGCTAAAATTTCAGAAAGCGATTTTTTATCAGTGTCAGCGGGGACTTCACACTCATCATCGGCAGGAATTTCACCTTTTTCGATATGCACGAAATGAGTAATGGTTTCGAGCTCATCAGTAGGCGTGTCGAGATATTTGAAAATATAGGTAGTTTCGTCACCAATAGTTGACATGCGGAGAGTACCAACTTCGAAGAGATGCTCGAAAAGACCAGCTTGCTTAAAAGACACGTCTTCAACAGAGACTAAATCGATTACATTCATTGCGGTGTCAAAAAGTGAATTGGCGACACGTTGAATCAGACGCTTATTAGTGACAAAAAGTTTATTGGTGGTATAGACATTGAGACTAATCAGTGTCGCGATCCAGACCGTGCCAAGCACAATCGCGATAACCAAGAGGAAGAAGGCGCGACCACTGGCATCGAGTGCGAAAACAAAAGAATTACCGGCATTAATCAAAATATAGAGAGCAAAAAGCAAAATGCTAGCTAGACAAGCTCCGGCAAAGATTAAAATTGGAATAATTTTAGTACGTTTAATTTCGAGAACAATTCGCTCGCCAGCCTCAAGAGAAATGCCCAATTTTGGATTATAATTTTTCTGCTTCATACGCTTCCCTGTTAAATTAGTTATATTATAACATATTTTCAGGTGATTAGAGGGAAGCGAGATGACGCTTGGCTTTTTCGGTGACGATACGACCACGTGGGGTCTTTTCGATGAAGCCAAGTTGAATCAAAAACGGTTCGTAATAATCTTCAATCGTGGTAGCTTCATCACCGGTCAGGGCGGCAATAGTAGTAAGACCAACAGGGCGATTGCCGTAATTATCGAGCATTAATTGCAACATATTACGGTCAGCCGGGTCAAGGCCAAGGGAGTCAATTTCCATAAGACCAAGCGCCTGCGTGGCAATATCTAGGTCGACCGAGCCATCACCATGAACATCAGCAAAATCCCGCACACGCTTCATGAGACGGTTAGCAATACGCGGGGTGAGACGAGAGCGGGCGGCCAAGGTAGCAGTGGCCTCTTCGGAAATTTCCGTGCCGAGAATATTGGCGGTGCGAGCAATAATTTGACCAATTTCCGATTCATTGTAATATTCGAGACGATGTGTAATCCCGAAGCGATCACGAAGTGGCCCAGCCAACGAACCAGTACGGGTAGTCGCGCCAATTACGGTGAAGTGTGGCAGATCGAGACGCACCGAACGAGCAGCTGGACCCTTACCGATCACGATGTCGAGTTTGTAATCTTCCATGGCGGAATAAAGAATTTCCTCCACAGCGCGACGGAGACGATGAATTTCATCGATAAATAGCACATCACCATTTTGAAGATTGGTTAAGATAGAGGCGAGATCACCGGCACGTTCAATGGCTGGGCCAGAGGTGACGCGTAGATTGGAGCCAAGTTCATGGGCGATGACATTAGCCATGGTAGTTTTACCAAGGCCCGGTGGACCATAAAGAAGAACGTGATCTAAGGTGGTCCCGTCGTTACGTTTTTTCACCGCCGCGATAGCGATCTTCAGATTCTTTTTCAAGCGTTCCTGGCCGATATACTCAGCGAAATTAGTTGGGCGAAGACTGACTTCTACTGCTTGCTCTTCCTGATCCTCCTCGTGCGATATATTATCGATAACTCGCTCGATTGCCATATTCCTCCGTCTTTTGCTTAAATGCGTTATAATAGATTATACCATTAAGAAAGGAGCTCAATGTCC
>JABCPS020000003.1 GCA_013332955.2 Candidatus Saccharimonadota bacterium | reverse complement strand
GATGATTATCTGGGAATTGATGATGACGATACCTTATCTAATCTACCAGAAGCGGTATCCGTGAAAGATTTCATTCACTGCATCGACATTCAGTACATCATGTATGAATTCGACCGCCGTGGTATGAATTTTCATCAGTTTATCAGATACAACTTCTTGCCGGCTAATGGTGATATTGAAGACCTAGCTAAGAGCGCTCTGTACACGAAGCTACAGTATGATAATCCAGTTGATTGGTTCACCTTAGCTGCCATAAGTAGCTTTGGTAGTAGATTAATCGATCGGAAAAAGCTCCTCGAATTTGGCGACATCTCGAAATACACCAGTGAGGAATATTATCTCGCCAAGGATTTCATCGAACAGTTCTCAGCAAAGCAAGAAGGTTAACTCTTGCAGCAATTCTCTAATCACAAAGCTCCGGCATCTGTCGGGGCTTTTTTATGTTAATTTTACCCCCGGAAGATACAGATATCCTTCCATTTTATAAGCTAAATTTTTCTCAATATAGCCCTTTGCAATTTTACAAGCTTTCGACATCCGTTCACCTTGCCACAACGGATCAATATAGCGCACTTTCGCCTGGCAGTTTACAGCGTACACTCCGTCCGGGCATTGCTCAAGACTTTTTGCCTTCTTTATTTTCTTTGCCTTCCGCCAAGCCAAAAAAGCGTCTCCATAATCTGAAGCTAAAATCATTTTAATCACTTCCGATTCTTTCATTTGGTACAAATCCGCCATCGAAATCCTTCCAGATTCACTCATTTTCTTCAAAATATCGGCAAGAAACTGCATTGAATACCGCGTTCGGTCCTCACGATAAAATAAAGACAATTGCGAAGTTAGTTTAACAAATTTTCGTGCGATTTTTTTCGTTTGAAATCCCAATTCTTTCACTCCATTTTCGTCTGACTGCACTACAATATCCGCATATATTTCACGAATTTCTACCAAATCTGCCACCCCGTATGCGAAGAACATATTCGCCAGCGAATATTCCAAACGATCTGCCGATAATTTCGGCGTATCGTTATCTGCAATCGGATAAAGGTAATAATCATCTACCTCAGAAATTAAAATACCGTCTCGTTTTAATAGTCGCCTAAGCTCCGGCGACCCTGCAATCACCTCTGTCGTCAAATCCTCTGTCGATTCCTGTGCTAGGTGGTCACCATTCATAAAATCCACACAATGCTTAAAAACTGGTGTCGCAATATCATGAAAAAGCCCCGCCAAAGTCTGTTTTTTATCGTGAGTAAAATGCCAAACTATCAACGCTACACCTATTGCGTGGTCTAAGCTTGAATAGAATCTCTGACTCTCAAACAAATCCGAATAAATCGTCCCGCAAGTGATGCTGATGTGCTTCTGCTTCTGTAAAACTGGTGTTTCAATATACTCCTGCAGCCATTCTGGAAAATCTGGCTCTAAAATGGCATGGAATTTTTGAATCAATTCTTCTACCTCACACTCTGTCATATTCTATATTATTAAACTCAATTGCGCGCTTTAGAAGTTCTTTTCTCAATATGAAATCATTGAGCACCACAAGATTTTCGTGGTTGCTTTTTATGTCAAACAGTTTTTCTAGTCCAGATTGTGTTTCTTTGCTGTCACAGTAAAGATAACTTCGTCCATCCTCAAGAGAGATGATATTTATCATCCACTTATCGAAGTTGACAAAAACTTCATTTAGTAATTCTTCTGTAATTCTATCTCGATTAAATAAAATTATCTGGCCAATTGCCTCGGGAAGTAATGGGCTAACCCATTCTGTTTTCATATCGTCTATGATTGCAGTTTTTAGATCTTTCATCTGTTCGCTTTCGCAAGCCCTGAAATATTCTCGACCAAAATCATCTGTTATTCTACCGAGTTTCTTTAGCTCTGTATAAGCTTTTCTATCGCGTTCTGTAGTAATTTTGGATCTCAAATTGATGGTATTATCTAAAATCCCAGCTATGAGTAATTTACATAAATCTTGATCTAGTAAATCCGCTTTGTCGGCTTCAACAAAGCGTTCGTAGACCTGTGTGCAAACTGCGCCAATTACTTCTATTTGACTCTTTACGGCTTTATTCTGGCGCCAATATTCTTCGTAGCCTGGATGATGGTCGATAATTTCAATGATGCGTTTCGGATCAACTAAGGCATCAAAGAAATCTGGATTTGAGACATCCAGTAGCACGAATTTTGCTTTTTCTGTGTCTACTGGTTTATCTAGCGCATATTTCAAGCTACGCAACATCGGCGGTACAGTTTGGTTCATTTTTGAAGTAGAGATTGCTAATGCTTTCTTATCGGTCGTCGCCCTAAGCAATTCTCTATAAGCAATCATGCTCGCATAAGCGTCGATATCGATATATTTTCGTCCAGCAGTAACGACTATCATGCTTCATATTATAGCATTCTTGATAAGTTCCTAGAAATAAGCTTAGAGCTACCTTATTTTTATGCAAGATTTTATTGCAAAGGTCCTGGACTTTAACGGTTATATTGACAAAATATAATCTTAATGCCATAATATATTCGTTAAACTTAAGTTTAGCTCGCGCATACTTTTGCGAGCTCTTTAAAAAAAGGGGGTATCATGAATATTTTTAGAAAATTACGTATTTTTAAGAACACTGCAGTAACCGCTCATGGAAAAATCGACCAGAACTTCTTGCGCAATACTTTTCAGGACATTGAGAAACGCGTAGCAAAAAACGATGATCAAGAAAAGATCAAATCAGATCGTGATTTTCTCAAAAAACACTGGCGTGAAATACACGATTCTGGAATTGATTTGGAACGGATTCTTAAGATTATGGATCCCTTAGAAATTCTATATCAGTTTAAAGAACTTCAAGCTGCTGGTATGCAATTAGATATCAATCAAATTGTCTACTCTATACATGAATGGCCTAACAACAAGGTAGATTTACACTACCTTCATTCGCTTGATGCCGATATGGACCAGATTGCTTATCGTGGTAATCTTGAACCCAATTCGCTCGACGAGATTAATAACTTGATCATTAATGGCGTTTCTGTACAGACTACTTTTGAATTATCTGAAGATTATATCTTGAGTAATGCAGATTATCCAGATAACCTATTTAAGATACTCAGCTTCTTTTATACTCTTGGTATTACCTCAGAACAAATTCGCAGTATAATCAGTAGGGTTATTCCCACCATATTTGTCGATGAAGTAAAACTTTTTCCGATTAAAAGCATTATTGACGATATCGTCAACTCTTCGCCCGACAAATGGCCAAGTATTGGCATTAAGACTAGTGAGTACGCTAAACCATGGATATGTCTTAACTACTATCGTTACCTTGGCGTAGATTCTGGTAAAACTCTGTCTGACATACCAAGTGTAGATTATGGCAAAACTCTAGCTGATCTACCAAAAGCTGTATCGGTGCATGATTTCATCCACCACGTCTATCTCGGCGAAATTGAACGTGAAATCAGTTATCAAGGATACACCTTCGATCAGTTTATTCGGAGAAGCTTTTTACCAGCTGGCGGTGATATTGAGCAATTAGCTCAAAAATCCTTTTCCGAGAACATAGACTACGAAGACCCCGTAGGGTGGCTAATTCTTGCTGCTATCTATGTTAATGGTGGCAAATTAATCAACAGGTACAAGTTATCTAAATACGCCAATCTAACCAATTACTTCGGCGTAGATCTAAAATTTGCCACAGAGTATTTCCCCAAAATTCTCACGGATAGAGAAGAAGATCTTACTTAACCTAGAGTTGAGTAATTTTATCTATCCGTAAAGCCTCGACTCCTGTCGGGGCTTTTTCTTTGACATAAATTATAAAATATATTATAATATAATTATTGTATTATTTCATACACATTGCACATTTCATACATAGGAGGGGAACTATGACCGAACACATTACGAAACGCGACAACAAACGATTCATTCATCAAGATAAGGACGATATTCTAAAATTTCGTGACCTCGTCGAGGCACATCAAGCGATCTCCACTTCCGCCGCCTGTCGTCAAGAAGCTGCGCTTAAACTAGCCCTGAAAAAGCTTCAGCAGACAGATGAGATTAAGACGCGTGATCATATCTTAATCGAGCTTCAAAAACTTAGTCAAGGCACCAGCGAGCCAGCCACTATGGCTTCTAAGTACCTGATTAAGAACGATCCCGGCCACGCCAGTATCGATATCTTGAATCTCAAGCCTAGGCCTTATCACTGCCTAAGAAATCGCAATATCAATACCATTCAAGACGTTTTAGCGCTTGACTCAATCGATTGGGGTAGGATTCGTAATCTCGGCAAAGTTTCCATTCAGGAAATCGTCCAGGCTATGCATGACCTCGGTTATGCCGATTTCTATATCCCACATTAATTCAGAAAGCTCCCGAAGTCGGGGGCTTTTTTCTTTTTAAAGAAACTTACTAGACTCTATTTATTCTTCTTTTGACATAACCATTTTCTAAGATGTTGTCTTTATTGACTTTTCAAACCTTTTATGTTAAAATACATAAATTAAGTCATTCCGACCTAATTGGCGATTCTTCGTATGAAGGACGTTTCACCACACTGAAAAGTGAGTACCTTAAAAGAAGATTTAAAGTTTAAGGTCTTTCATTTTTCTATTTTTAGGAGGGTAAAGATATGAAACATGAAACTAGTATCGTAGAAAAGACAACAGTTAAATCTGCTAGCCTGCTTGACCACATCTGTAACTTAGGCCTCAGTAAACACAGTGAGAATTATTTGAGTAATAAATTTGGCACTACCAGTGAATTACTCTGGAAGATTCGTCACGAAGCCTACCTCAGGAAACATCAACCCAAAAACGCTAGTTATCTCGAAAAACCGCTTTGGGACGCCTTGGTCGCTTTTGACCGTGCCGGCTATATTCGACACGACATTAAGCCCGAGGATTTTATCCTCAATCGGCTTCGCAGACTGGCTAAGCCCGAGCAATATCAAGCTTGGAATTGCGCCGCTGATCTCGAAGATTTTTGCGAGATTAATCCAGAACAGGGAAGTTCTGATCAATCTGATTACGCTTATGGCAATCAAAGGTATGAAAATTTCACTCCGCTCACCGAAAAACAGCGCGAGGAAATTCGACAGATTCTCAAAGATGTTTTACCAGACGAGTTAACTTACCAGATTATTTGTTTTCGGTATTCACTCGAGGATGGTAAATGTCATCCCACCGCTGAGACCGCGTTGAGGCTTAATCGCAAGATTAGTAAAGTCCGTGGACTAATGAAGAAAGCCTATTTCTATATCAAAGATTGCGACCTCTTCGATGTCATCTAAATCTTCAGAAACCCCGCCTCGTCGCGGGGTTTTCTGTTATTAAAAATTGTCATCATAGAGAATATTACTTATTTTTATAAAAACCCTCCGTGTAGGAAATCTTCATTATTTATAAAAAAGACTGCTTAATCTCTAAGCAGTCAAAAGATTGAAAAGGTAATAAAACAAAGTTATTCATTTCCAGCATTACTAATTAAATTACGGTTTCGTATTAAGCCATATTTCGTAAAGCTAATACTACCCGTGCGTCTTTTGACATCATAGTTCGCATCGAATTTATACTTAGTATAAACCGCTTTTTCCTCGCAAGCACTAGATAAGTCAGCCAAACATCTTCCAATTACTTTTACGTAATCATAAGAAAGGCCAGAATATTTCAGTTCTAGGATTTGAAAATCCTTCACCAGAAGAAGCTCTTCTCCCTGCGCATAACACTTATTCGCTTGAAATTTTCCAGTTTCCACCTGGAATTCGATGCGCATTAGCTCATTATCATGAGCTAACTTAAACCCCTCTAAAAGCTCCGACAGATATGGTCCATCTTTAATCCGATAGACCATCGCGTCGCAATTTTCGTCGATCGACAAGCCTTTGTTTTCATTGTCATTTTCATTGATACCCATACCGATATCTCCTTTCAAAGAACTATCCCCATTGGGATAACCAGCATGATTCACTATTGAACCAATATCTATATTTTGACATAAAAATAAAAGTATGTCAATAGAAGAAAACCGAACACTATTTATGACCAGGTCTGTCCAAAAATCAACACTTCCACCCCTGTTATTCATTGACATAAAAGCTACCACATTGTATAATATAAAGGTAGTTTTTACTCGCACCTTAAAATTTTGGAACCCTGCCTACCATGTTTTAAGGTGCATTTCTTGTGAGGAGGATATTATGAAACTACCCCTGATTCATCACGATACGCATGCCAAAAATATCGCTATTTTGAAAGATTGGCAACTCTTTTTCGAAGAAAAGGATGGTTACCCTAATCGCCAGGAGGTCATGATCGACTTTAGCCGGTTTTATCATCATCTTAAAGATCATGAAATAACTATTTCCGGCAAATGTCTCCTGGGTGGTCTGATTTATGGCGACCCTAGATTCAAGGATGGTGAAGAAATTTTCACTAGCCTCATCACACATTTTGAGCGCGTAGCCAAAGAGTATTGTCGTGGCGTCGAGCATGAATTAATCTGTGCCACCACGACAAACCAGCATAAATATTATTTTTATGCCGATCACTACAGTGATGATATGTCCAATATGTTACTGGATATGGCTAAATTTAATAAACTCAGTCTCATCCGAGGTTATTATTTACCCACTAGACTTCAGTATCCGAACATCGATCGTCACTTCATCTAATCTCATCTGAGATTCACTTCTATGGAGGCAATGCCTATGAAAAAATTAAAATGTAAACCTGCATCTACACTGAAATCCGTTTCCGGGCTCCGGCTTAGCAAGCGCGCCGAACGTTACGTGGAGAAGAATTACTATTCCATGGATCAATTAGTTTGGCACGTACGTTTTCTGCACTATATGATGCAGTATCACCCAGAAACTTTAAAAGCCTATCGCCCAAAAGTTTTCAAGGAAATCATCAGCGCTTTGAACACTGCCGGTTATATTCGTACAGATTTTGTCGCCGATTCTTTCGGTCTTAAATATCTTAAACGTGTGTTACTCGGCAATAAGTGCGAACCGGTCATTCTGGAATGTTTTTTACCGGAATTTTGTAAGAAATCCAATCGTTTTCGTTTAACGAACCGCCCAGACGATCAAAGCTGTTTGGAATGGAATAAAATTTACGAAAATGACGTGCTTCTTTATAAAAAATCCCTCAAAACTTTCCGCTCCAATCTTCGCACCTATCTGTCCGCGGCTGAAATGAAGTATTTTGATTACCGTTTCGGCTTCAATAAACACCGGACTCACACCCTAGCGCAAACCGCTGCAGAATTTAAACTCACCATTCCAGAGGCTAAAAAACAGGAGAAGGAAATCCTGAAGAAAATTGAACTTAGTAAAATTATTTACATGATTTAATTTGAAAACCTGGTTCCAAAAAAAATAAACCCCTCATTACGAGGGGTTTTATTTTTTTCATTTGCGTTACTTCAATTCATCCCAGTCAATATCAACCATATCATCCACGGCCTCCGCAAATTCAGGATACATCATCCCGTCAAACAACAGAATCATCCTGCTCTCCTTCGTGAATCCCAGATAAACATTGTCTTGCATATGTTGATCTCGTGTCTCCCTAAAGAAGAAACGATTCAGAATATACTTCTTAGCATTTTCTGAAATGTCAATCCGCATTAAGAGATCTAATTCCAGCATCACACTAGGGCCTTCTATGGTTTTATCCTTGGAATTTTCCAGATTTTTTAAAGGATACCCCTGGAGCATTACCCCTGGCAAAAAATCTTCGTTTCAACTTTCTGAAATTTTAAGTCCCCCATAGCATTGACGGCTTTCTCTAGCTTTTCATCTCTGTCTTCACCAACTGGCACTGTCAAGCGCCAAACATCATAGACAATCGCTTCATCGCGAATCACCTTGTCCACTAGTCCTCGGTTTGTAAACGGCATTACACTACTTAACCCCTCATTTCGCATCTTTCTACCTCCATAAAACAGAAAAAAATCGTAACGTCTTAGAAAATTAAAGTACCTATCCAGTTACGACTGACTACTCTATTATTCTATAATATTTAACCTATTTTGTCAATCTAAAACATTGACAAACTCATCATTTAGTTTATAATTATGTAATCGGCCTCGCCGTATCGCACCTTTAATTCACATCACATTTTTTAGGAGGGGACAATGAAAAATGAAGTTAGTAAAGCTTGGAAAGTCGACAGTTTAAGTCAGCTCGGTTATTCTCATCTCGTCGATGGTAATGTTAAAAATTATGTCGAACGTAATTATGAAACCGTAGAGCATTTGATCTGGGATTGCCGCTACCTATATTATATGGAGCAGTATCATCCAGGAGTTATTCGCAGCATTCCACATTCGCTCAAGGTTTGTATGGAAATTTTTGAATACAATCATTTGATTTGCCGGAACATCGATTCCAGAATCATCGGCATGTATTATCTCTATCGCACGGTTTACGGCGACGACTATGAACCTTTGATTTTGGAATATCGTGACCCCAAAATCACCAAAAAGGCTCATAATTATCAGCTCACTGATCGCGCCAAAATTCTCACCGTCCACGACTGGAATCAGCTCTATGAGGAAGATATTTGTATCGACCTCGAGAGGAGCCAGAAAGAACTCAAGCACCTCGAAAACATTCAGCGGGTTTTACAGCGTGAGTTGACCAAACGTGAATATCGCGTCGTCAATTTTAGCTTCGGCTTGCAAGGTGATAACATTCATAATTTGCGTGAAACCGCAGTCAATGAAGGTTTACTTCTCACTCAGACCGATCACCACCTCAAGTCCGCGCTCAAAAAAATCCAACCTTATCTAACTAAAATCTAGCCCCTATCTAGGGGCTTTTTAGTGCCAAAAAAAGAGCCCCTCATCCTTTAGGAACTCTTAGTAGAAAACTTAGACGATGACTCGCTGACACTAGATACGGGTCACCCCGGTCGCTCTATCTAGCGCCAGACGGGTCACCTACCCAAGCTACTCTACACCCACAACGTTTACGCCAGTATATATATTTACTCGTCCAATGTGGCGAGTGTGGCGCCATGATGTATTTGCTCCAGCCGATCTTTAAAAATCGGCTTAGCATCCGTCGAAATCAGATAATACTTATCCATTTTCGAGGTTACCAGATAAATCTCACTATCACCGATAGTTTCTTGCATCTCCTTCCAGTTTTCTGGTCGGAAAATATTAAGCAGCTCCTCTTTGCTCATTAGTGGCAAATCGAGCTTCTCAATCGACTGAATATTCAGGATCTCACTCGGCCTCCTTGCATCATCGGAATCTATTCCACGCAAGCGAATTCTTACATCATCGGATTTTATTCCGCGCAAGCGAATTTCTTCCTCAAAATCGAATTTCGGCAGATGTCCGTAGTAAAATGCATTGAACATCTTAAGCAAGGCAAACTGATCTATCGCCGTATGAGGTTCCATAAATTCGAAACTCCATCGACTCACCAGGGAATAATCCCGGCGAATCCGCAAATTAGCTGCGGCACGAAGTTCTTGAGCCTTCTCACGTTCGCGTCTTTTCGACATATATCCCCACCTTTCTGTCGTGTGTCATCGACTAAAAAATAAATGTACTTTAAAACTTAACCTTTATATTATACCACATTTAATAAAAAATCCTAGCCTAAGCTAGGATTCTCACTAATGCTTAGACTACGGTTTCTTTTTTCGCTTTTTACCATCCTTAGACCCACCTTTTGGTTTGCCTTTTGGCTTATCATTTTTCTTAGAGCCATCTGAACCAATATCTTTCTTTTTCGAGTCATCCATCTCCAATGTTGTCGGCTTCTGACCGTCAATATTAGATCTACCCAAATTATCTGGTTTATCGTTCACTTCACC
The DNA here is from genome assembly GCA_013332955.2 of Candidatus Saccharimonadota bacterium. Classification (GTDB taxonomy): domain Bacteria; phylum Patescibacteriota; class Saccharimonadia; order Saccharimonadales; family Saccharimonadaceae; genus Nanosyncoccus. The sequence continues at coordinate 1,698 of JABCPS020000003.1, read as the reverse complement.
ATCTGGCCTCTCGAGATCCTCGTCGTCCTCGGAAAAATCATCCTCACCCCCATCATAATATCCCCGCATATCACCATAGTCATCCATGAAGTTCATCGCTGAAAAGATTTCTCGTTCCAGTATCATGCGATTTAAATTTAGGTTATCTAAGACTGAGTTGGCTTTCTTATTTTGCTCAATTTTTTTATTCAATAACAGAGCAAATGATGGATTTACGGCACTCAAACCTACATAAAATTCACCGCTAGCTGCCGCGATTTTATAGACCAGCTCCGATTTTTTTACTTTATAGATAGGATGCTGTTTCCGCATTTTACCAACAAAAGCTTTGTTCTCTTCTATAGTGAGCTTCTCGATTCGCGCCACATTATCAATCACTCCGTAAAAACCCGGCTGCCCAAGCTCTAAGATATTATCAAAACATGGGTAACGCGATGCGCCAAATAGGGAAATTCCTAAATCCTGAATTTCTAAAGCCATGGTCCTTCTATGTAAAAATAAGGCAACGCTCCTTAAAAATTCGTCATACGCATACTCCACCCCATCCGCTGGCACTGTCGGGAACAAATACCAGTTCTGGATAAATTTCGATCCCAGCACCATATCTTCATGAAACTTCTGTTTCGCCGCTAATTCTTTTCTCTTATTTTTATCATTATCTTTCATTTTTTCACCCCCCAATGAGATAAATCTAAGCACTAATTTTCAATGTACTTTAACCAAAGCTAACTTTCTAGCCTCATTCTATCACACCCCTGTTATTTTTACATCCTCAAGCGTTATTTCTCGCCAATAAAAATGCCCCGACAATGTCGGGGCGGCTCGACCACAATCAAAGAAAGCATCGAGTCCGGTGATAATTTACCATACTTCTCGTACGGCAAATGAAAGGGGAAACAGGGAATGGGAACGGGTTACAATATTCGATTGTATGTACTTGCATGGTTTTCGTTGTAAAACTATTTTGAGGATGACATTATATGCCAAAGGTTACGCGCTACGTAGCTCAAAACACTCGACCAACGACGTGCCATCTAGAGCAGATCTACTTAATCTCTCAACGAAAATCTGTGAGTTCACACAGGCTTCCGCCTACTAGCGTTTCGATCTGTCTTTCAGGTCGAAGTGTATGTACTTCTTCTCCAAAGTGTGTGACTTGACGCTAAAATAAGTATTTGGGTTAATTCAGCTTGCGAGGCGTCCTTAACCTTGGTTAAGTTCCCATTCCTGTTTATAAAAGAGCTCGTCTAGCGCTGGCATTATAATAACATAACTCATATTATTTGTCCATACCTTTTTTGACATTTTATACTTTTTATGGTAGAATTATATAGATTTAGTTCATTTTTTGATTTCTCTGAATTAAATCGTTTTTTGACAATTTGTGGGTAACTGAAAACTTAAAAAAGAGGGGGATTTTTTATGCTAATTAGTGAACAAGTTTGTAAGCAAGTAAATCAGAGTAATCTAGCCGAGCTTTTACCAGAGCTTGGCCGCTACACCATTCACTGGGCTGACGAATGTCAGTCTCGTGATCAACCCGGCTGCGAATATGGCATCACCACCGTGAGTTACGAAAATTGTCTTTTAAGCCACGAAATTCGTGCACACGAAGAAGCCAAAATACCTGGTGAAGTCTTAGTTTTACAGGCTAGAGAGGTTTTTTATAATGAACTTTCTCCTAGCAAAAAACATGCT
>JABCPS020000002.1 GCA_013332955.2 Candidatus Saccharimonadota bacterium | reverse complement strand
GCAAGCCGGGGCGGTAGTGAAGAGCGAGCCTGGTTTTCATGCAGCAGCGATGAATGAAGAGTTTTTAGAGATTCTTGAAAATGAAACTAGACGTTAATGTGCTATAATTAACAGAGAAGAAACCATAAATTTAAGGAGTATTGATTTTGAATTTGAAGATTGGAATTGTGGGGCTACCGAACGTAGGAAAATCAACGCTTTTTAATGCCTTAACCAATGCGCACGCTTTGGCGGCGAACTACCCTTTTGCGACGATTGAGCCAAATGTCGGGATCGTGCCGGTGCCAGATACGCGCCTCGATGTTTTGGCCAAAATGTACGAAACCGAAAAAGTGATTCCGGCCACCGTGGAATTTGTCGATATTGCAGGGCTAGTCGAGGGCGCCTCGAAGGGTGAAGGTTTGGGGAATAAATTCCTCGCCCATATCCGGGAATGCCAAATTATTTGTCATGTGGTGCGCGTGTTTAAGAACGATGATATTTTACATGTCTCGAAAGATTCGAATACGGCGGCGGAAGTGAATCCAAAACAAGATATTGAAATTATTCAGACCGAGTTAGAGCTTGCGGACCTCGAGACCCGTGAAAAAGTAGAGGCGAAGCGCAAGAAAAATAAGGAACAGGAAGAAAAAATTCCATACCTTACCGAGAAGCCAGTGATTTACATGTTCAATGTGGACGAAAGTGAGCTGACGAACGAAGAGCTAAAGGCAGAGATGCGTGCGCTAGTGGCACCAAATCAGGCGGTTTTCGTGAACGCAAAACTCGAGGAAGAAATGGTGGGGATGACCTTGGCGGAGAAGAAAGATTTTCTCAGTAGCTATGGGGTGGACCACGATGCCTTGTCGGAGCTAATCATTGCCGCTTATGACACCTTGGGTTTGCAATCTTTCCTGACGGCTGGCAAGAAAGAAGTGCGGGCCTGGACTATCAAAAAGGGCGCGACTGCACCAGAGGCGGCCGGTACGATTCATACCGATTTCCAAAGAGGCTTTATCGCGGCGAATGTAATGAAATATGATGACCTAGTAACGCTAGGCAGTGAGCAAGCGGTGAAAGCCGCCGGGAAACTCGCCACCGTAGGCAAGACCTACGTGATGGAAGACGGCGATATTGTGGAATTTCGTTTCAACGTCAGTAAGTAATCTCTAAAGTCAATTTTAGAGTAAAAAACAAAACAACCGCCAAAGAGGTTCGGAGGTTTCGAGAATGCAGAAAATATATTTGGAGCTAAGCCATGATTTTAGGGATTGACGAAGTGGGGCGCGGACCATATGCGGGGCCATTAGTGATTGGCGCCTGTATTTTGGGTGACTGGCAAAATTCCGAGAATGCAGAGTGGATCGAAAAATTAACCGATTCGAAAAAATTATCCGCTAAGCGTCGCGAGGAACTTTATGTTTTAATCAAAGAAAAGGCCTTGGCGACCGCGACTGGCTGGGTAAGTAGCGCGGAAATTGACGAGATTGGGCTGAGTGAAGCTTTGAGACTCGCGACCAGGCGAGCGGTAGAGCAAATTCAAAAGACTAAGGTTCCCTTTTCGGAAATTATTATCGATGGCTCGATGAATTTTTTGGTGGGGACGAAGCTGGAGAAATATGTCTCTACCCTGAAAAAAGGTGATTTTCTAGTGAAAGAAATTTCAGCCGCTAGTATTCTCGCGAAAGTGGAACGCGACAAATATATGGCGGAATTAGACGCGGTTTATCCAGAATATGGCTTCGGCAAGCATGTCGGCTACGGCACGGCGGCACACCAAAAAGCCATGGAAGAATTCGGTTTGACACCGGAGCATCGCCGTAGTTTTCGTCCGGTGCGAGAGATTGCGGAACAGAAAACCACCATCAAACCTAAAAATGCCACCAGACTAGAGACCGCTGCCGAGCCTAAGAATACTAGCGAGCAGAAAACTACCAACAAACAGCTGGGCGACCGTGGCGAGCAGGTGGTGGCAGATTTCCTAACGGCGGCGGGGCATGAAATTGTCGCGCGAAATTATAAAACAAAATTATTTGAGGTGGATATTATTTCGCGGAAAGCTCAGGTGCTTTATTTTACCGAGGTAAAATATCGAGGTGGCCGGGATTTTGGCGAAGCGCTGGATTTTATCGATAAAAAGAAACAGCAAAAAATGCATCTGGCGGTAGTAGGTTTTCTGGCGACACATCCGGAATATGCCGACTTTAGACCGACTTTAGCAGTGGCGGCCGTCGACAAAGATTTTAATCTAGAAGAGTGGTTTGAGCTCGGTGAATAATCTTTCAATGAGCGTGCGGTAAATGGACTGGCTTCGATATATCGGACTTTAAAATGAATCTAAAGGATAAATTTGTTACGCACAAAAAACAATCCCTTACGGGATTGTCTTTTTAATTAAGCTTCAGTGGCTTCGGCGGTTTCAGCGACAGCTTCAGCAGCTTCAACTTTTTCTTCTTTCAAAGTGTTGACAGCGGCACGGTCAAAGTCGCGAGCGACGAGACGAGCAGACTTACCAGAACGATTACGGAGGTAAGAGAGGTAGTTGCGGCGAACCTTAGCACGCTTAACTACTTCAATTTTTTCTACCAATGGACTGTGGAGAAGGAAAGATTTTTCAACACCGATACCAGAGGCGATTTTGCGCACAACGATACGAGCAGTGTGAGATTCTTTGCGATCAACACGGATTACAACACCTTCGAAAACCTGAAAACGGAACTTGTCGCCTTCTTTGATTTTCTGGGTAACCTTTACAGTATCACCAGAACGAACATCGACAACAGCTTTCTTTTTCTGAGCGTCAGCAATATTTTTCAAGATTTGAAAACTCATATTTTACCTTTATTATTTAGAAACTTGGTTTATTTTAACATAGTTTTAGAGAAAATGGAAGAGGTCAGAGCGGACACTGGTACTTAGTAGCATCGGTCGGCTCGTAGGTGTCTAAAGTGAGAATAGCATCTTGGAGATTTTTTGGCAAATTATCACACTTTTCTTTCGACTCGGTGGCGAACGGTGCGACATATTTCCAAGAACCACCCGGCAAGTCGCGCTCGTAAATATCCGTAGAGACTGCGCCAGAATAAATGGTACGGTTCGGGTTAAGAGGGTTCGGATCGTTTGGATTATTTTCGGTTTTCACGCGACTAAGCTTGGCGTAAACTTTGGTGCCGTCAGAATTTGTGACGATGCGACCGCCAGTAATGGTGTAATTATCACCCACGGTAGTAACGAGCTGATTAAAATTAATATTCAAATCATTCCATTTGACGATTTGTGGCTTACGATCGGACGGAGTTTTCTCATTTTTATCACCAGTATCAGAACCGTCGGATTTGGGATCGGAGTTCACCACCTTAGTCTTGGTAGCGGATTCATACTGAGCGATAATTTCGTCGCTATGCTTCAGGTCGTTTTGAAAATTAGTGATAAGTTTGGAATTTTTGGCGTTACTGGCACCCATGGCAATAAAAGCATAGAGCGAAAGACTAGCGAAGAAGACAGTCAAAATCGAAGCAACCAGAGCGATCGGCTCGGCATTATTCTTTTTCTTTTCACGGAGTTCACTGGAATTATCAATACTTTCGAGCAACTCCGGTGGCGTACCGTAAGGGGTGGTTGGCTCGACAAAATCACTTTCGGGAGTTGGTGCTTCCTCTGGGGTGTCCGGCACAAAAGGACGCGAAAAAATATCATCGGTGGGGACATGACCAGACGAGGTCTGATTCTGAGATTCTGCTTCTTGGGGATTAAAATTTGGTTCTTCTGACATAGTTTTCCTTAAATTACACGCGAGACTTCATCGAGAGTGGTTTCCCCACGAAGACAAGCGAAAATACCTTTTTGTTCAAGAGTGATAAGACCGGCTTTTTGGGCGGTTTTTTCGATGAGGTCAGTATTGATATCTTCGACGTCACCGCGAATGAATTTTTGGACCTCTTCCGTGACGATTAATTGTTCCATAATCACCTTACGGCCACTATAACCAAAGGGATCTTCGATACCAGAAGGGGATGCTTGATAAAGCGTGAAGTTATTTGGGTTAAAAGTGAAGCCGAGTTGCTCATTAATCACTTCGTCCGAGAGATTCGAGAGAACATTCAAGACATATTTGCGAGTGGCTTCATCTGGTTGATAAGATTTCTTATTTTTAGATAGCACACGCACTAGACGCTGCGCCATCACCATACGAATAGAGCTAGAGAAAATCGGATTAGTACCGATGAGGTCAATCATACGAGAAAAAGCGGCAGCAGTGGAATTAGCATGGAAAGAACTTAAAACCAAGTGACCGGTGATCGAAGCCTGAATGGCTGTCTTCGCAGTATCAGCATCGCGAATCTCACCTACCATCACGACATCTGGGTCGAGACGCAGAATACTACGGAGACCATCGGCGAAAGAACCACCCTTGGTAGTATTGACCGGGATTTGCGAAACGCCAGAAATACCATACTCGATTGGGTCCTCGAGAGTAATGATTTTGCGGTCGGTACTATTTAGGGCATTGAGCATGGAATAAAGCGTGGTAGATTTACCAGAACCGGTCGGACCGACCATGAGAACCAGGCCGCGAGGGTGCGAAACTACCTCACGGATAGCAGCAAGTTCAGATTCGGAAAGGCCCAAGAGATCAAGATTGAGCAAAGACTCATCGAAGTTGAAGAGACGAAGCACAGCATCCTGACCGTACATAGTTGGCACAGTTTCGACACGGATATTCAAAAGATGTGACGAGCCATCGCGGAAAATATCTTTTTGCATATGGCCAGATTGCGGAGTGGTAGCCGCGGAAGAAACCCCCGCGCGCGAGCCAAGCTCACCCATAAAAACACGGTAACGATCACGTTCAATATTGGCGACTGGGTGCAAAATACCATCGACACGCATACGGATGCGGATGTTGTCGCGCAGATTTTCGATGTGAATATCGGAAGCCCCGAGCTTGTCCGCCTGATCGAGCAAGAAATCGAAGACCTTGTCAGTACCGACGGAGTTTAAGGTCCGGGAGACCGAAGCGATAGTCTCAGAGTCACCTTCGCTGGCGATTTTAATATCATCATAATGCACTTCTTTCGGTGGATCGTAGCGCAACATCATGGCCTGATAGCCACTATTCGAAATCAAGAAGAAATCGACGCCGTCACCATTAACATTAAAGCGATCAGTGAGATCCTTAATCGTACTACGTGGAGTCTGAGAGGTGACAAGGAATTGATAGGGTTCCCCGGCGCCACCTTTTTGCAGAGGCAGAACATAGTCGCTATGCATTTTGGCAATATCAATTAGGCCGAACACCAGAGGTAGACGCTCTTCGAGTGGGCGCATATCGAGGTATGGGATATTAAGGGTCAGCGAACGGCGAGAGGTGGCCTCTTCCTCATTTTCACGCCTGGCTGCCTGGATTTGTGCTTCATTCATTTGCTTAATTATAACATAAGCAAGTTCAAATTTTAGGTAGATTAACAGATTAGACAAGGCGAAAAAAATAAGTTATAATATATTTGTCTTGTTTGACAAGAGTAACTTACAATTGACGATTTTTCAAAGGAGGGGAACATGAAAAAGAAAGATGCTGACCTGGTGGATTTTAATGCCGACCTAAACAAGCTCATCAATTACGCAAAAGAAATGGTGAACCGAATGCAGGCTTTTGTCTACTACACGGATGGCTTACAGCAAAAACTAAGAGTACTAGATGATAATTATCGTTCGGCGCTGCACATGAAGGACGTTTATGAACCGGATGAATTAAAAGCTTATGAAGAACTCAGCCGCTACATGCAGATAATTTACTATACGGTGCCACGCTTGAAGCAATACCTTAGTAAAGCGAAGGATTCGATCAATTTCATCAACCAAGTAGTACGACCTGATCATTTTTTAAATTATTGGATCTTAATCGGTGAAGACTTGACAGCTGCGGTGAAACTATTTCTGGATTACGACCAGTTTTTGGCGAAGGCGCTGAATATTGAGTTAATTCATAATGCAGTACTGGTTTATTCTTCCAAGTTGGCACAGCGTGAAGGCGAAATTATTGATGCGGAGACTGAGCGAGAGTGGGTTGATATAAGTATCAATTCCCTAACCCAGGCGTATACGGCTTTTTCGGAATTAGTAAATTATTTTATGGATTTTCAGAGGGTAAATATCAAATATCAGCCGTCGGAATCGAAAATTCTCAGCACCTCGCCGTTTTCAATTAAGCTGGGTGGACATTGGGACGTGATTATAAATGAATCAAAAGTGCCGCCAGTGAAGACTTGCGATACTTATGTGGCGCAGCCGAAAATTAATAAACAACGGAGTATGATTCGCAATCTGAAGGATTATTACCAGGAGCAATTTCTCACACGCGAAATGCAGATGAAGATGATCGATCTGATGGATGCGGAGCGATGTTTCAAATTTGATATTAAGATGGTTTGGATTATCACTAGCGTCAAAGATGCGGTCGACGAGACCTTGCAAGAGGCTGATACGATGGGGGCGTTTCTGGCGATTGGCGAATTAGTTTCCGAGATTGCCGCAAGCATCGGGCGCAAGAGCGAGTTGCCATTAATTCTAGAATTTAAGCAAAATTTTAATAAGCAACCAAGTTAAAGTGACCTGAAAATCTAAAAATTTATGATTGGCTATAGCTCTGGATTCCGACCGAAAATTCAAAAAATACCATGATTAATTCAAGTTCTGAAAAATTTGTCAAAAAGGGACGCTTCTCGCGTCTCTTTTTTCTGAAAATATGCTATAATCTATAAAATATTTTACTAATTCTGCATGGAGAAAATATGGCAGTTAAAAAGAAAAAGATTGTGATTTCTAAATTGAATCGTAATAACAATCACAAGCACAGCGAAAAGCGCAAGCACAACAAATAAGAAAATAACCTCTGATGAGGTTATTTTTTCTGGCTGGTACGAGGACAAAATGTTGTAACCTAAACAAGAAGAGACTGTCGGAGTTTTAAAAACTTCTTAAGGCTTAATCAAAAAACTACATTAATCTAGATAGGGCTTGTCGCTAAAATATTCTCGAAGATCCTGGCAAGGTCCGCCTTGGATGGTTTCGCCGTTATCGGCAAAATCATCACCACAAGTAAGTTCGCCATCGTCGAGGTCACAGCTATTGAGGCCATATTCATTGAGACCGCAGACTGCGGCGGACGCAGTGGGGCCTGGGTCAAAAGTGGAATCATCGTAATCCGAATCATAGAGTACTTCAGATTTTCTGATTTGTGAGGCGTAATCTGAGTCTAGTTGCATATCGTTGCTCTGTATGGCGTGATCGGATTCTAATTCAGCGT
>JABCPS020000001.1 GCA_013332955.2 Candidatus Saccharimonadota bacterium | reverse complement strand
TGAATCTCCCAATCTCTAAGATCAGCCTTAACCGGATGAATCATTTTATTATTAATGGCTAATTTTTCAAGTTCTTCAATGTCTTGATCCACCGCCATTACATCAATCCCTAAATTTGCTAAATAAATTGAATTTCGTCCAGTCCCGGCACCATAATCAAGTGTCCGAGATTTTGTATAATCTTGCAAAAACTTTGTGCCAGCAACAACAATCGGTAATACTTTCATGATTTACATTATATAATAAACCTATGCAAACATACGTCGATTCCATCCAGCAGGCCGCTTACATCTTTCCGCCTCTGGCCTTAGCTTTTACTATTCCATATCTAATTTATAACTACAAAAAATATGGCTCCATCTGGAGCATGCGTATTTGGATCGTCTATTCTTTTATTTTGTATATGCTTTGCACCTACTGTTTAGTAATTCTACCGCTTCCTTCTCCCGAAAAAGCCGCTACATTGCATAATCACCAGATGCAACTTCTGCCGTTTAACTTTATCTTCGATATTTTGAAACACGCCAAGTTGCAGCTAGTAAATCCCAAATCCTACCTCACCATCATTAATAACCCCGCCTTCTTCTCCACGATTTTCAATATTTTCATGACTCTGCCCTTTGGTTTTTATCTCAAATACTACTTTAAAAATAACTTCAAACAGGTCGCCATTAAGTCTTTCTTTCTCTCACTTTTCTTTGAACTAACTCAACTTAGCGGACTATATTTTATCTATTCCGGCAACTATCGTCTCTTTGATGTCGATGACCTAACCACTAATACTCTCGGTGGTATTCTCGGCTTTGCTTTGGCCACCATGTTAGCCAAATATCTCCCGACCAGAGAACAGATCGACGAAAAAAGTCTCGAGCGTAGTGATAAAATTTCACTTCTGCGTCGTCTCGTGGCTATGGGTTTTGATTTTACCTTCGGCGGTTTCTTTACCATCTTCTTTGGTGATATTATACTAAAATCAATTCATCTCGAATCTGATATCTTTACTATTCAAATCCCACTCATCGTCTATCTCGTCGGATCAACTATTCTGCTTCGTGGCCGTACAATTGGCTTTTTTATGACCAACCTTAAGGTCGAATCTAATCATAAAGTCGGAATCTTGCGAACTTATTTGCGCTACTTCCTGCGTTACCTCTTTTTCTATCTTCAATTCATCACTTTACCACTGGCTCTAGTTAATCTATTAAATCTCGCCCTCGTTAATAATATTCTTAGCCATGAAACGATTACTTATATCGCTTTGGGCCTTCTCGTAATTTTCGGCATATATTATCTCGTCACCCTTTTACTTGTCGCTGTGCGCAAAAGTTTATTCTATGAAAATCTTTCGGAAACCCACCTGGTAAATACCACGAAAAAAGTTAAAAATCCTAAACCAACCACAAAAATCACCCAAAATAACGACTCAAAAGTCTCAAAAATTGAAGGTCACGACGACGAAGCCGAAGAAGTCTAATTCCGACCTTGATAATCTGTGCCATTTGTGGTAAAATCATCTTTGTAAGTTTATCAAGGTGACATTTGAAGAACTAGACAATTAAGGAAAGCCACTTTTTTCCAACTGTAATATTTTTTAATATAGGCCAAACAGAGAAAAAAGTCGGAACTGCCTTACTGTCTAGCTAATAGAGTGTCTCCGTAAAGGAAAGGAAAAGATGAAAGTCATCCTCGGCACCAAAATTGGTATGACCCAAATCATCAGCGAAGATGGTTTAGTGACCCCTGTTACTATCCTTCAAGCTGGACCAGCCACAGTGACTCAGATAAAGACCGTCGAAACCGATGGTTATAATGCTGTGCAGCTCGGTTACGGTAAGGGTAAGAATCTGAGCAAGTCGGTATCAGCTCACGTCAAAAAAGCTGGAGAAACATTAAGTCCTAAAATCTTAAAGGAATTTCGTACGGATTCCACCACAGATTTCAAGTTAGGCGACGTATTTACAGTCGATAATTTTGAAATTGGAGACAAGGTTGCGGTTACTGGTATTTCGAAGGGTAAAGGATTTGCTGGTACTGTCAAACGTTGGAACTTCCAAGAGTCACGCAATACCCACGGCTTCAAGGGCGATATTCGTAAAGTCGGTTCTATCGGCTCGATGTATCCTCAAAAAGTTTTCAAGGGTAAGCGCATGCCAGGTCGCATGGGCCACGATCAAGTTACTGTGAAGAATCTTGTCGTTGCTTATATCGATAAGGAAAACAACATCCTCGGTCTTAAGGGCGCCGTCCCAGGACCAAAGAAAGGTATCGTAACTGTGGAGGGAAAGGAGTAATATGGCAGATTTAAATCCAGAAATCTTCAATCTCGAAGTTACTAATCACGAATTGATTAAATTGGCTTACGATGCATATCTTGCTAACTCACGTAGTTCACACGCTAAAACTTTGAAGCGTGGCGAAGTTCGCGGTGGTGGTAAGAAGCCATGGAAGCAAAAAGGAACTGGTCGTGCTCGTTTCGGCTCTACCCGTAACCCTATCTGGCGCCATGGTGGTGTAGCTGGCGGCCGTACTGGCAACGAAAACTTCACCAAAAATCTTTCAAGAAACGCCAAGAAGGTTGCAGTTATGCAAGCTCTTTCCATCAAGAACACCGACAAGAGTATCATTACTATCGATTCTCTCGGTATCAAAGATGGTAAAGTTAAAGAAGTCTTAGCTACTCTTAAGAAAAATGGTATTACTTCAGAAAATACTCTGATCGTAGTTCCAGAGAAAGACGCTCTCACCCTACGTGCAACTAACAACCTCGACTTCGTCAAAGTTGTCCGTCCTACATTCCTCAATGTCTTCGACATCATGAATGCAGACAAAATCGTTCTCGTAAAGGATTCTGAAGCTCAACTCGAAAACTGGTTAATCGGAAAGGAGAACGCATAATGCTACTTATTCCTCGAAGAACCGAAAAGGCTTACGCCGAACAAAGTAAATCTACTTATATCTTTAATGTTCCTGCTGACGCTTCCAAGCTCGCTGTAGCTAAGGCTGTCGCTGAACAATACAATGTCACCGTCAAAGATATCCGTATTCTTACTCGTAAGGGTAAAGCGACCCGCTTTTCAAAGGGTAAACACGCCTATCCAGGCACAACATATCGTCGCGACCGCAAGTATGCTTATGTCACGCTTGCTGAGGGTAACAAAATCCGCGTCTTCGACGAAGAAACTGTTGAGGAAGGAGATAAAAAATAATGAGCATTAAAGCTTATCGTCCTACTACTCCTGCTCAGCGCCAGAAGACTACTCAGGATTTTGATCAAATTACGACCAGAAAACCTCTCAAGTCTCTCTTGAAGGCCAAAAAGCAGAACGCAGGTAAAAACAACCAAGGACGCATTACTGTTCGTCACCGTGGTGGTGGTGTGAAGAGACACTATCGTATTCTTACTCACAACCTTCCACAAGGTAAGACTTTCGAAGTTATGGAGATCGAGTACGATCCAAACCGTAGCGCTCGTATTGCTCGTATCAAAGACGAAAACAACAACTTCCATTATGTACTTGCTGATTCCAAGATGTTTAAGGGTAAGAAATTCCAAACTGGTGCAGAAGCTCCAATTGAAGAATCTAACCGCTTAGCTCTTGACCTAATCCCAGTTGGTACTATGGTTTACGCTATCGAGCTAACTCCAGGTCGTGGTGCTCAAATGGCCCGCTCCGCTGGCGCATCCGCTCAACTTATGGCAAAAGAAAACGGCTATGCCACTCTTCGTATGCCATCAGGTGAAGTTCGCAAAGTTCTCGCAACTTGTGAAGCTTCCATCGGTGTAGTTGGTAACCTCCAACACCAAAACATCAAGATTGGTGCTGCTGGTCGTACTCGCCGTAAAGGTATCCGCCCAAGTGTCCGTGGGGTTGTTATGAACGCTACAGATCACCCACACGGTGGTGGTGACGGTGGTCGTCACGGTACCGGTAAAGCTCCTCGTACTCCATGGGGTCAGCTCACTCTCGGTTTCCGTACTCGTCACAATAAGAAAACTAATAAAATGATCGTGCGTAGTCGTCACGAAGGAAAGAGGAAATAATCTATGTCTCGTAGCCTTAAAAAAGGTCCATTCGTGGATTTTAAACTCGAAAAGAAGATCAAAGCTCTCTCCGCTGAAGATCGCACCGTGATTAAAACCTGGGCTCGCCACTCAACCATCTTCCCAGAAATGGTTGGTCGCACTGTCGCTGTTCACAACGGCAAAGTCCACGTTCCAATCTTCGTTTCCGAAAATATGGTCGGACACAAGCTTGGTGAATTTGCTCCAACTCGCAAGTTCAAACGCCATGGTGGTAAAAAAGCTGATGTAAAGGGAGGTAAATAATGTCCACTCATTTTGCACATGCTTACATTAAAGGTGTAGATTCTATGCCACGCAAGACCAATGTCGTCGCTAGCCTCGTTCGCGATCGCTACGTCGCCGACGCTCTTGTCATTCTAGAACACACCCCACGCCGCGCTGCACGTCCAGTCATGAAGGCTATTGATTCTGCCAAAGCTAATCTCATTAACTCTGGTGTTTCAATCGACCCAAAGACTATCCGCATCGCTCGTATCTCTGTTACTGCTGGTACTCGCATCCGCCGTTTTGTTCCTGCATCACGCGGTCGCGCTCTTCCATTTGAGAAGATTAGCAGCAACATCTTCGTTGAAGTAGCTGGCGAAGAAAAAGCTAAAAAAGAATCAGCTAAGGAGGACAAGTAATGGGTCAAAAAGTAAACCCGGTTTCTTATCGCCTTCAAATCAGTAAAGATTGGGCCTCCAAATGGTTCACCAAAAACACTGATTTCAAAAAATGGTTAATCGAAGACGTCAAGATCCGCGAGACTATTGAAAACCGTTTCAAAGCTCGCCCAACCATTGCCCGCATCGAAATCGAACGTACTGACAACCTTACCACGGTTACTATCCGTACCGCCAAGGCTGGTGCAGTTATCGGCAAACAAGGTGCTGGTATTAATGAATTAAAGAAAGAATTGGAAAAATTCGTTTCTCAACCAATCCGCCTCAACGTGGAAGAAGTTAAGAAACCTGAATTATCCGCCAAGCTCGTTGCTGAAAATATCGGTTTCCAACTTGGTAAGCGTATGAACTTCCGCCGTGCCGTCAAGATGGCTACTCAGTCTACCATGACCGCAGGTGCTAAAGGTGTTCGTGTCGAAGTTTCTGGTCGTCTTAATGGCGCCGAAATGTCTCGCCGTGAGAAATTCATCGAGGGTTCAGTTCCTCTACATACTCTCCGCGCTGACATCGATTTTCACTGTCATCACGCTCCAACCATCGCCGGTATCGTAGGTGTTAAGGTTTGGATTTATAAGGGAGAAAAATAAATATGGCTATTTTACTTCCAAGTCGCATTGCGCACCGTAAGGTTAGAAAAGGCAAAAATGATGGCGTAGCTACTCGCTGTAACACTGTCGCTTTTGGCGAATTTGGTCTCATGTCTCTCGACAATGAACGCATCAATTCCCGCCAAATCGAGGCTGCCCGTCAAGCTATTACCCGCTACATTAAGCGTGGTGGTAAAATTTGGATCCGCATCTTCCCACACACCCCTGTCACCAAGAAACCTCTAGATGTGAAAATGGGTTCTGGTAAAGGTGAACCACAATTTTACGTAGCTAAAGTTAAAACTGGTACTGTGATGTTCGAGATGGCTGAAGTCACCGAAGAACAGGCAAAAGAAGCACTTCGTCTTGCCTCTCACAAACTTCCAGTACGTTGTAAATTTGTAAGGAAAGGTGAAATTTAATCATGGCAGACAAGAAAACTGAAACCGCCAAGGTTAAAACCGTCGCTGAGTTGAAGCAAGAGCTTCTCGAAGCTAAGCATGGACTCTACGAAGGTACCTTGCAAAATCCACATCGTATCAAAGCTTTGCGTAAAGAAATCGCAAAAGCACTAACTTTAATTAATCAAGGAAAGGGAGCCTAAGTATGGCAAAAACACTTCAAGGAGTAGTTACCTCTGATAAGCGCGATAAGACCATCACCGTCTCCATTACCAGCCGTGAAACTCATCCACTTTATCACAAGCAGTACTCACACACCCGTAAGTACACCGCTCATGATGAAGCAAATGAGGCTAAGCTTGGTGATAAGGTTGAGATCATCGCCTGCCGTCCTTACTCAAAGACTTGTACCTATAAACTCGTCAAAATTCTTGAAAAGTCTCACGATTCAGTCGAATTAAAGTCTGAAGTCACTGGTGACCAAGAAGGAGAGGAAAACTAAGATGATTCAACAGGAAACTAGATTAGCTGTCGCAGATAACAGCGGAGCCAAGGAACTTGGCGTAATCCGTGTCCTCGGTGGAACTCGCGCTCGTTACGCTCGTGTTGGTGACATTGTCACCGCCAGCGTAAAGGACGCATCTCCTACAGGAAACATTAAGAAAAAAGCAGTAGTTCGTGCCGTTATCGTTCGTACTCGTGGTCAAATTCGCCGTGCTGATGGTTCTACCATCCGCTTCGACGACAACGCCGCCGTCATCGTTAACGACGACAAAACTCCAAAGGGCACCCGTGTCTTCGGACCAGTCCCACGCGAGCTTCGTGAACTCGGCTTCAACAAGATTATCAGTTTAGCACCGGAGGTTCTATAATATGGCACAGAATTTGAAATCTGGCGATATGGTTAAAATCATTGCCGGCGACCACAAAGGTCAGACTGGTAAAATCGTCAAAATGGATCGTGCCGCTCACAAAGCAATGATCGAAGGTATCGGCATTCGCGAGCGCCACATCAAAGCCACTCAATTTAATCCAAAGGGTGGTAAGAAAGATATTCACGTCGGTATCGATCTTTCCAATCTTAAGAAAGAAGGGAAATAATCATGGCTGAATATACCCCACGTTTGGAAGTCTTATACCAAGACAAAATCGTAAAAGACCTAGAAAAAGAGCTTAACATCAAGAACATCAATCAAGTACCAAAGCTTGAAAAAGTGATTGTCTCTTGTGGTGTTGGTAAAAAACGTGAAGATAAGCACTACACTGAAACCGTAGCCCTTACTCTTGCTAAGATTACCGGCCAAGCTTCCACCTCTAGACTAGCAAAGAAATCTATTGCTACCTTCAAAATTCGTAAAGGTATGGGTGCCCCAGTTGGTTACCTCACTAC